>CAZINF010000044.1:0-21806 GCA_964540555.1 uncultured Syntrophus sp. | reverse complement strand
CCCTGTTTTATCAGGATCAACGAGGTTTTTCATTTTTTTGGTGGTGGATCATGGAAGCTATGGGAGAAAGAATAGAGGATTCCGGGCCTTGTTCATATGGCGGATCTCAAAATAGAGATACGCCCCTTCCCTGGCGTCTGCTTTGCCGAGAAAGGCAATTCTATCGCCCTTATTGACGCGGGCATCCCCCCGGACGGTTCTCGTTCCCAAATGGGTGTACACGGTGGCATAGTTATCCTCGTGCCTGATGATGATCGTCTCCCCGTATTCCTTCAGAGGGGCGGAGAAGATAACCGTCCCGCCCGCCGCCGCCTGCACGGCCGCCTCCTCGGTAGCGGCGATTCGGACGCCGTTGAAGTTCATCTTGTTCGGCTGGATGCCGAACAAGGAGATCACTTTTCCCTTAACCGGCCAGATAAAACGCTCCTTGTCGAACTGGATCTCATCCACTTTCTCGCCATTTTCCTTCTTTTTTGCTGTCCTTTCAACTATTTCAACACCTCCAGCCTTCCCGGAAACCCCTGGTGCAACCCTGTCCCATTCTTTCTTCGAGGAAAGGGTGGCGCGATCCTTCATTGTCATATCGACCGGCGCTTTTTCACGGCGCTTTGCCGGCTCGGTCACCGTCTCTTTTTTCGGGGACTCTTTTCGAGGAACAACCGGCGCCGTTTCCTTCTTGGTTTCCACGTCCGTCGCATCATAAATCGGGATTTCCGCTCGGGGGGCCTGCGACCTGGCCGCGGTGATGACATCGTCCACGATCTGGCTTGCGTCCGGAATGAAAATCACACTATCCATTTCGATCTGATCGGGCTTGCCGATGTTATTGATCTCCGCCAGGTCTTGAAGTTTGACATGATAGGCCCTCGCGATGGCTGACAGTGTCTCTCCACTCTTCACACGATGGTAGATGCCTCGGGGTCGGGAGCTTCTGATCGGGTAACCCGAACAGGAGAGAAATATCGCGCCGATCAGGAGAAAACTGATGACTTTCCGGCAGGTAATGATGCATGAACATGCCCGAAATAGTGGCCGGTTGGTCATAAGTGGTCCCACCCGTACTCCCCGATAAGATCTACAAAACGGCAGCCGCCCAGGTCCTCTTGTTTGAGGTCCTCCGGATCTTGGGAAAGACGGGTCAGCTTCAGCAGAACCTGGGAGCTGCGGTTTCCTACGGGAATCACCAGCCGGCCGCCGACGACAAGCTGTTCGATCAGAAGTTTCGGGACCCGCGGTGCACCGGCAGTGACCATGATCGCCGAAAAAGGTGATTCCTCGCGCCACCCGTACGTTCCATCGCCCACTCGGACAGCGACATTGTAATAGTTCAGCGACTCGAGAACCTTCCTCGCCTTCGTCGCGAGTGCGGCTATGCGCTCTATGGTGAAGACCCTCTCGGCCAGTTCCGCAAGAATGGCGGTCTGATACCCGGAACCGGAGCCGATCTCGAGAACCTTTTCCTTTCCGGTCAGCCCCATCGCCTCGGACATCAGCGCAACAATGTAGGGCTGCGAGATGGTTTGCTGACGGTCGATGGGAAGAGGATTGTCGTTATAGGCCTGCTCGGCCAGCCCCTCGTCGACAAAGAGATGGCGGGGGATTTTTTCCATGGCCTTCAATACCCGTTGATCAGCGATGCCTCTCGCCCGGAGCTGGCCATCGACCATCTTCATCCTCTGTTTCTGAAACCGCTCTGTCACATTCGCATCCTGATGAGGGCTTATCCGATTGATTTATTATCACTAAAACGCCGATTTTTCAAGCCCTAATACACGCCCTAATACACGACGGCCCCATTCACCTTGACCTCCCCTGCAAACTGTGAGAGAAAAATCCATGCGAAGACGGACAAAACGGGTAAAACTGGAAATATTGGGCGAGATCCTCCAGAAGATCCTCAAGAAGAGGAATATTCCCCATACCTCGACGGACCGATATCTTCTCAGTATCTGGAGACGGGCCGTCGGTCCCCAGATCGCCGCCCAGACCCATCCCGACACGTTGAAACGAGGGACTCTCTACGTCCGGGTTTCCGCGCCGGTCTGGCTGCATCAGCTCCAGTTCATGAAGGAGGAGATCCTCGGCAAGATCAACGAACTCTCCGGCAAGGAAGAGGTAAGGGCGCTCTTTTTTACCATCGGCGATATCCCTCCCCCTCCGCCGGGCGGCGCAGGGGAGCCGCCGCCTGCCTCCCCCCTCTCGCCGCTTCCGGATCGCGACCGGAACATGATTCGGGAAAGTCTCGCAACCGTCCGTGACCCGGAACTCCAGGAGATCCTGGAGCGGGTCATGACGCGAGAGATCAGCCGCCGCCGTCACAGCGGGAAGCCGAAAGCGCCCGCAAAATAGCCGTCACCTCGCCCGTATATCCCCCCTTCTCTCCATAGATGAAAAGCGGCGGCAGAACGGCCAGTTCCTCCCGTCCCCGCTTCACCCCTTCGACAAGCGCAAATATTCCCGCTCCTCCGGGGCGGGAATGGACGATCCTGAGCCTTTTGGGTTCCATCCTGCAGGTTCTCATCCGGCAGAGCATCTCCACCATCCGCCTCGCCGGATAGATCGTGTACACACGACCCCCTTCACGAAGGGCATGTCTGGCGGCGGCAAGAAAATCCCCGGCATCTCCTTCCATTTCATGCCGCGCGACGGCTTTTTCAGGATCGGGATTCGTCCGACCCGACCCGAGTCGCCGATAGGGAGGATTGAAGACAGCCGCATCGAAGGACAAAGGAGGGCAGATCGTCTCCGGAAGGCGGACATCGCCCCGGCGGATTTCCACACGCCCGGCGAGGCCGTTCATTGCCACACTCCTTCCGGCCATCACCGCGAGTTCCTCCTGGATCTCGATGCCGAGGACCTTCCCGCAGCGATAGCGATCAGCCAGGATCAGGGCGACCACTCCGCTTCCCGTCCCCAGATCGATCAGATCATCCCCCTCTCGCAGGCCCGCAAACTGGGCCAGGAGGAGGGCGTCCAGAGAAAAGCGATACCCTCTTCGCTTCTGGATGATTCGGAGGCGGCCCCCAAGGATCCCATCGACCGTCTCGTCGGATTCATCGGCGAGAACATCCTTATCCATACTTTTTACGAAGCCGTCAGGAGATGGACGAACAGGCCGCTCAAGAGCTTGGGTTCGAACCAGGTGGATTTCGGCGGCATCACCCTGCCGGCGTCTGCCACCGCCATCATCTCCCCCACCGTGGGGGGATAAAGGGAAAAGGCCACCGCACAATCGCCTCGGTCGACGAGATTTTCCAGCTCGATCATCCCCCGGCTGCCGCCGATGAACGCGATCCGGGTATCCGTCCGCTGATCAAGGATACCGAGGACCGGGCCGAGGAGATGCTCCTGAAGGAGGGAGACGTCCAGGCCGTCGACGGGATCGTCATCCCGCAGGATCTCCTTCCTGGCTGCAATCCGGCGCCATGTCCCGCCCAGATACATCCCGAACTCATGGCGCTGAGCCGGTGACTTCTCTGCAAAACCTTCCGAAATGAAGAATCTTTCACCGACACTCTCCAGAAACATCCTTTCCGTAAGGCCGTTGAGATCCCGGACGGCACGGTTGTAATCCATGATCCGGACCTGCTGCTGGGGGAAAAGGACGGCCATCAGGAGATGATACGCCTCGTCCCCCCGATCAGAGAGATTCCGCTCCGTCCGGAGGCGGGCGACCGTCGCCGCAGCGGCAGCCCGGTGATGGCCGTCGGCGATATAGAGGAAATCGACCTTGGCAAACCCTTCCACGACTTCCCGAATCTCCGCCTGATCATCGATGACCCAAACGGTGTGGTCCACACCGTCACCGGCGGTAAAATCATACTCGGGCGGCCTGGATGCCACCCGCGCCGCCAGACGGCTGATCGCCTCCTCCCCCCGGTATGTGAGGAAGACCGGCCCCGTCTGCGCCCCTGCGGTGTCGATATGACGCGTCCTTTCCCTCTCCTTGTCATCCCTCGTCAATTCATGCCGCCTGATCCGACCCGCCTCATATTCGGCGATGCTGACCCCGGCCGCGATCCCGGTCTGTTCATGCCCCCCCAGCCGCTGCCGGTAGAGATAAAACGCCGGGCCATCTTCACGCCGGAGGATCCCTTTGCCGATCATCTCTTTCAGATTACACCTGGCCCGGTCATAGATCCGCTGATCATCCACACCCGCCGCATCGGGAACGTCGATCTCGGATTTCTCCACGTGGAGAAAGCTCAGCGGGTTGCCGCGGACGAACTGCTGCGCCTCCGCGCGGTTCATGACATCATAGGGAGGCGCGGCGACCCGACTGACAAACGGTTGTGCGGGTCTGAGCGCCCTGAATGGAAAGACAAGCGACATACCGGTTACCTCTCCTGTGAAAAGTGCCCCTGGGAACCCCCAAAAGAGGCTCTTGGCGTAGCGGGTTCCCATATTTCTGCTTGAATATTTCTAACACACCGGGTTATGGAAAGCAATGCGAAAGGGGTTGAGATATGATGGATTTTACGCGTGTGTTTATCCACGGACTCGACAGCAGCAGTCGAGGGACCAAGGGAGCTTTCTTCCGCGAGAGATACCCCCAGATGCTAATGTGGGACTTCTCCGGCCCTCTTGAGGAGAGAATGGCGCGGCTCGAACAAAGCCTCGCCGGAAAGAACAGTCTAATCCTCGTCGGTTCCAGTTACGGAGGCCTCATGGCCGCGCTGTATGCATGCAAAAATGAGGCGCGGATCCGGCGTCTTATCCTCCTCGCCCCGGCCCTCGGCCATGGCGATTTCAGCCCCTACTACGAAAAGCCGCTTGAGCCGCCGGTGACGCTCTATCACGGGCGGCATGACATCGTCGTCCCCCCGGAGCCGACCCGTCGGATCGCGGAGCGGCTATTCAAAAACCTTGAAAGCCGCCTTGTCGACGATGACCACAACCTCCACCTCGTCTTTCCTACACTGGACTGGGACATGCTCCTGGAGACGGGGGAAAGGGCGCCGAACGGGCTTCGCTGACGAGGAAACGGTCGTTGCCGATGCAGAGAAATCTCCTCAGGTCGTAAAAGTAACCGCCCGCAGCGCTCGATTCGATCAGCAGGTTAACGAATACCTCCGCCGATCCGACCGGTTCAAAAGGGCTTCCATCGTGTCTGTTTCCTTGTGAGACGATCACATCGTCGGCACATTCAGCCGCTTGATCAGCCCTCCCCAGAAGTCGGTCTGCGTCTTCATAAAGGCGGCGAAATCCTCCGGCGTCTTGTTGGCGATCTTTACCGCGCTGACCTGGGCGAAGCGGTCGTTTACATCCTTGTCTTCCAAAACCTTCAGCAGGGCCGCATGAAGTTTGGTTACGATCGGCCTCGGCGTTCCTGTCGGTACAAAGATCCCCTGCCATGAGGCGGTGGTCAGCTCCGGAAAACCCGATTCCACGAGAGTAGGAAGATTGGGATGACTGGCCAGGCGCTTCTCGGCCAGAACCCCCACCACTTTAAGTTTTCCGCTGCCGTGGTGCGGGGCGAAAGAGGCCATCGTCCCCACGGCGATCTTGACCTCGCCGCTCAGGGCTCCGATCGTCGCGGCTCCGGCGCCGCCCTTGTAAGGGATATGCTGGATATTCAGCCCCGCCTTGTCGATGAGAAACTCGAAACAGAGGCTCTGGGCGCTGCTGACCCCGGCGGAACCATAGTTCAGCTGTCCCGGCCGGGCCTTGGCGTAAGCGACCAGTTCCGTGACCGTGTTGGGCGGCAACGAAGGGTGCAGGGCAATCCCCCCGGGGAGATCCGCGATGGCCGAAATGCCAATCAAATCGCGCATCGGCTTGATTTTGAAATTGACGTAGAGGTGCGGATTGATCGTCATGGTGCCGACGTTGCCCAGCAGGATGGTGTATCCGTCGGGTTCCGCGCGCGCAACGACTTCGACGCCGATGTTGCCGCCGGCGCCGGCCCGGTTCTCGATCGCGATCGGCTGTCCCAATATCTCTGAGAGTTTCGGCTGAATGATGCGGGCAACAAAGTCCGAGGCGCCCCCCGGCGCAAACGGAACAACCATGCGGATCGCTTTCGTCGGATAATCGGTCGCAGGCTGCGCGTCGGCGCCGCCCGCCGTCAAAAACGCCGAAATCGTCAACATGACCCAAAGCGATAAATGTCTCATTGTTTTCCTCCTGACAATAAGATGGTGTTACTCTTCTTTAATGATTATCGATATCAATTGATGAATGCAGCAAGCGAAGCTCCCGCTTACAGGGAGGGGCTTCCCGCAAGGAAGAGAACTGCAGGAGGTCTACTTTGACCCGGTCTCCTTTCCTCCCCCTATCTTTTTCCCGATCTCCTCGGTGGCGCCTTTTCCTTGGTTGACGACGTCCTTTCCTTTGTCGACTCCTTTTTCCAGAACCGCTTTGCCTTTATCATAAACCTCTATCCCCTTGTCCATGAGTTCCTTGCCCTTCTCAATGGTCTCCTTTCCTTTGTCCAGGACGCGACCGGCTTCGTTGCGGGCCTTATCAAAGGCCTCACCGAAATTTGCAGGCCTCTTTTCGGGATACTGCACATAGAAATAGCCTCCGATGGCAATGGCGACAAGCAGCAGGATCAGGGCGATCTTGACCAGTTTCTTGAATATAGGAACGAAGATCACCAGGACGACCAAAGCTATCCCTATCGCCACAAGCGGATATTCCGACGCCATCTTGACGATTTCCTGCATATGGCACCTCCTTGAGAGAATGGAGCGGTATTCTACCTGAAAACCGCGGGAAAAACCACAAAATCCTTTCGCGGAAAAATCCTTTCGCCTTGACAAATGGCGGACAGGGCGTTTAGATTTCAGTAATGAAAAGAAACCCGATGTTCAAGGTCGCCATAACCACCTTAGGCTGCAAGGTCAACCAGTGCGAATCGGCCAGGATCGCAGAGGCCGTGGCTGTCCGAGGTATGACGCTCGTTCCCTTCGAGGCGGAGGCGGACTGCTACATCGTCAACACCTGCACGGTCACCGGCAGGACCGATGACCAGTCCCGCCGGCTCATCCGCCGGGCGATCCGGAGAAATCCGGCGGCAGTCGTCCTCGTCACCGGCTGCTATGCCCAGAGAGCGCCGGAAGAGATCGCCCGGATTCCCGGCGTCCGGATCGTCGCCGGAAATGGTGAAAAGCCCCGTCTGACCGAGCTCCTCGACAAACTGGCCGCGGGAAAAGGGCCCCAGGTCCATGTCGGCGACATCCGGAGCGAAAAAAAGTTCTCTTCTCTTGGGGCAACCGCCATTCCAGGACACACCCGCGCCTTTCTGAAGATCCAGGACGGCTGCGATGCCCTCTGCAGCTACTGTATCGTCCCCAGGGTGCGGGGCGGGAGCCGGAGCCTCCAGCCTGCAGAGATCCAGGACGGTGTCGCCTCCCTCGCCCGAAGAGGTTTCCGCGAGGTGGTTCTCTCGGGGATCCACCTCGGCGCCTATGGCCGCGACCTCGTTCCCGCCACCGACCTGACAGCGGTGGTCAGGCGCATCGTCGAAGAACGTCCGATCGGGCGGCTCCGCCTGAGTTCGATCGAACCTCGGGAGATCACCGCTGAACTCCTTTCGCTCATGGGATCATCCGGAATCGTCTGCCGTCACCTCCACATCCCTCTCCAGAGCGGCGACGACGGAATCCTCGCTGCCATGAACCGGGACTACGACGCGGCCTTCTTCCGGGATCTGATCCGGGACGTCCTCGCGACCATCCCGGGTATCGCCATCGGGATCGATGTGATGGCCGGATTCCCCGGCGAGACGGAGGCAGCCTTCGCCAATACCCTGCGACTCGTCGAAGAGCTGCCTTTCGCCTACCTCCATGTCTTCCCCTTCTCCCGGCGTCCCGGGACGCCAGCAGATGCAATGCCCGGCCAGGTTCCCGAGGCGGACAAGAAGCGGCGGGTGGAACGCCTCCGGACCATCGGAGCCGAAAAAAGGCGCACCTTCGCCGAGAAATTCATCGGAGCGCCGCTGGCCGTTCTCATCGAAGGGAAAAAAGACAAATCCACCGGATTTTTCACAGGATTCTCCGACAACTATATCCCCGTCGTCTGCCGCGGCGCCGCCGACGCCAACCGTATCGTCAGCGCGCTGCCCGTATCCTTCCGGAACGGCAAGCTCATTGCAGAGGTACTTGATGAATGAATGAGGAAAGAGTGAGGGCGCTGAAGGAGCTGGAGGCATCGCTCGGCTATTGCTTTGAGGACATGGGATTGCTGGACAACGCCCTGACTCATCGGTCTTTCGTCAACGAGAACATCAGCTTGCTCTGCAAGGACAATGAACGGCTGGAGTTTCTGGGAGATGCGGTTCTGGAGCTCACCGTCAGCGATATGCTCATGAAGAAATTCCCCGGCTATACCGAAGGGGAGCTCTCCAAGCTGCGGGCTTCCGTCGTGAACGAACAGCCTCTTGCGGGACTTGCCCGGCGTTTCCGGATCGGTGAGTTCCTCCTCCTCGGACGGGGGGAAGAGGCCTCGGGGGGCCGGATGAAACCCTCACTGCTGGCGAACGCGTTCGAATCCATCATCGCAGCGATGTATCTCGACGGGGGCTTTGACCGGGCCGCTGCGTTCACCGGAACGCTCTTCGAACCGCTCATCGAGGCAGGGACAGCCGCAGCCGTTTATCGGGATTATAAGACCGCCGCCCAGGAGATCTGCCAGACCCTCTTCCAGGAACTCCCCCGCTACGCCATAATCGAAGAAACCGGACCGGATCACGACAAACGCTTCGAGATGAGCCTTGTCATCGGAGAGCGGATCATCGCGACCGGAACAGGGAGGAACAAGAAAGAGGCTGAACAGCAGGCCGCCAAAATGGCCCTCGAGACGCTCCGAAAAAACGGTCCTTTGCCCGCCGGCGAGACGGAAACGATCGGCCCATGATCATCCCCATCTTCATCATGAACAGGGGCTGCCCCCACCGCTGTCTCTTCTGCAACGAGGGACTGACCGCGGAGAACCGTCCGGACCGGCTCGAGAAAACCGGCTTTAGGGAGACCGTCCACGCTTATCTCGGGGGCAGCCGGCGGAAAAGCGGCCCCGTCCAGATCGCCTTTTACGGGGGGACGTTCACCGGCATGCCCCGGGAAGAACAGCGGCGTCTCCTCGAACTCGCGGCGTTCTTCCTGCGGGAGGGCACGGTAGATGCCATCCGTATCTCGACACGCCCCGATGAAATCGACGCGGAGGGTCTCGATCTGCTCAAGGCTTTCGGGGTAAGGACGGTGGAAATCGGTGCACAGTCTCTCGACGACGATGTCCTGCTCCTTTCGCAGCGGGGACACACGGAAGCGGATACCCTGCATGCAGTGTCCCTCCTCAAGGAGCAAGGCTTTGCGACGGGGATCCATCTCATGGCGGGTCTTCCCGGAGACAGCCCGGAGCGTTTCGCTCGAACGATCGACAAAGCGATCGCCCTTTCTCCCGATATGGTCCGGATCCACCCGACGATTGTCCTTCGGGACACCCCCCTTGCCGACGCATTCCGGAGGGGAGGCTATACGCCGCTAACCCTTTCAGAGGCGGTCTTCCAATGCAAAGATGCCCTCAAAAAGCTGAGCGGCGCAGGGATTCCCGTTATCCGCATGGGCCTCCAGACCACACGGGGGTTGGAAGAGCCGGGAGCGGTCGTCGCGGGGCCCTTCCATCCGGCCTTCGGGTCGCTTGTCGAATCCGCTATTTTTCTTGAGATGGCCGCCGCCCTGGTCGAATCCGCCCTTTCTTCGGCTTTCATCCGGGGAAAAACCCTCACGTTCACCGTCTCCCCTGCCGACGTTTCCCATCTCAAGGGTCCGCAAAAAGAAAATATCGCGACCCTGAAGGCGCGCTTTAAACCGGCCGATATCCGCATCACGGCAGATCCCTCCCTCGCGAGGCGGATACTGATCTTGAGCGAAGGAAACCGGCGGGTGAAGACGGACTGGTCCGGACAAATGACGGAGTTTCGAGAGCTTTAATTTCTCCTGAAACTCGGCAAATCGTCCTGTCGGTAGAGGAGTCGTAGTTGCCCGGCGAAGTCCGGCATACTATCGTGGACACAACCATTTTGCGGAGGCAGACATGTTCAAATCCGGATTTATCGGCATCATCGGCAGGCCCAATGTAGGGAAATCGACCCTATTGAACAGGATCGTCGGCGAGCGGATTTCCATCACGACGCATAAACCCCAGACGACGCGGAATCGAATCATGGGAATCAAAAATCTCGGTGCGCCTCAGCCGGGACAGATGATCTTCCTCGATACGCCGGGGATCCACCGGGGATCCACCCCCCTGAACCGGGCGATGGTCGATGCCGCGAGAGTCACCTTCGGGAATGTCGATCTCCTTTTGCTCCTCACCGAGACCGGCCCCGCACCCCACCCGGACGACCGTTTCATCATCGAGTCCCTTCGGGATCAGCATCCGCCGGTCTTTCTCGTCATTAATAAGATCGACCTCGAGGAAAGGCGGCTTCTGCTGCCCCTCATCGACGCGTTTAGGGACCTGTACCCCTTCCGGGAGATCATCCCCCTCTCCGCCCTGAAAGGCGAAGGCGTGGACGGCCTCATCGGGGAGATCTGGACACTCCTCCCCGAAGGGCCCCGGTATTTCCCCGAAGAGATGATGACGGACCGCTCCGAACGGTTCATTGCCGCAGAGATCATCCGGGAGAAGATTACGATCCGCACCCACCAGGAGATCCCTTATGCGACCGCCGTCGTCATCGACTCCTTCAAGGAGGACGAGGGGAAGAACCTGATCCGGATCGCCGCGACGATCCACGTGGCAAAGGATTCACAAAAGGGGATCATCATCGGGAAGCAGGGGGCGATGCTCAAGGAGATCGGTACCAGGGCTCGGTTGGAGATGGAGAAATTCTTCGCCGCGAAAGTCTTCCTGGAACTTTTCGTCCGCGTCGCGAAAGATTGGACCAACGATCCGCGGATGCTCCGGGAGTTTGGGTACAGGGAAAATTAAAAATTAGCTATTCCTTTCAAAGTCAACAGTAGAGATTGACATTTTTCATGTCAATCAGGGTTGAGAGTCGCCCTTTGAAAATTTGGTAAAACCTGGACAATTCCTCCTGCGTTTGTTAGTTCAAGCAACGGAGGGGATGGGAACACCAATCCCGCACTTGGTGATGTTATCACCTTGGGACTGTTTCCATTCCTTCCTTTTGTTGCTTTGCCTCCTGGAGATCGGCGCCTGCTGATCAAATATCTCATAACGGCGGTTTTCATTTTTCACGTTGCGAGGCGCTTTCCGGGCCAGCCTATTTTCCCTGTTTTTCTGGTCCACCTGGGAATCATAGGCCTGGTTGTTTTTCAGCATACCGTAGATGATCCGCAGGATCTTGTGCATGCACAGTCCGATGGCTGCCATCTTTTTCATTCCCTTTTCCGTATGTTCTTCGTAGATTTTTCGGATGTGGGGATTGGCCGTCAGGGCAACCATGGCGACCATAAAGAGGATCTTCCGGGGTTCCTTACGTCCTTGTTTGCTCATACGGATGCAGCTGGTTCCATCGCCGCTGGTTTTGAACGCGGGAAATATTTTAGGGATTACTTTGAGTTTGCCATACTTCCTGTATGTATTGACGGCCAAAGGGTATTCCCATTTTCTTCATACGGCTGCGCAGGGTGTTCGGATTTACACCCAGGACAGCCGCCACCCCGTTTTTCCCTTCCACCTTTCCTCCCGTCATCGTCAGGACTTTTGAAATCTCTTCAGCGACGAGTTGGTCCAGGCTCTGCGGTTGATTTTTTTGGGGCACAACCTTGCCAGGGACACCCGGAGAAAACGGATTAATAATGTCTTTGAAGTCTATAAACCGACCTTTTCTCAAAATTAAAGCGCGTTCGACTGCATTTTCCAGTTCACGCACATTTCCTGGCCAATCATATTGCATCAGATCATCTAAGGCACCGGTGGCAAGGGAGAGGGGACCGGTAATGCCCATTTCCCGGGACTTTCTATCTATAAAATGCTGTGTTAAATTAGGGATGTCGCCTTTACGCTGTTTCAAAGGAGGAATAATGATTGGAAAGACCCTCAGCCTGAAATACAGGTCGCTACGAAATTTTTCTCTCTGCACAAGATCTTCCAGGTTACGGTGAGTCGCGGCAACTAGGCGGATATTGATTTTGGTTGGTTTGGAACCGCCAATGCGATATATTTCCTTATCCTGAAGAACACGAAGCATCCTCAGTTGGGCATCATGATGCAGTTCCCCTACTTCATCCAACAAAATCGTCCCTTCGTGTGCCCGTTCAAAGTGGCCTCGTTTTTGTGCAAATGCCCCCGTAAATGCCCCTCTTTCGTGACCGAATAATTCGCTATCTATTATGGTCTCCGGAATCGCTCCGCAATTTACCTTGATGAAGGGACCGTCCTTTCTCGGGGAGAGGCTGTGGATTGCGTTGGCAATCACCTCCTTGCCCGTTCCGGTTTCTCCAATGAGCAGGACGGGTGTTTGAAGATGAGCAACCTGATTGACCGCTTCCATTACACCGCGCAGACCCGCGTTTTTTCCTATAATATCATCACCGGAGATTCGCAGCAGTTCAGTCTGGAGATAGCGATTATGATCTTGAAGCCTGTCTTGCAGTTTCAGCACTTCACGATGCCTCAGGCTGTTGGCCAGGGCAATGCCGAAAGGCTCCCTCAATAGAGCGAGTAACTTCGCATGTTCCTCCGTATAACGATTTTTCCCTTGAGCGGAAAGAATAAGCGATCCAATGAATTGTTCTCCGATGATGAGCCGCAAATTGACAAGAGAGGAATTTTTATCCAGATGATTCAAGTAATGCTTCAGGAGATAATGGTTCTCAACATCGTTGGCGATCCAGACATCTTCCATCGATTCGCTATAGTTCAGAGCCATGGGAATCTGATCAGTGGATAGACTTCCGCCCTCAACAGTTGCCGTGGCAATTACATTTATGATTCTATTTTCCAGATTATCTCTTCGAAGATAGAGTCGATCTGCCGGCATGTAATCGCGGATATACATGAGGCATTTCCAGAGGGCTTTTTCGATTTCCAAACTGCTGCAGATACGTAATGTGGCGCCGACGAAGAAATCTTTCTCATCCATGGAAAATTCTCCTATTCGACAACGTATATTATAACTATCACAGATAGAAGAAATAATAAATTAATACTTTGAAATATCAAAGATTACTACGAAAAATGATAGATTATCCGCCAAATGAAGTAGTTCTCAAAAATATCATACACATCTATTGTATTTATTAACTATTTATCAGGCACGTGCTTTGCATTAATGTGTGTTAGCGGCAAGGTCTGATCAAGGCGTTTATTGCCGCAGTTCTGCACAAAGTTTTTCTTAGGCAGAAAACCAGGCAAGAGCTGTCGGGGCCCTTCCGTTTGCAGCAAGCCAGATGGCGCCTTCTGATAGAAGTATTGGAGGGTCAAAGAACCTCTCCATACAGAATTTTAATACCCTTTTCAGGACTATGAAAGGAGTAAAACATTATGACGTCAAAAGATATTGAAAAGAACAAAATGATTAACGCAGACATGGACGAACCCATGGTCAAGTTACCCGTGTCGAAAATTGTCTTTTATGTATCCATCGTCTGGTTGCTCTACTTTTTAGACTTTGTGGCACGCTTTGGTATCAATCCACTTTATCCGCTGATTCAGAAAGAACTTGCCCTATCCGACCCCGAAGTAGGCTTACTGGGAAGTGTCGTTTTATTCGGAATGGCAATATTGGTACTTCCCCTGTCGTATATTGCCGATCGATGGTCCCGGAGTAAATTACTCTTTCTGATGGCAATGGTCTGGAGCACATGCAGCATCCTGTCCGGATTCGCCAGAAGCTTGCCTGTGCTGCTTTTTGCCCGATTTGGACTCGGTGTCGGAGAAGCCAGCTTTGCCCCCACGGCCACGTCCATGCTGACCTCCTGGTTCAAAAAAGCTCAATGGGGTCGCGTCCTGGGATTCTTTAACACGGCTGTCTCCATGGGCATATTTGTAGGTTCCGTATTCGCAGGATATATGGCCGTTACCTATGGCTGGCGCACAGCCTTGATCGCCATCGGCCTCCCGGGAATCATCCTGGGCTTTCTGGCGTTGTTGATCCCCGACATCAAAGCAAAACAGCAGACGGCATCAGGTGAAACCACAGAAGTGAAACTGACAGTGAAAAGTGCGGCAGCAATGATAGGAAAGAACAAATCCGTTCTTCTTCTTGTTCTGTTCTACGGTATCATCAACATGACCATTGTGGCAATTCTTTCCTGGATACCGATGTACTTCATTCGTGTTATGGGCATGTCGGTGCCGAAAGCCGCAACACTGGCCGGACTAACCGCTATCCTGGGAGTAGTTGGATTTCCTTTGGGAGGTTATCTTTCCGATATGTTGATCAAAAAGGACCTCCGCTTCCGCATATGGTTTCCTGCCGTCATGGCACTGATAGTCGCTGTCCTCTTTGCCGCTGGTTTTTATCTACAGAGCATAGTCATTATCTTTGTGGCCAGTTTCTTCTATAACTTTATCAACCCATCTCTCAATGCCAGCAGCCAGGAGCTCGTGCCGGCCTGGTATCGATCCGTTTCTTTGGGCTGCGTGATCTTCGGAATGCAGTTTATCGGCATGCTCGGTCCTTACCTGACTGGCGTCTTTTCCAAATACCTGGGGCTGATGAATGCCATGATTCTGATGCAAATTTTCTTTGTAATCTGTTTTTTCGGCTTTCTGGTGCTCGGAAGAACTTATCTGAAGGACTATAATCGGTCCAGACAGGAAGAGATAGATGCAAAAATTGAATTTTAACACCTGGATTACAAAAGATGAATGCAAAAATTATAAGCAAAAATAAGTCTGATGAACAATAATTTAAAAAGAAAGGATTTTTTATGAAGTCTAACGATCAGTCTTTATCAGATAATTGTATTGCCGATAGCATATTTCTCGGTGGGAATATTATTACCGTGAATGACGCACTGCCTGCCGTAGATGCATTGGCAATCAAAAATGGTAAAATCATGGCGGTCGGCACTGTCGATGAGGTGATTAGATGGAAAGGAAAAGAAACAAAGGTTGTCGATTTGCAAGGCAAAACTTTAATGCCGGGTTTTGTCGAGCCGCATGGTCATCACGAAACTGGCGCAATTTTAAGTTCATTGATAAATCTTCGCTTTGTTAAATCAAGAAAGCAGGTTGCAGATATTTTACGTAAGGAGGCACAAAAGAAAAAACCGGGAGAATGGATTGCCGCTTATCCTTATCAGCCTCTGACCATGCAAAATTTTGAACAGATAGATATGGCAATGTTCGATGATATCTCTACAGAACATCCTATATTCGTCTTTATGCAGAACCTGCATATCGGATGGGTCAACCGGAAAGCCCTGCAGATAGCAGGTCTTTCTGATGAGACACCGGATCCAGGGCATGGCAGTTACTACGAAAGAGACATCAACGGCAAATTAACCGGGAAAATAATCGAGCTCGCCGCCCTACTCCCGATTTTCTTATCTCATTTCATCTCCCGGGGTAATCTTGCTCTCACTGCAGAGATGGTCAAAAGTCATTTAAACGAATTTTCGGCATTAGGATACACAACAGTTTATAATGCGGGTGGATTTGAGCTGCCGGGAGCAGCCAAAATGTTTGAAGATGTCATACAAAAAGAACGAAGCTTAAGATTTGTCAGTACAACCTTGGGAAGCCATTACGAAAAAGGGACAATCAACCCGGATAGCGTACCGGCTGGCAACGATTTTTTCCACTATCAGGGGTTTAAGTTCTGGTATGACGGCGCGCCCTACTCGGGAACCGCCTGGCTAAATGAACCTTTCCTCGAAAATAATGTTATGCAGGAAGTTCTGGGTTTGAAAAAGAATAACTATGGGGTCTGCAATTACGAACGAAAGGAAATTGAAGCAGTTTTGCAAAGGCTGCATGATGCCGGCCAGCAGATAGTTTTCCATGCAATGGGAGACCGCGGCCAACATGAAGCTTTGGAGATATATCAAAATATATTAGCTAAATCTCCACGGTTTGACCACCGCCATCGTCTGGAACACGGTACAATGTTATTTAAAGAGGATGCGGAAGCGGCCGCTAAGCTTGGCTTGACGCCTTCATACATTGTTCAGCATCTTCGTAATTTGGGCGAACCTCTTCGGGATTATGTTTATGGTGCTGAGCGCACCAATAAGATGCTAGCGGTAAAAACAGGGATTGAAGCCGGATTGATTCATTCGTTTCATCAGGATACGCCGATCTATATGGATACACCTTTTATGGTTATGCATTGTGCTGTAACACGAAAAACAGTTAACGGCAGTGTAATCGGTGCGGATGAAGCAATTACTGTTGACGAGGCAATCAAGGGTGTGACCATTAATGCTGCTTATCAAATATTTATGGAAAATAAAATTGGAAGTTTGGAAGTCGGAAAATATGCGGACATGGCGATTGTTTCAGGAAATCCGAAAAAAGTTGCGTCGGATGATTTGGAGAAAATAGAAATTTTACAAACCTACGTTGAGGGTAAGCTGGTTTATTCTAAAACATGATCAGCAAGCTGCCCCGCTGCTTGCGGCGTGGCAGCTCATTAAAAAAAATTTCGCCATTAACATTGGTTATAATAAAAGTCCCGATATTGCTTGATAGGAAGTATCGATGAAGAATTTGCAAGTTCTTAGAATGATGACCTGGGTTGAGGAAACATATGTTGAAGGTGTTTTATTGGATAAACCAGCCAGAAAAGCAGTCGCAATGGCAGTTATTAAAAATCCTTTGGCAGGTCAATACAGGGAAGGTCTGGATGAATTAACCGATATTGGCAATTATTTGGGCGCCGTGCTTGCTGCTAAAGCAAGAAATGCGCTGGGAATTAAACCCCAAGAGGTTGAAGGCATCGGCAAAGGATGTTTGGTAGGTGAGGATGGGGAGGCAGAACATGCGGCGGCAGTATTGCATGTTAGATATCCGGATAAAGGTTTTGGCAAATCATTCAGGGATGAAACCAATGGTGGACTGGCTATCATGATGGGTAATGCCAAGGTAGGCGCTATGAATGAGACCTTGGATATTCCCATCGGTTATAAAGACGCGGCTTTTGTTTGTACTCATTGGGATACAATCTCCGTTAATATGCCTGGCGCGCCGAAAAAAGATGAAATAGTTGTTATTGGAGTAATCACGGATACACCCAGACCTAACGCGAGAATCCCGGGCTTGAGAATCAAGGACGTATCTGTATTTGATGGACAGAAGTAAACATTATTTTGCTCATATCATTTTGCACGCCCCTTTGGTTGCGCACCCGGTCAAAGGATAACGAGGCGGCAATCAGAAGGCGCCGGAGGCGTATTATACATACGTTGAGGAAGCCGACGACGCAGCCAACAAAGCTAGCCAAAGAAAGCGAACTGGTATCAATACCCTTTTTCGGGCCCTATCGCCCGCGCAACCCGTGCGACAAACGTCAACAGACCCCCGACTACTTGCGCAGATGCCGGGCGATCCAGCCCGGCACATTGTCCATGCGCCACTGCCACCAACGCGGTACATTGGGCGTGTAGGAGCGCTGCACGTAGTAGGGCACCATGGGCGCGAACCAATCCCACAAGCGGCGCAGTTCGGCCTCCGGCGCGTCGTGAAGATCCACTCGCAGATCGACTATGGGGAAGCTGTGCTGGCCGCACACCACAAGGGCTGAAGAGTTTTGCCCTTCGGGTTGGCCGCCAGCGTCGCGGCCCGCTTCCACCGCGCGCACCAGACGCTCGGCGAGAGACTCGCCCTCGCTTGCTTCGAAGGCTTTCGCCATTTCCGCCACTACCTGCTCGCCGACGAGCACATTGCCCGAGCAGACATAGCCTTCGCCGATGCGGTGTCCGCACCAGACCGGATTGCGCGCGCCGGTCACGGCATGCGCGCGCCCGTAGATGTCCACCACCGCGATCTGTCGATAATCCGGATAGGGATCGCTCGCGAGCAGTTCGGCAACTATTTTCTCGGCCGAGAGCCCTTCCTCGACAAGTTTTCGCGCGATGAGGTTCAACTGCGGATTGGCCACCGCCTGAATCGAAGCCGCACCTTTACCCGGCACGACCAGCGGGCAACGCGCGCCTACGATGGGCGAATAGGTGGCGATGCCTATGCCGTACTGACCGGATTTCTTACAATGTCCAACGATGGAATAGGTCATATCGCGGTTCCTCTTTTTTTCAGTCTATGCGGATATTGGTTTCAGCGGCGAGCTTGCGGTATTGCTCGAGTTCGTCCACGGTCATCTTCCTCAATTGCTCTGCCGTTCCCGGCCGCACGATGGAACCGGTGGCCTCGATCTTCTTGCGGATCTCCGGCGTGTTGAGAATTTTCACGATTTCGGTATTGAGCCGCGCGACGATGGGTTTGGGCGTCCCGGCGGGCGCATACAAGGCATTCCAGGCATCCAAGATCAGCGGCATGCCCTGCTCTGCGAGTGTAGGAATGTCCGGCGCCGGCGACACGCGCTCGGCCGAAGCCACGCCGTAAGTGCGCAACTGCCCGGCGCGCACGTAGTTGATCTGAGTGGGCAGGGTGCCGAAGTAAAACTGCACGCGATTGGTAAGGAGGTCGGGGTTCACCTGCGGCGCGCCCTTGTATGCAATGTCGGTGATTTGTACCCCCAGGGTCCTGGCGAACAGTACGCAGGCGAGATGGGTGCCGGTTCCCGCGCCATGGTGGGCGCAATTCAACTTGCCGCTGTTGGCCTTGGCGTAGGCGATGAATTCCTTCAGGTTCGCCGCGGGGATCGAGGGGTGCGCCACCAGCATGACGGGCAGTCCGGCGACATAGGCGACAGGCTCGAAATCCTTCACCGGGTCGTAGGTGATGTTGCGATTGAACGCGGGCACGACGGTCGATACGGCGCTGCCCCCCATCACCAAGGTATAGCCATCGGGGGCGGCCTTGGCCACAACCTGCATCGCGATTGCACCGCCCGCGCCGAGGCGGTTTTCCACCAGTACCGGCTGGCCGAAAATTTTGGCGAGCTCTGCGCCGACGATGCGGCACAGCAGATCCGTGATGCCGCCCGCGGGAAAGGGCGAAACGATGGTGACCGGCTTTGCCGGCCAGGCTTGGGCAAGTGCATTGGACGAGAACAGGGCGACCGTCGCCAGGATGCTGGCGGCAGCGAGTATTCCCGTTGTCAGTGCACGCAGCATGATTTTTGAAGGATGGGTGATGCGCATACTTAACCTCCCTTGAATGTGTGGCTCAGTATTTGAGCCAATTTAAGAGTCTGTCTGCCCTATAGTCAGGGCGTTTTCTCGGGTCGATTTTAATCGATCAACCCAAAACTTCCGCTTCTGCGACGCTTCCTTGACCTTCCCGGCTCCTCACCTCCTTCTTGGTTTCCTACCTAAACATTGGTGTCCATTTTTTTCAACCTATAACACGGCGATATCATCGCTTTCGCCCCGACACTCATTTTGCGCAAGAACCATGTTTTGTAGCGCTTCCCAGGCCTGACAAGCTTTTGCTGAAATGCTATTCCTGGAATACCACCTCGCGGGTCTTGCGCACGGAAGGCGCCAGAGTGATGAGCAGCAGCACCAGGGCTATGCCGAGCAGCACGCCGCTGATCGGCTCGGTCAAGAACACGGTCGCGTCGCCACGGGAAAGCAGCATCGCCCGGCGCAGGTTTTCTTCCATCAGCGGCCCGAGAATGAACCCAAGCATCAGCGGCGCAGGCTCGCATTTGAGCCTAACGAAGACGTAACCCAGGAGCCCGAACAGCGCGGTCAGCATCACGTCGAAGGGCTGGTTCGACAGGCTATAGACGCCGACGCAGCAGAACAGCACTATCGACGGATACAGCAGCCGGTAAGGCACGGTCAGTAACTTCACCCACATGCCGATCAAAGGCAGATTCAGGATCACCAGCATCAGGTTGCCGATCCACATGCTGACAATTATGCCCCAGAAGAGTTCCGGCCTCTCGGTCATCACCTGTGGCCCGGGAGCGATGCCCTGGATCATCATTGCGCCTAACATCAGCGCCATCACCGGGTTGGACGGAATGCCCAGGGTAAGCAGCGGAATAAAAGACGTCTGTGCGCCGGCGTTGTTGGCTGATTCCGGCGCCGCGACGCCGCGGATTTCGCCCTTGCCGAAGTTCGAGGCATCGCCGATTTTCTTCTCCAGCGTATAGGCGGCAAAGGAGGACAGCAGGGCACCGCCGCCGGGCAGGATGCCGAGCATCGAACCAATGGTGGTGCCGCGCAGAATGGCGCCGGAACTGCTCTTGAGGTCATTCCAGGTCGGCATCAGGCCCGTGACCTTGTTGACGAAAACGTCGCGGGCCACCCCCTGCTCGAGATTGGAGATGATTTCGGCGAAGCCGAATACCCCCATGGCGACGATGACGAAGCCGATGCCGTCGGAGAGCTCCGACAGGCCGAAGGAGAAGCGCGTGATGCCGGAATTGATGTCGGTGCCGACCAGGCCCAGCAGCAGTCCCAGGATGGTCATGGCGATCGCCTTCACGAGCGAGCCGTGCGCCAGCACCGTCGCGCCGACCAGTCCCAATACCATCAGCGAGAAATACTCGGCCGGACCGAATTTCAGAGCCACCTCGGCGAGCGGCGGCGCGAACAGGGCGATGACCACGGTGGCGACGCAGCCGGCGAAGAACGAGCCAATGGCGGCGATCGCCAGCGCCGGACCGGCGCGGCCCTGGCGCGCCATCTGGTAGCCATCGAGACAAGTGATCACCGAGGACGCCTCGCCGGGCAGATTGACCAGGATGGAGGTGGTCGAGCCGCCGTATTGCGCGCCATAGTAAATTCCAGCAAGCATGATCAGCGCCGAAATCGGCGATAGACCGAAGGTCACCGGCAGCAGCATGGCGATGGTGGCAAGCGGCCCGATGCCGGGCAGCACCCCGATTAACGTCCCGAGCAGCACGCCGAAAAAGCAGTACATCAGGTTTTGCAGGCTCAGCGCGACGCCGAAGCCGATACTCAGGTTGTGGATCAGTGTAAAGTCCATGACTACTCTCCCGGCCACAGTTTGAACGGCAGTCCCAGCCCCTTGACGAACAACAGCACCCCAAACAGCACCAGCACGATGGTCAGGATCACGATTTCCTTCTTGCGGAAATCGTGGCCGCCCACGGCGCTGAGCACGATCAATATTACGGTCGCCAGCACCAGGCCCAGCGGTTTGAGCGCGTAGCCGAAGATCACTACCGCAAGCAGGATCAGGAACAGCGAGCGCGGCCCGAATGCGCCGATGAACAGGAACAGCGATAACCCGGCGAGCGCTGACTGCACTATCGGCGCGCCCTTCAACTGGCTATCGGCGAAGTAGGTCGCCCCTCCGACTACAATCGCGGCAACCAGAAGAAGCGGCCGGAAAGTGAAAACCTTGAACGGATGCTCGAATTTGGAAACGAACGCGCGGAAGAAAACTATCGCGCCCAGGACTGCGAGCAGGCCGCCCAGCACGGTGGGAAGGTACGCCGGCCCCATGCGCGCCGCCGAGCCCATCGGATAATTGAACGAGATCAGCATGAAACCAAGACCGAAGCCGACGAACATCAGCCCGGCCCAGAAATCTTTGCCGTTTTTTATTTGCAATGCTTCCTCCATTTCAGATATGGAACACTTACCGTGCCGAGCGTTTTTTCTCTAAAAATTCGTTCATGAATCGTTGGGGTTCGCCTGTATGGAACTACACTATCTCCCCGAAACCGATTTTGCAGTAGTTATTTTGTGACGGAGCCTAACGTCTGGTTTCTTTCCTCGCCGGTTCTTTTGATCTAATAATTCACCTCTAGAAGTTTGATCACCTCCTTTTCCGTTGCTTTTCTC
>CAZINF010000043.1:0-22361 GCA_964540555.1 uncultured Syntrophus sp. | reverse complement strand
TGGCCGCCCCCGCCGAGCCGAAGTACGACCCGGCGGAGATCCCGTTTCTGGTGCCTTTGAACACCAAGGCAGTCTATGATTTCGACAATGTCCTGGCAAGACTCGTGGACAGCTCGGAGCACCTGGAGTTTCGCCCCGGGTATGGTCCGGAGGTCTACACGGGGCTGGTGAAGATCGACGGGTTTCTGATGGGGGCGATCGGGAACCGCCAGGGACTCCTGCCGAACTACCCGGAATACACCAATGCCTATGGGGGCGTCGGAGGGAAGCTCTACCGGCAGGGACTCATCAAGATGAATGAGTTCGTGACGCAGTGCGGACGCGATAGAATCCCGGTGATCTGGTTCCAGGACACCTCGGGGATCGACGTGGGAGATATCGCGGAAAAGGCGGAACTCTTGGGATTGGGACAGTCGTTGATCTATTCGATCGAGCAGACGAAGCTCCCCATGATGCTGGTCGTCCTCCGGAAAGGGACGGCGGCGGCCCATTACGTGATGGGGGGACCGACGGCGAATAACCACACCGCCTTTACGCTCGGAACGGCCGCCACGGAGATCAACGTGATGCACGGGGAGACGGCGGCGGCGGCGAGCTACGCCCGGCGGCTGGTGAAGGAGAAGGACTCCGCCAAGCCTCTGGGACCGGTGATCGACAAGATGAACGAGATGGTGGAGCACTACCGGAAGACCTCGCAGCCGATCTACTGCGCGAAGAAGGGATTCGTGGATGAGGTGGTGCGGTTCGATGCGATCCGAGGTTATATGGTGGCATTTGCCAATGGGGTGTACCAGAACCCCCGTTCGATCTGCCCGCATCATCACCTGATGCTGCCCCGACTCATCCGCTCCCAGATCGTCAAGGGGCTGGACCGGCCGGCGTAGGATTATGATTGAGGGGGGATTGAAATCTTGAAAGAGAAGAACGAAGAGCTGAAAGCGAAGGAAGCCCTGGCGCTCCTGGGCGGCGGTCAGAAGCAGATCGTCAAGCAGCACGAGCGCGGCAAGCTCAGCGCCCGGGAGCGGATCGATCAACTGGTCGATCCGGGGAGCTTCATGGAGATCGAGATGTTCGTCACCCATCAGTGCAGCAAGTTCGGGATGGAGAAGGAGAAGTATTACGGCGATGGGGTGGTGGTCGGATCCGGGAAGATCGCCGGTCGGCAGGTGTACCTCTATTCGCAGGATTTTACGGTGATGGGGGGATCGCTGGGGAAGGCGCACGCCGGCAAGATCTGTCATGTGATGGACCTGGCGATCAAGACGGGAGCGCCGATCATCGGCCTGATCGATTCCGGCGGCGCCAGAATCCAGGAGGGATTAGGCCAGTATGGTTCGATCTTCTTTCGGAATACGCTGGCCTCCGGTATCGTCCCGCAGTTTTGTCTGATTCTGGGGCCCTGCGCTGGAGGCGCAGTCTACTCCCCTGCCCTTTGCGATTTTGTCTTCATGGTGGACGGGATCAGCAAGATGCACATCACGGGCCCCAACGTGATCAAGGCGGTAACGGGGGAAGAGATCACGGCGGAGGAACTCGGGGGCGCGAAAATCCACAGCCAGAAGAGCGGCGTGGCGCACCTGGTGGCCAAGAGCGAGCAGGAGTGCTTCGAGCAGGTGAAGAAGCTGCTGGGTTTTCTGCCGTCCAACTACCAGGGGGCGCCTCCAGCGGTTCCCGATGTCGATGATCCGGGACGTCCGACGGAGGAGATCGAGGGGATCATTCCGGATTCTCCGCAGCGGGCCTACGACATGAAGAGGATCATCCGCCTCGTGGCGGATCACAACGATTTTTTCGAGATCCAGGAAGCCTTTGCGAAGAACATCATCATCGGTTTTATCCGCCTGGGCGGGCACAGTATCGGGGTGATTGCCAATCAGCCGCTGGTGATCGCGGGGTGCCTGGATATCGACGCCTCGGACAAATCGGCTCGCTTCATCCGGTTTTGCGACGCCTTCAATATCCCGATATTGAATCTCGTGGACTGCCCCGGTTATCTGCCCGGGAAGCAGCAGGAGTATGGGGGGATCATCCGTCACGGGGCCAAGACGCTCTATGCTTACTGCGAGGCCGTCGTGCCGAGGGTTTCCGTGATCGTGCGCAAGATTTACGGCGGCGCGATGTCGGGGATGGCGGTGTCAAAACTGGTGGGGACCGACTTTACAATTGCCCTGACGACGGCGGAGATTGCGATCATGGGACCCGAGGCAGCGGCAACCGTGATTTTCAAAGACGAGATCGCCCGGGCGGAAGATCCGAAGGCGATGCGGGTTCAGATGGTCAGCGAATACCGGCAGAAATTTGCCAACCCCTATGTGGCGGCCGAAGAGGGGTGGATCGACGCGATCATCGAGCCGAAGATGATGCGGTCCTATCTGATTGCGGCTTTTGAGAGTCTCAAGGGGAAGACGGAGCTCCGGCCCGGCAAGCGGCACGGGAGTATTCCATTGTAAAGGAGAAGATCATGATCAAGAAGGTTGAGCATATCGGGATAGCGGTGGCAAGCATAGAGAAATCGATACCTCTGTTTCGGGACCTGCTGGGGATACCGCTCGAGAGGGTCTTCGAATCGGATGCGATCAAGACGAAAATCGCCTTTTTCCCTTTGGGGGAGAGCACGATCGAACTGATTGAGCCGATGGATCCGGAGAGCGCGGCGGGGAAGTTCATCCAGAAGCGGGGAGAGGGGATCCACCACATCTGCTTCGGTGTGGAGAACGTGGAGGCGGCGCTCCGGGATCTTGAGGCGAAGGGGATCGCGCTTCTCGACAAGACGCCTAAAAAGACGCAGGATGGGCGCACGATTGCATTTTTAAATCCCAAGAGTACCAACGGTGTCCTGATCGAACTGGAGGAGATCCACGCCGAATAGCCGTCGCAGAAGGAGGAGAGGGGCCATGGCGAAAAAACCGAACGAAGCGGAGGTGCGTCCCGTCGTTTCGATACTGGGCACCCCTGTGAAGTGTTTTTACGGACCGGAGGATCTGCCGGACTTCGATTATAAAGAGCGGCTCAATGATCCGGGCGAGTACCCTTTTACACGGGGGGTCTATCCGACGATGTACCGGAGCGCCCTCTGGACGATGCGGCAGTATTCGGGTCAGTCGACGCCGGACAGCACCAACGAGCGGTTCAAATACCTGCTGAAGAACGGCCAGACGGGTCTGAGCCTGGCCTTTGACCTGCCGACACAGATCGGCCTCGATTCGGACATGCCGCTTGCGGAGGACGACGTGGGGAAGCTGGGGGTCGCCGTGGACTCCCTGGAGGATTTTGAGAGGATCTTCGACGGGATCGCCCTGGACCAGATTTCAACCTCCTTTACGATCAACGCGACGGCGCCGATCATCCTGGCGATGTACGTCCTTGTGGGCAAGAAACAGGGGGTGGAACCCGGCAAGCTGCGGGGGACGATCCAGAACGATATCTTGAAAGAGTATATCGCCCGGGGGACCTGGATTTTCCCACCGGAGCCGTCGATCAAGCTGGTGGGGGATCTGGTGGAGTATTGCAACAGGGAGATCCCTCGGTTCAACGCGATCAGCGTCTCGGGAACCCACATCATGGAGTACGGGGCCAATACGATGCAGTCGGTCGCCCTGGCGATCTCGATCGCGGAAGTCTATATCCGGGAGGTCCTCAAACGGGGGTCGCAGATCGACCAGATCGCCCCGCTCTTCTCTTTCCACCTGCCGATCGGCGGGCGGAACTTCAACTTCTTCGAGGACATTGCAAGACTTCGGGCGGCGCGGCGATATTGGGCCAGACTCATGAAAGAGAAGTATGGCGCCCAGGACACGCGATCGCTCCAGTTCCGGTTTTCCACCGGGGGGATGGGGGGGGGCCTGACAGCCGAGCAACCCTTGAACAATATCGCCCGGGAGACGATCTACGCGATGGCGGCGGTGTTTTCGGGGACACGGTCGCTCAACCTCGCCTGCTACGATGAGGTGTATGCGATCCCCTCGGATCTGGCGATCCGGACCTCGCTGCGGGTACAGCAGATCCTGGCCTTTGAAACGGGTGTGGCCGATGTGGTCGATCCGCTCGGGGGATCCTACTATGTGGAGAACCTGACCGACGAGATGGAGGCGAAAATCGCCGAGACGATTGCCGATATCGAAAAGGACGGGGGGATCGTGAAGATGATCGAGAGCGGGGCGATTCAGAGGACGCTGGCCAGGCAGAGCTACGAGATCCAGAAGAAGATCAGCTCGGGGGAGAAGGTCCTCGTCGGGGTGAACAAGTTCCGGGTGAAAGAAGAAGAAAGGGACCTGGAGATCTACAAGACGGATCCTGAAACCATCAACCGTCAGCTTCAGCGGCTCAAGGCCGTCAAGGCCGGCCGCGACCAGAAGAAGGTGGAAGGCGCCCTGAAGCGTCTGGAAGAGGCAGCTCTCCGCAGCGAGAACCTCATCCCTTATCTGTTCGAGCCGCTGACCGAAAAGGCGACCGTAGGGGAGATCATCGATACGCTGAAGAAGGTGTACGGGACGTTCAAGGAACCGACGACGGTGTAGCAGGCTGTTGAAAAACGCCCATCTGCTCAAGTTTCCCTCATCCTTCGCCGGTCAACGTACCAGAAAGTACGCCTCACGGCTCAGGATATCGGGGGCCTTGCATCTGGACGTTTTTGAACAGCCTGCAACAGCGACTTATTCAACATGCTGATAGCGCATTGAGGAGGTTTCATGGAATCGAAAAAGACCATTCGTGTACTGATTGCCAAGATCGGCCTGGACGGTCATGATGTCGGCGCCAAGGTGCTGATCTTCTGGCTTCGGGACCAGGGGATGGAGGTGATATACACGGGCCTGCGCCAGAGCGTGGAGCAGGTGGCGGAGGTGGCCCTGCAGGAGGCGGTCGATGTCATCGGCGTGAGCATCCTCTCAGGATCGCATGTGTCCATTGCAGGGAAGTTGATCAAGCGGCTCCGCGAACGCGAGCTCGATGACGTCCTGGTGCTCTTCGGGGGGACCATCCCGAAGGATGACATTGCAACGCTCAAGGAGATCGGTGTTCGGGGGGTCTTTCCCTCGCACGCCAAGCTCGAGGAGATCTCCACCTTCATCAAGGAGCATGTTCACCATGGAGGGGAGTAAGGCGGACGATATCGGCGAACGGATCAGGCATCGGGAATCGCGGGACAAGGTGATGACGGCCGAAGCGGCGGCCCTGCTTTTCCGGAACGGGATGCTGGTTGCGACCTCGGGAAGCACGATGGGGTACCCCAAGGCCACATTTCAGGCCCTTTCGGAGCGGATCAAGAAAGAGGGCGGGATCAAGATCGATCTGTTGTGCACCGGGCCGCTCAGTTCTGAAATCGAGGATGACCTGGTCGATGCCGGCGGGATCAGGACGAGGATCGGCGTCGTTGGAAGCGAGAAACTCAGGGCGGCCGTCAATCGCGGCGAGGTGAGATTCGTCGAAGGCAGGGGGGCGCAGATCCCATCCCGATCGTCGGCAATCCCCTGAAAAGGATCGGGGTCCCCTATTTCAGCGTCGATCCCGCGAAGATCAAGGGTTCCCAGCAGGCGATGAAGGCGGCGGCAGTATAAGTGCCTTGAATGTTGTTTATGAGGCGGGACTCATGTGGAAGATCGTAAATTGGGCCGGTCACAAGAGTGGCTGCTTGAAGATCAGCGGGCGAAAGCGATATTGTCCAGATCAACCACCACAAAGTGACCCGGCAATCGATCTGCATGTTTCGCGATCAGCGCTTCCACGCGCGGCCAGTTCCGATATCTTTCCCGGACATCAATGTGTATCAGGATCATTCCGCAGGCAGGCTTCTTCAGACGATAAACTATAGTTCCCCAAAATCCTTGTCCTCCGTCAGCAAGATGCGCCCTTCCGCAAAGGCGGTTTGCAGGACTTCATCATCAGAGATGCCTGCCTGTCGCTCAGGTACATAAGCGACATCGTGACCATCAGCCCGTCGCTGCGCCTCCCCTCGTCACGGTCCGCCTGGGCAACCCAGTTGTGGATCGACTGTGCCGTGGGCTCAAATTCTCTGGCCAACGCTTCAGGGGTCCTCCCGGCTCGCACTAACTCGACCATGCGACGGCGAAACTCCGGAGGATACGGTGGATGGGACTTTGGCATGATGGACACCTCCTTCTCAAAAGATATAGCGTCCACGAAACCGGGTCAACTCCAGGGAGAGCTTGACCAATATTTTGGGGATAGACCCCTGCGTAAGATCAATAGAGTTATTCATCTTTCACTGGTGAGAAAATGGGGATGTTTCATTGTGCCATTTCCCTGCAAAACTCGGGTCTCGCCTATTTTCATTCGCCAGACGTTCTGCTCAGGGATACCGACGTTGTTCGCTGCAGCGGTAAACCTCTGGGGCGGCTCCCAGTAAGGCTCATCTGACAGATCAATCGTTCCCCAGTGCATCGCGATCAACGCTTTTGCATTGATATCGAGGCCGATCTGCACCGCTTCTTCTGGCGTCGCATGATGGGCAATCATGAAATCCCTCGGTTCGTACGCTCCGATGGGCAGGAAAGCCGCATCAAAGGGGCCGTAACCATCCCCGATTTCCTTGAAGGCCCGAGAAGAATAGGCCGTATCTCCGGCGAAATAGAGATTGAGCGATGTATTCCTCAGCGCCCATGAGCACCACAACGTCTTGTTTTTATCGTTCAGCCCTCTGCCGGAGTTATGGACAGCCGGCAAGGCCGTGATGGTGAATCCGTCAATGGTAACTGCCTGAAACCAGTCAAGCTCATGAATGGTTTTGTAGCCCCTCTCCTCGAAAAATTCCTTTAACCCCAATGGGACAATAACCGCGATCTTCTCTTTATAAGGAAGTGCTTTAATTGTTTTCGGGTCGAGATGATCGTGATGATCATGAGAAATGAGCACGATATCTATCGGGGGCAGGTTTTTGATTTCGATGCCGGGTGGAACAAATCTCTTCGGTCCCACCCCTGAAAGGGGAAACGCGTTCCCGGTCAAAAAAGGGTCCGTGAGAATGGTCTTGCCGTCTATCCTGATCAAGAAAGCGGACTGCCCAAGCCAGGTCACGGTATTCTGGTCTTTTAAGCTTTCTAATTGTCTTAACGCGTCCTTCTCTGGCACAACATGACCCTGCGGCACTTCAGGCGGGAAAAAAGAACCCCAGAACCGGCGAAGGTAAAAGCCTATTCCGAGAGAGGATGACGTCTGCCTGCTCGGCTCGTGGGGATAATTCCTGAAGCCGGATGAAGTATGGTGTTTCGGCTTGGTTTCATCAAAGAAGATCTTTGACTCTTTGATCTCCATTCCGCATCCATTCGTTAAGGAAAGCAATACCGCGATGAGCAATCGTTTCATCCACATTTTCATTCTCATTCCTCCATTTTAACGATATCCGTTCGCTACTCGTTGGATGCGATAATTTTCCCCTCCTGTTGGATCCAGGAGGGTCTTGATCTCTACGCTCATGCTAAGAGGCCTGTAAGTCTTCAGGATTAATCGGCAATTTACGAATGCGTTTGCCGGTGGCGGCAAAGACTGCGTTGGCTACTGCCGGTGCTATTGGCGGTACGCCCGGTTCGCCAATGCCGCTGGGCGAGGTTGTGCTCGGCACGATGTGTACCTCTATCTTTGGCATTTCGTCCATGCGTAGTAATGGAAAATCATCAAAATTACTCTGTTCAACCCGACCTTTCCGGATGGTGACAGCGCTCTTCAATGTCGCGGTGAGACCGAAGGCAATCGCACTCTCCATCTGCGCTTCAACAATTTTCGGGTTAACAACGATGCCGCAGTCCACCGCACAGACGACGCGATGCACCTCGACCTTTCCCTTTTGGTCCACAGAAACCTCCGCCACCTGGGCGACCGCTGTGCCCTGGTAGTCATGGACAGCAATGCCGCGATATATCCCTTTTGGTGGCCTTTGCCCCCAGCCAGCATTATGTGCGGCCAACTCCAGAACGGTACGCAGGCGGGGTGACTTCCGTAGTAGCTCGCGGCGCAGTTCAAAAGGGTCCTTCTTTGTAGCTGCCGCAATTTCGTCAACGAAGCTTTCTACAACAAAGGCGTTCTGGGAGTGGCCTACGGAGCGCCAGAATCCGGTAGGGATGCCGGGGTCATCCTTGATGTACTCCACTCGCACATTTTCAACTGCGTAGGGCAGCCTATCTGCTCCATCTATAGCCTTTTCATCGACCTTAAACCTCGGGACGATGGCCCCGGCCAGCCGGGCACAGATGTCCTTGAGAATTCGAGGGAACCAAGATGGTACCATCAATGGTACGAATTGAGGGATTATCCGATCCATGATGGCAGGACCAACGATACGGTGGGTCCATGCGATAGGCAGGCCATTGGCGTCGAGCCCCGCCTGCAGGACGTTATAAGTGGCCGGCCGGTAGAAATCATGCTGAATGTCCTCCTCGCGGGTCCAAATCACCTTCACAGGAGCCCCCACCTTTTGAGAAATTTGAACCGCTTCCTTCACGTAGTCTGCCTCGGCTCGGCGTCCGAATCCTCCACCCAAAAAAGTGGTATGAACTTGGATAGCTTCATAGTCCAAGCCGGTGATCCTCGCAGCCACTTCTTGTGCGAGGTCCTGGCTTTGTGTCGGCGCCCAAATATTGCAGCCCTCTTTGTACGCATGAGCGGTGCAATTCATGGGCTCAGGGGTAGCGTGGGCCTGATAAGGCACTTCATAAACGGCGCGGACGGTCTTGGCGGCCTTTGCCAATGCCTTTCGAGAATCTCCCTTGTCAGTTGCTACCCTGCCTTCTTGCTTCGCCAGCTCAGCCCAGTGAGCGCGGATGCGTCCCGTATCGAGATTTTCGTGGCCCACCGTCTTCCACTCCACTTTTAGTTCCTCCGCTCCTCTAATGGCTTTCCAGAACGTATCGGCCACCACAGCGACACCTGAGTCGATCTCAAGCACGTGCCGTACACCCTCCAAGGCCTTACTTCTGCTGGCATCGAAGGTCTTTACCTTAGCGCCAAAAACTGGGGGATGAAGCACTGTGGCCACCAAAAGATTAGGTATTTGAACATCTATTCCGAAGATGGCACTGCCATTTACTTTTGCCGGCGCATCAAGCCGGGGGATCCGCTTGCCAATAATCTTGAATTCGTTCGGCCTCTTGAGATGGACCTCCTTGGGGACTGGTAGGCTTGCCGCCTTTTCTGCGAGATCACCATAGCGGAGCTTACGCTCACTGGATTTATGAATGACTGCGCCATCGGCGGAGTAGCACTCCGAGGTCGGCACGCCCCAAGTCTTTGCAGCAGCTGTGATCAGAAGTTCGCGAACCATGGCGCCTGCCTTTCTTAACTCCTCCCAACAAGTCCTTATACTGGTACTTCCGGCGGTGAGCTGAATCTTCAACTCCGGATCCTTGTAAACAGGACTGGCTGGAGCGAACTCCGTGCGTACCTTCGACCAATCAACTTCCAACTCTTCTGCGAGCAGCATGGGCAAAGCCGTCATCACCCCCTGCCCCATCTCCGACTTGTGTACAACGAAGGTGACAGTGTTATCGGGATCAATTCGGATCCATGCGTTGGGTGATTGTTTCGCTGCCTGATCGGATTTTCTCGCAGGGGAACCGTCGGCTCGCCTGCTAAAGCCCGGCAAATAGATACTTACCAAGAGAGATCCACCCGTTGTTGCGCTCACCTTCAGGAAACGGCGACGACCTTCATCAATTGCCGTTTTGTCCATGGTCATGTCCTCCTTCCAGCATGGTGAATGGCGCGGCGGATTCCGTTATAGGTCCCGCAACGGCACAAGACCCCGGACATGGCAGCGTTGATATCTGCATCGGTGGGGTGGGGATTGGAGGCCAAAAGTGCATACGCGACCAGGAGCTGTCCCGATTGGCAATAACCACATTGTACGACGTCCTCAATGATCCAAGCGCGACGAAGCACGTCTGCCAGTGGTCCCTTTAGCCCCTCGATGGTAACGATATCTTTGTCAAGAAAATCTCCTGCCGTCGCGACGCAGGAAAGAGTGGGTTTGCCTTCTGCGAGCACGGTACAAGCTCCGCATTCGCCTATGCCGCAACTGAACTTGGTTCCTGTTAATCCCAATTGCTCCCGAAGCACCCAAAGCAATGGCGTGCTGGGATCGACCTCCAGTTTATGAATGGTACCATTCACCCGCAGTGTTAACATATATTGACCTCCTTCTTTTATAAGTTGGAATTAATGAGTTGCATTGATCCACTTTTTTACCTTGAACGTTCTTTTTTGTTACCTCTTTTCATTCCCTCTTTTGTTTTCATCGTCATCTTGTTCAGCGCCGATAATGTCTTATCACACCACTGAATGCATGCACTTGTGACGTGCTGTCCGTAGTTAACCGTCATCAGCCAATAGGGCAGATTAGGATTACCTGCCTTTTCTTCTTTCACCCGCTCCTCAAGGGCTTTTAATTCTTCCAGCTCTCGGTGCTGAATCTCTCGAAAATGCTCAACCTGGCGAATGTTATCAGGTACCGAAACTTGCCGCCCAAAGAAGAGCTTCAATGCAATCTCAATTCGTCCAATCTGGCGCTCAACAGGCTCAATTAACCACCGTGGCAACTCTCCACGACCTTTGTCTGTGAGAGCATAGACATGTCTGTCCGGTTTGCCCACCTGTTTCTCGATTGACTTGACGGCAAACCCCTCATCAACGAGAGTTTTAAGAAGTGGATAAATCTGCCCATAGCTCTCATTCCAAAATTTGGCCACCGACTTTTGGAACATCTTCTTAATATCGTAGCCTGACATAGGCCCCAGACTTAGAATACCCAAGATGGCATATTTACTTTTGTTTCCCTTCATAGATATCTCCTTCAGTTATATAGTTAAGAGATATATATCTTAAAGATATATATTTGCCAAGAGCTTTTTCTATGGAAACCGAAAAGGAAAATATTTCACAAAAGGAGTTAACTGAGATTGGGTACGAAAGATAAAAAGAATGGACCGGGTGCGTCGTTCATTTTGCTGAGGAAGTTGCGGATTTCGGTGATTCGGTGATGTACGGGACGACGTTGTCTTCGGCTCTTTTCTTACTTTTCCCCCGGGTGACATTGCTGTAACTCATCTTCGGCAGATCTTGGATCGAACCCCAGGGAGTTTGCAAAAAGGATTTGACAGTCATGACGATTCCCCTTATCCTATCAAGTAAGTAAGCCTTGATGCACAATAAATCGGGATGAATCCCCGAACAAGAACGGAACAATTACATGAAAGACCTTGCAACCTCAAAGGGCATCAGCCGCCGAGACCGGGGCATACTCATCAAACTGAAAGAAATTGTCCATCTGATTATCCCCACAGCCACAGTTCTTCTTTATGGCAGTGTAGCCAGGGGCACTCAGGACGAGGAATCGGATTATGACGTCCTCATTCTGACGGATGCCCCCTTGTCCACAAAAGAAGAAGATGCCGTTACGGACGACATCTATGACCTGGAATTGGAGCAAGGAATAGTCATATCTACATTGTTCTATACAAAAGATTTCTGGGCGGCCCCTCTTGCCCAAGTTCTGCCGTTCCATCAGCGGGTCCAGGAGGACGGGGTGATCATATGAAGCCGGAAATATCCGCTTTGACCCACTACCGCCTCGAAAGAGCCGGTGAATCTATTGAAGAGGCAAGGTTACTACTGGAAAATGGTCATTTGCATGCATCAGTCAGTCGTCTCTACTATGCGTGCTTCTATGCGGTTTCCGGACTCCTGCTTACGGAAGGATTATCATCAGCCAAGCATAGCGGCACAATGGCCCTATTTGAACGTCATTGGATCAAAACAGAAAAAGTGCCAAGGCAACTTGGACTGCTTTACCGGCGTCTCTTCAACCGTCGCCAGAAAGGCGATTTTGATGATCTCGTAACGTTTCTTCCTGCTGATGTCGAGACATGGATAGGCGAAGTCAAGACATTTGTTGCGGCAGTTTCTAACGTCATACGAAAATGGGAAGAAAATGGTAACGCCTAAGAGACATAATCCAATTTCGCTATCCGCCTGTCATGTTTCAATTGCAAAGAAGTTGATCAAGCGGATCCGTGAGCGAGAGCTCGATGACGTCCTGGTGCTCTTCGGGGGAACGATCCCGAAGGATGACATCGCAACGCTCAAGGAGATCGGTGTTCGGGGGGTCTTTCCCTCGCACGCCAAGCTCGAGGAGATCTCCACCTTCATCAAGGAGCATGTTCACCATGGAGGGGAGTAAGGCGGACGATATCGGCGAACGGATCAGGCATCGGGAATCGCGGGACAAGGTGATGACGGCCGAAGCGGCGGCCCTGCTTTTCCGGAACGGGATGCTGGTTGCGACCTCGGGAAGCACGATGGGGTACCCCAAGGCCACATTTCAGGCCCTTTCGGAGCGGATCAAGAAAGAGGGCGGGATCAAGATCGATCTGTTGTGCACCGGGCCGCTCAGTTCTGAAATCGAGGATGACCTGGTCGATGCCGGCGGGATCAGGACGAGGATCGGCGTCGTTGGAAGCGAGAAACTCAGGGCGGCCGTCAATCGCGGCGAGGTGAGATTCGTCGAAGGCAGGGGGGCGCATCTACCGCTTCAGGTCAAACGCGGCTGGTTCGGACCCGTCGATATGGCGGTGGTTGAGGCGATAGGGTTGACCTGTGAAGGGAATATCATCCCGGCGACAACGGTCTATGATTCACCCGAATGGATCGATGCCGCATCCGGGGTGATCGTCGAGATCAACCTGAACCGCCCGATGGCCCTGGAGGGATTGCACGATGTGTATCAAAAAGGTACGGATCCCATCCCGATCATAGGCAATCCACTCAAAAGGATCGGGGCCCCCTATTTCAGCGTCGACCCCTCGAAGATCAAGGGAATCGTCCTCTCCGATCGGAGCGACAGTCCCTCCGGAGAAGCCAAGCCGGACCGGATGGGCGATTCGATCGGCGAGCACCTCCTCGAATTTTTCAGGAAGGAGATTGCCGCCGGTCGGCTGAGCGAGCCCCTGCCTCCGATTGAACTCGGAATAGGGGATCTTGCGGGCCAGGTCATGCGGAAGATCGGGGCGAGCGAGTTCACGAAATTCCGTTTTCAAACGCCCGTCGTCACGGATCCCGTCCTGGAGATCGCGGATGCTGGCAAGGTCGACTGGGTTTCGGGGACGGCCCTGAGGCTCTCCTCTCAGGCATGGGAGAGATTCAAGGCGGATCTCGACCGTTACAAAAGCTGCATGGTGCTCCGTCCGGTGACGATCTGCAACTCGCCCGAAATGATCCAGCGGCTGGGGGTGATCGCCATCAACGGCTGCCTGGAGATGGATCTCCAGGGACAGGTGAATTCAAGCCATCTCCTCGGCTCGAAGATTCTGACCGGCATCGCCGGATCATACGATTACTCGCGCAGCGGGCTTTACTCGATCTTCGTCGGGCCTTCGACCGCCAAAGGGGGTAAGATCTCAGCGATCGTGCCGATGGTATCCCATGTGGACCACACGGAGCATGATGTGGACATCCTGGTGACGGAGCAGGGTCTCGCCGATTTGCGCGGACTGGATCCGGGCGAGCGGGCCGAAATGGTCATCCGTCAATGCGCCCATCCGGATTACAGAGGGATGCTGTCGGACTATCTGGCCAGGGCGAAAAAAGAACCCGGACACATTCCCGTCGCTCTCGAAGAATCCAACGCGTTTCATCTGCGCCTCAAACGCTTCGGCAGCATGAAAGAGAACCTTCCCTGAGGTCATGATAAGGAGAGAAAAATGGGAGAGGATAAAGAATTCCACGTCGAGAGGATTCCTTATGGGAAAAAAGAGATCGAGGTCAAGATCCCCAGGAAGAACTATCTTGCCACTCTGATGCCTAAGTATCGGCCCGGCGCCAAAGACGAAGCCGGAGAGATCCGACGGGCCCTGGACAACCCGATTGGAACCCTGCGGCTGCGAGAGATCGCCCGCGGGAAAAAGAGCGCGGTGATCGTCGTGAACGATATCACCCGGCCGACGGCGACCTACAGGCTCCTGCCCCCGCTGCTGGAGGAGCTGCGGGAAGCCGGAATCGGGGATAACCAGATCATCTTTCTCGTGGCCACAGGCACCCACCGGGACAACACCCGGGAGGAGCTGGGAGGGATGCTGGGAAAGGAGATCGTGGAGCGGTTCAGGGTCCTGAACCACCACTGTCAGGACGAATCGCTCATGGTCGATCTGGGGAAGACCCGGAGCGGGATCCCGGTCGTCATCAACCGCCTCTTCCTGGAAGCGGAGGTGAAAATCCTCACGGCGTCGATCGCCCCTCACCAGGCCGCCGGATTCTCAGGCGGGAGGAAGAGCGTGCTCCCGGGGCTGGCCAGCATCGCCACCCTCAAGATGCACCACGGTTACTCCTGCCGTCCGGACAAGCCCGCCATGGGTTGGGTGGAAGGGAACATGTTCCACGAGAGCGCCCTGGAAGCGGCCAAGATGGCCGGGGCGGATTTCATTCTGAACACGGTGCAGAACCACCGCAAGGAGATCACCGGTGTCGTCGCCGGGGATGTGGAGAAGGCCTGGCTGGAAGGGGTCAAGATCAGCCGGCAGATCTTTGAAGTAAGAGTGCCCCACGCCGTGGAGATTGTCATTACGACGCCGGGCGGCTATCCCAAGGACATCGACCTTTATCAATCCCAGAAATCGATGGCGGCCGCCGAGATGGTTGTCAAGGAGGGGGGGACGGTGATCCTTCCGGCCGAATGCAAAGACGGGATTGGGGCGCGGGGCTTTTACGACTGGATGGCCTCAGCCTCCAGCCCGCAGGATGTGATCGACCGATTCATCAGGGAGGGCTACTCCATCGGCTCGTCCAAGGCCTGGCTCTTTTCCCGCTGCCTGAAACGGGCGAAGGTGATCGTCGTGACGAAATGCATCGATGATCAGACGCTGACGAAGATGTTCGCGAAGCGGGCCGATTCGATCGAGGATGCCATCCGGATGGCACTGGCCAGGCACGGGGAAAATGCCCAGATCGTCCTGATGCGCAACGGATCGGACATCATCCCCCGTTTTGAATCCGTTGCGAGCGCATTCCCCGCGGCTTGCAGCGGGGTAAGCGAGTAAAAATAACAGGTTTTGTTCCAGTAAGGATTAAAGATTCTCCGCGGCTTGCTGCGGAGATCTTCAAAGGGAGTGACATGGCAAAAGCTTTCATCTTGACAGGTAAGTTCGCGGAGGTTTCGCGGGACCCGATCGACGCGCTTAAAAAAGCCGGGTTCACCGTCGAAGAAAAGGATTATGACCGGGCGACATCCGCCCAGGAGGAAGAGATCTGCCGGGCCGTCCAGGGCGCCGATGTCCTGATCGTCACCGGCATGTTTCCCGTCACCCGCAAGGTGCTGGAGAGCACCGACCGGCTCAGGATGGTCGCCATCCGCAGCGCGGGGTTCGAAGGCACCGATCTTGCGGCGGCTACCGAGCGAGGCGTCGTCGTGACCCATAATCCGGGCTCCAACGCGAGCTCCGTTGCCGACATGGCAATCGGGTTGATGCTTGCCGTATCCAAGCAGATCGCCAAAAAAGACCGGGAGATCCGCAAGGGGCTGTACAACCGCGGCGGGGGCGAGGATCTCTTCCGCAAGACCGTGGGAATCATAGGCCTGGGCAATATCGGCAAACTCGTCGCCAAGCGCCTGCAGGGCTTCGAGGTTGAAATCATCGCCAATGACATCATCGCTTACCCGGATTTCACCGAGCGATACCGTATCTGTACTTGCTCAAAGGAGGAATTGCTCCGCAGGGCCGATTTCGTGACGCTCCACGTGCCGCTCGATGACTCGACCCGGGGTATGATCAACGAAGAGCGGCTTGGGATGATGAAGCCGGGCGCTTTTCTGATCAACACCTGCCGGGGGCCTGTCGTCGAAGAACAGGCCCTGTACAGGGTCCTGGTGAACGGCCGGATCGCCGGGGCGGGACTCGATGTCTTCGAGAACGAGCCGCCGGAATTCCGGCCTCTGCTCGAACTCGAAAACGTCGTGTCCACCCCCCATAGCGCAGGGCTCAGCCGCGAGGCCTCTTACGCCATGGCGATGGATACGGTGGAAAAGGTGATTGCCTTCTTTGAGGGCAAGGTTCCGGAACATGTACTGAACCCGGATGTCCTTTGAACGCCTGAATGGAGCCGTTGCAACGGGTGGCGGCAGTCGGAAAGAAAAGGGTCTTTTCCCCTTCTCCCGGCCCCCGAAGGAATCCGGGAGAAGATCATGTACTCAATAAGCAGATTCTATCCTATCGCCTGGGGCGCCAGTGTTCCAATTGTGCAACAGTTTATAAATCATACCTTCAGACGGTCGCACCTTTCATTGCCGCCTCGATACCTTTACTAAATTCCGTTGGAACGGTCGTTATTCTGGCAGCAAGGTCTTTGTCCAAAAGCATGAGCCCCTGGGCATCGGAACCGATAATCTTCAATTGCGCGAGGATCTCCTGATCGTTGTTTTCTTCTTCCACCTGTTCGGTGACATACCATTGCAAGAAAATCTGCGTTGCATGGTCCTTTTCGGCGATGGCCAAGTCCATCCATTCATTGATCGATTTTGTGATGTATTGCTCATGTTCAAGGGTCTTCTGGAACATATCAGTCGGTGATGCAAATGTCGCCGGGGGCTGAGGAATCAATTTTAAAATTACGCTTCCTCCACGGATATTCACGTATTCATACAGTTTCATGGCATGCAACATTTCCTCGTGGTACTGCACCATAAACCAGTTGGCGAAGCCTTTAAGACCTTCATGGGCGGCATATGCCGACATGGACATATAAAGATAGGCGGAATACATTTCACGATTGATTTGCTCATTCAAAGCATTTTCCATGGTCTTACTAATCATATCCATTTTCCTTTCATTGAACTAAAAAAGACAATCAATTGCTGTCGCACTTCATTCCTCTGGAAAAATTAATTCCTGTCATGCCTTCCATAGACCATGCAGGTTGCAATATGCCCGGACTGTGGTGATTTTGGTAGCATCCCCCGCGAAGATGGCTTCCGGAGAATCGCCGGGCTTGAGGCTCTGCCGGGCTGTCTTCCCATCCGTTATCACCTCGATCCATTCAATGAAGTGTTTTTCCTCCATGGGATGGGCAATGCTTCCCACTTTGATGTTCACTCCCTCGGCAATTTCATCGAGCACCGGGATATGCTTTTCCCGAGCCGCATCAGTGGTATTCTCGACCACTAATGTCATCTGCTGACCGCAGCATACCAATCCTCCCGCACCAGCATGAACCACTTCCACTATGTTTCCGCACACTTTACACTTGTAAATGTCTAACATCTTCCTCATTTTCGTCTCCTTTTTATATGTGTCCTTTTCTTTTTAAACCTTTTTGAAATTTTCTTTTCCGGCTCCGCAAAGCGGACAAACCCAATCGGTTATCTCTTCTGCAATAAACCTAGGCTCCGAGTTTTTCCCCCAGAGCCTTTCCATATTCCTGGCAGGCCCTCATTCCGTCAGTTGTGCCCACAATTGCCTCGGTCAAATTGAAGGCGCCCAGATCAATCATTCTCATCTTGAACACGAATTCCATGGTGTCGAAGATCATCTTGGGGGCGTCCCCGCTGTGTGTGTATGAGCCAAACGCCCCTCCAACTTTACCCTCGATGCTTGCCTTCTGCGCTAAGAATAGAAATTTTTCCATTGCGCCAGGCATGGTCCGATGATACGTAGGGCTACCAAAAGCATAACCGTCGTAGCCCATCAGTTCCTTCTCATTCTTAATATCGTTGATTTTCTTTAGTTCTGCTTCATTTCCCGAAATGCGCACCCCTTCGGCAATATATTCTGCCATCTGCTGAGTATGGCCCGTCCTGGTGAAATATGAAATCAATACTTTTTTCATGGTTGTTCATCCTCCGGTTCAGTCGATTTTCTTAAACAGCGACCCCTTGGCGCCGCAGACGGGACAGGCGCCCGTTACCTCCTGTTCCGCGGTATATCCACAGATCGGACAGACATAATAGGCATTGGTTGCCCCTGCGGCAGCCAGGTTATCCAGCAACTTCTGATACAGCTGGGCATGCACCTTCTCCACCTCATATGCATACTTGAACGTTCTTTCTGCTTCCCTGTTCCCTTCGGACTTAGCGGCAGCAATCATATCGGGGTACATTGCCTTGACTTCATGAATCTCCCCCTTGATGGCTTCCTGGAGGTTTTCCTTTGTGCTCTTAATCCCCTTAAGGGCTTTGAGGTGATTATGGGCATGAACAGTTTCCGCTTCCGCGGCGGCCCGGAACAGTTTGCCCACCTGTCGGTAGCCCTCCTGGTCTGCCTTGGCCGCGAACGCCAGATACTTGCGGCTGGCCTGGGACTCTCCTGCAAAGGCTTCTTTTAAACAATCTTCTACATTTGCCATTGATGACTTCCTCCTTTAAGTAGTTTTATTGATTCTCTTTTTTTTACACGGTTGACACAAGCCATAAAATTCAATGTGATGTCCAATAATCTCAAAATCGCCTTGCTCTTCTGGCGAAAGATCCACGTTTACAGCACTGCGAACATCAACGATTTTCTTGCAAGCCATACACATCAGATGATGATGATGCTTTGTATTGGGGTCGAAACGTTTCTTCTGTGGTTCGATCGTGAGTTCGCGAACATATCCTCGATTCGTCAGGACTTCCAGTGTGTTATAGACCGTTGCCATCGACATGGTTGGATATTTCTTGGTCAGGGATTTATAAATCACATCAGCCGACGGATGCTCGGTGTTGCCATCCAGATATTGCATGATGGCGATCCTTTGGGGTGTTAATTTTAACCCGAGTCCTCTGAGTTTCTCCATAAAAGCCTTTCCTTATCTTTTGAAGTATTTATCATTTGAGAATCATTCTTGTCAAGTAATTTTTACAATTAAAATAAAAGCCACATGTATCGCAATACAAGCGCACATTTTCTTAAGTAATTACTGGTTATTTTATCAAGTGGGCTTTCAATTTGCCGTAGCAGATCATACTATCCGGGAAAAGCATCTGACGGCCGTTCATCGCGGTACGGAGATTGACAGACGAAATCCGTAGAGATCGCCCTGAACATCCGGCGTCAGGGCGTAACGGGTCGATGCCCGGATGCCCGCCGGTTCGAAAATCCATGCGCCGCCGCGCAGGACGCGGCGCGTTCCGCTTGCCGGCCCCGGGGGATTTTTTCGTGAGCTTTGACTGTAATACTTCTCCCCATACCAGTCCTGACACCACTCCCAGACATTCCCGGTCATGTCATACAGACCCAAACCGTTGGGCTGTTTCTGACCCGTCGGATGTGCCCTGCCGCCCGAGTTGGCGATGTACCAGGCGTATTTCCCAAGCTCGGCAACGCTGCTCGTCCCGGCATACTTCTCTGCCTTGCCGCCGCTCCGCGCAGCGAACTCCCATTCCGCCTCCGTGGGCAGACGATAGGTCTTCCCCGTTTTTGCATTTAATTTCGTGATGAATCCTTGAACATCGTTCCAACTGACCTGCTCCACCGGACACTTTTCACCGCATTTCTTGAAAAACGAAGGGCTGCTGCCCATAACCGACTGCCACTGACCCTGTGTGACTTCGTATTTGCCGATATAGAAATCATCGACACAGACCGTGTGGACCGGCTGTTCGTCTGCCTGGCCGTCCCCGAAGGTATCGCCCATCTGGAAACAGCCTCCCTTGACCAATACCAGTTCGATAACCTTCGTAGGATCGGTCAAGGCCTCCTTACGTTCGGGTGGGGTTTCTTCCTTCAGCGCTGTCCGGACGCGGAAGGCCGCCTTGATCCGAACCATGTCGCCTTCACCGACAAAAGAGAGGAGCCTTACCCCGGTGATCCGCGAATCGATCTCCGCCTGCTCCCTCACCTTCTCTTCGGTCGTCAGGACGTGGACCGCCTCTTTGGTATAGCGGAGATATTGTGTCTCGGCATCATTTTTCACCTCGGCCAGTTTATCCGCAACCGCCTCGGCGGCGGCCTCGGCAGGAGTCTGGGCGCCTTTGAGGAAGGCTGCACCCCTCACGGGGATGATCGTTTCCTGAAGGCGCATCTTCTCCTGGAGGGCATGCCGGGACTCTTTGAACGACCGTTCCGCCGCTTCCAACTGTATGCGAATTTTATCCAGCTCCTGCCGCATGGGTTCGTAACGGGACTCCTGCTTTTTCAGGGTGGCAACCCAGGTGTCGTGATCGTAACGGCTGTCGGCAATCCTCTTTTGAAGGCCGGCGTTTTTCTCCCGAAAGGACCGGATCTGCCCGTTCAGGCTCTCCTCCGCCTGAAGGTTGTCCCTGACCGTATCCCGGATGAGATTGTCTGCCTGACTTAAATCCTTGCCGCTCAGCGCATGGTTGGTTTTCTTTAAAAAGGCTTCCAGATCCTTGGGGGTGCTGATCAGGACCGCGGGCAAGGCAGTGGAATCGCCCTTTGTCCGGGGTTGTTCGCTTTTCAGCCTCTGGAAAGGGAAAAAGTCATGGCGCTTCAGTCGAAGATAGGTCACGCCCCGCGTATCTTTTGCAAGCACAACGAGCAGCGTCTTTTCCCTGTCCCCGACAAAGGCCCCCTCCGTCATCCCGCGGATGAACTCCTCCGGCAGGACGCCCTCGAGGACTTTTGCGAGGGTCTGCCTGCCGGCTACACTGCGTTCCGCCAGAACCGATGCCGATACCCGATCGGCAAGAAGGTCAAGGGCATGCTGCGTGTCTTTTACATCCGCGGCATACGTCGCGGCAACCAGGACCGAACCCTGTTTCTCCGCACTCAACCATGATTCGAAGGATTTCTGGTGGGTCTTGATATCCTGAGTCCAGCGGATCAGACTGTTATCGATATTCTCAATGGTCGTGCGAATCGTCTTGATCTGTTTGAGGGTGTCATCCGAATCCGCCGAAAGAGACCGAACCTGGGCGACCAGATCATCGCGCATACTTTTGGCCCTGATAAAGGAGAACCGGGCCTTATCGAGATTTTCCCGATAAACCTCATCCCCCTGGTTTTTCTCATCCTCGATCGACTTCCAGAGGGCGGCATCCTCCTGGGGCGTGGAGTAGGTCTTACGCTTATTGAGTTCGTCGACAACGGCTTTGCGTACCACTCCGCGCGAATCGGACGGCAGATTCAGCCACAGGCTGCTCGACCAGGCTTGAGGGCATAAGATGAACGCCGACAGAACGACTGGAATCAGTAAACCCTTTGCTCTCATGAACGCCTCATCATTTCTGGGGGCGCGGATCTTCGTGGCGGGTTCGCCCTTCGATCCGGCGGCCTAGAATCTGGTCCATTAGCTGGCCGCTTACTCCAGCTTCAGCTTCGCTTCCTTCGCGACTTTGGCGTATTTCTCGATTTCGGATTTGATCAGCGCGCCGAACTGCTCGGGCGTGCCCCCGGCCGCATCGAGCCCCTGGGCCGCCAGCGCTTTTATCATTTCAGGCGATTTGAGCGTCGTCAGCAGGGCGCGGCTGAGCTTCTGAACAATTGCGTCGGGCGTCTTTTTCGGAACGACGATCCCCTGCCAGTTGAGCACATCGAAACCCGGCACTCCGGCTTCGGCGACTGTCGGAACATCGGGCAAGGCCTCCGCACGGGTCGTGCTCGATACTCCGAGCGCCCGCAGCTTGCCCGATTTCACATGGGGCACCATCGTCGGCATGGTGCTGAACATCATCTGCACCTGATTCGCAAGCAGGTCGATGAGCGCCGGCGATGTGCCTTTGTAAGGGATATGCGTGATGTCGAGGCGGGTCTCGAGCTTGAACAGTTCCGCCGTCATATGCAGCGACGAACCCGAGCCCGCGGAGCCGTAATTGAGTTGCCCGGGCTTGGCCTTGGCCAGCGCGAGAAACTCCTTGAGGGATTTCGCCGGGACCTCGGGGTTGACCACGAGAATGAAAGCGGAAGTCGCCAGCAGGGTCACCGGGGCAAAATCCCTGATCACATCGTAGGGAAGTTTCGGTTGCAGCACGGGGAGAAATGTCAGATTCCCGATGCTGCCGAGAAAAATCGTATACCCATCCGGCTCGGCCTTGGCCGCAAGCTCGGCGCCGAGCTGCCCGCCGGCGCCGCCGCGGTTGTCGATGATGATCTGCTGACCGATGATCGGGGAGAGGCGCTGGCCGACGGCGCGCGCCAGGATATCGTTGCCGCCCCCGGGAGGAAACGGAACGATCATTCGGATCGGCCTCATCGGATATTCAGCGGCGCAGGCGGGCTGAGCATACATCCCCTGCAAAAGAGAGACGACGACGACGATCAAGCCTGCGGCCAGCATGTGAACCAATGCGGATTTTTTCATGTTCCTTCCTCCTTGCCTCACACGGATCTCACTTTACCGTCTTGTTGTAGTTCGCACCGGGGGTAAGGACAATATTCCAACAGGAGTTTAAGGGTATCTGTTCCGGAATGCGAAAATAGCCTGCAAAGTCGAGT
>CAZINF010000042.1:0-23100 GCA_964540555.1 uncultured Syntrophus sp. | reverse complement strand
GAAGGCTGCATATCACATCCTTCACAACTAGTCAAGATAAAATGTCGGAGTAGAACTAAGATATCAATAAAAACTTCGATTAGCGAATATCTTAATTCTGCCGCAAGTTTAAACGTAATGCGGCTTATTGCACCGCTTCCTGCCGCTTCACCCACGTCCGCACATCCTGCAGCAAATCTTTTTTAAAGTCTTCCGGCTCCAAGATCACGATGTTGGGTATCCAGGATTTGAGGATGTTCCGGATGGCCTCGTACTGGCCCATCCGGAAGGTGACGACGAGCGACCCATCCGGTCGTTCCTCCTTAATCTCCTGAGTGGGGAACATCTTCCGCCGCCTGAAATAGTGGCTGACCTGGGCATCGATCAGAACGGCGACTTCCAAATTCGTATCCCCGGCAAACCAGATGTTGGAGCTCTTCCGAAGGATGGAATCGAGGTCTTCAGGTACGTCCTGGCAGCATGTTTTCAGTAATCGGAAATCACTGATCCGGTCGAGGGCGTAACGTTTGAGGATACCAGTAGCGGGTTCATTACCGATAAGATACCAGAAACCGCTGAAATAGACGACCCGGTAGGGATCCATCTGAACGGGATGAGGTCCTTTATCCGCGGCGCACCGAAAGGTCACCTGCTTCTTATCTCTGATGGCCTTGATGATCCGGTTTAGCAGCGCGCTGTCGAGCGGCACTGCGCCATCGATCTTCACGAAAACCGGCATGGTCGTGACGCAGTCGTAGAGTCGGTCCAGAACGCCGTCGGCCGCCTTCTGGAAGGGCTGCCCTAACTGCCCCGACGATATTCTTCAAGGCCACCACCAGGGCCAGCTCCGTGTCGTTAAAAACCTCCAGGTTCTTCACCAGATCCTTGCTCATCTGATGGATACCTTTCTGGATCTCATGAAAAGATGGAAGCGATCATTAAAGAACACTTGGAAGGGATAAAATTCGGGAGAATCAAATCCACAATCATGTGGTCGTTATTCCCATGATCAGCACAAACGGTTCCGGACCGGACTACCTGACCATGAAAGAGGCAATGGAGGGCCAGTTCCTGACGGTTACCGAAGTAACGGAGGGGGGAGAGGTCCCGCGGAGCTGAAGGTCATCAAACCGGTGCTACCACCCAGAGAGGAAATTCCCGAGATTCCGGAGCCGGTCTTCCGGGAGGCGCTTCTGAATGCCGTGACCCACAGGGATTACTTTGCTGACGCGTTACGCATCTATGTGCATATGCATCCGCAGCGAATGGAAATCGACAGCCCCGGTGGGCTTCCTTACGGTTTGTCGATGGCGGAACTTGGAACGCGCACCGCGCCCCGCAACCGTCTGCTTGCCGATCTCTTCTATCGCACTGGATACGTCGAGCGCCTGGGCAGCGGCATCTATCGCATGCGGGCGGCTATGGCCGCAGCGCATCTGCCCCCGCCGAGATTTACTTCTACGGAACATGCCTTCCGCGTGAAAATATTCTCGTCGTTCGAGGCGGCCGGCCTGATGCCGGAAGAGGCCAGAATATGTCAGTGGCTGTCCCATCAAGGCAGGGCATCGATCATCCAACTGATGGATTTTTTCAACTTGTCCAAGACATCCATGCACAGGCGAATTTCAAAACTGGTTGAAGATGGATGGATCGTGTCGCATGGATCCGGGCGAGGGACCTATTATATCGTGGGAGATGGCTCCAGTTCAGAAGGTGGAACGAAAGCGGAACGATAACATGCAATTATGTTGTATAGTTGGATCAATGGTGAGACGAAAGCGGAACGATAAATCCGGACAGGTTGAGGGCGGCTGCGGCAACAGCCGTCCCCGTAATGCGTCAACGGAACTGGCTAAAGATGAATCCGAAAACCGGGCTCTATGAACAACTGATCGATGTGATGCTGGACGGGCGGCTACGGGCGCTGCCGGGCAGCGTCTATGAAATCCAGCGCGAGAGGGTCGATGAGGCCGAGGCCCACATCGTCCTGTCCCGGTACCTGCACAAGGTGATCCGAAAGGTCCTCCGGTCGCTCCCCGCCCGGAACCGCCTCGAAAACCAGGTCGCCCTCACCAACCGGATCATTGCCCTGATCGGGGAGCTGACCGGGGACGCCGCCCTCGGCGATGCGGCCCTCCCTGCCGATACCGAAAGGCTCTTAGCGATCCTTGCGCGGCTGAACCTGCCCCCATCCGCCCGGGCGAGCGACCTGGTCCCCCGGCCCCTCACCCGGCTTTCGCAGAGTTCGCTCTTCACCGGCTCCCGGACAGAGCCGTCGCTGGCGAGCGAACTCAAAAAAGAGATCCTCTCGGCCGACCGGATCGACATCCTCATGTCGTTCATCAAGTGGAGCGGCCTCATGATCATCGTCGACGAGCTGAAGGCATTCACGGACCACCCGGCGAGCCGCCTACGGGTCATTACCACGACCTACATCGGCGCCACGGATATCCAGTGCATCGAATTCCTGAATGAATTAAAGAACATTGAAACAGAAAAGCAGAAGAAGGGAGGATGTCTATGGAAATAACTCAAGAAACTGCAAGTAAGGAAAAACTTGGTTATGGATTTCCAGAGATGAGTAAATTCATCTCGGATGGTCTCTCCATTTCATCCCCGATTGATCAGGCTAAGATGATAGAGAAAGTAAATAATGCAATCGCTGAGGGCCGTGTTCAATACGGACTCGCGTTCAATGGTCCACATGACAAGGAATTGAATGTGCCCGGTTATAATCATATCGACACCAGAAAAATCGAAGAGGCGGCTAACGCCGGCTGGAATCGCCGCTTGGGGACACTACATCTTTTCATGATTGATCCTTTCAAAAAACGTTTTAAATACCTGAACGGATGAGTCTGAACATCAAAATGCTTGCGTTTGTCTCGCCGCCTTCTGTTAAATGGAATGGCATGGCGACCATTCCGCCGGAGCGGGGGATCTTCCTCAAGACCACCTGGCGGATGCATCCGGACGTTTGCCGATTCATTTCCGATGCGGTCTATGACAGTCGCCTGGAACCGGAAACGGCGAACAACGTGCAGCGCCTGATCCTTTTCTATTAATATCCTAAGGATAATAAATGGATGGTAATAAACCGGGGAATATACTATAAAGCCAAACCTGATGCAGAGATTAGTATGACGTCACCTGATTGGCAGGGTTGCAATTTACCGTTTAACTTTCGAAGCGTGGGTGTGTTCCAATGGATAACAAACAACTTATCATTCCCAATGAAATGATTGAAAGATCAATCCTCCTGCTCCGCGGGCAAAAAGTAATGTTGGATGCCGACCTCGCCATCCTTTATGGGGTAACAACAAAGCGCCTCAATGAACAGGTCAAGAGAAACCACAATCGCTTTCCCACGGACTTCATGTTTCAATTAACACAGGAAGAAAAAGGGGAGGTGGTCGCAAATCGCGACCACCTTAAAAACCTTAAATATTCTTATGCGTTACCATATGCCTTTACAGAACATGGGGCCGTTATGCTGGCTTCTGTGCTCAACAGTCCGACAGCTATTGAGGTAAGCATTCAGGTGGTGAGGACGTTTAATCGACTTCGAGAATATGTGGCAAATCATAAGGCATTGGCAAGTAAATTGGCGCTGTTGGAAAATAAGTATGATGGGCAGTTTAAAGTCGTTTTTGATGCACTCCGTGAGCTCATGAAACCACCGGCAAAGCCACAGCGGAAGATCGGTTTTGAAGGAAAAACATAACCAAGCGTTTTGATAGCAAATTATTCCCCCTCAAAAATCTGAGCCAAAAATAAATCCACAGTTAGAGGTCACAAAGGGAAAGACGCATTTTATGGCCACGATGATCCCCGACGACATCCAGGTCTTTACTACACCTGGTGAAGGCGCTTTCTACCGGTTTCTACAGGCTGTCGCCCGGCCCGACGACCGCCACCTGTCGTGGTACCTGCCGGACGTCCAAGGGCGGGAACCCGATTTCATCCTCTATTCCGAGGACGTCGGCCTCATCATCTTCGAGGTCAAGGACTGGGCCATCGACCAGATCATTGAGGGCACGCCCCAGCACTTCCTCCTGCTCATGGACGGTTGTGAGGAGAAGCGGCAGAATCCCCTCCAGCAGGCACGGAACTATTTCAACCTGATCATGGAAACGATCCGCCGTGACGCCCATCTCCTTTCAAGGGAACCCCACGCCTATGGTCATGTCAAGATTCCCGTCAACTGCGGCGTCGTCTTCCCGAACATCAACAAGTTCGAATACGTCCGGAAGGGCCTCGACCGGATCATCCCCCCGGAGAAAATCTTCTTCTGGGACGAGGGGCAGGACTTTTCCGACGACATGCTGAGTATAGTCATGGCCCTGCTCAATCCCGCGACGAATCACCTGACCATCGCCCTGGACGAGAACCAGAACATCTACCAGCGTCACCGGTCTTGGAAGGAACTGGGAATTCAGGCGCGGGGGCGCGTCCATCGCGTGACCTGGGTTTATCGGAATACGCAAGAGATCGCCGATTTCGCGGCGGCGCTGGTCGGAAACGAGACCTCATCGGCGCCCGAATCCGCCGACGCCACGGATCATCAGGGGCGTCTGTTTCCGGAAACCTTTGAAGCGCCTCATGGCGCACCTCCCGATATCAGGGCTTTTCCCGATTACGGGGAAATTTCCGCCTGGGTGGCCGAGACAATCCGGCATCTTTCGGCGGAAGAAGGCTACCCCCTCTCGGAAATTGCCGTGATCTATGCCATGAAGACCCCGGAGAATGACACCGGCATGAATTTGCCCCTCCTCATCAGGAAGGCGCTGGACAAAAGGGGCCTCCTGCACAACTGGATCTCCGAAGACTACCGGGCCAAGAGATCCTATGACGTCACCACGGAAAGCGTGACGATCTCCACCATCCACAGCGTGAAGGGGTTCGACTATGCGTGCGTCTTCGTGTTGGGTCTGGACTGGCTGGCGCCAGGGAGATGGACGGAGGAGCAGATCCGCCGGCTGGCCTATGTCGCGGTCACCCGGGCGAGGGAAAGGCTGTTTATTCCCTATTGTTCCGGGAACGAACTCATCAGCAGACTTTTGAAAAGCACCTAAACATGGACGGAATCGGCATTCCTGATTTTCACCAAAGAGTGGCTTTTCAGCAAACGTTGAAAATTATAATAACAGTGAAGCAACAGGGTGGAAACGAATTACTGAAGCTCAATTTTCAGTGGAATGCCCACTGCCAAACTCGCACGTGACAGGGTAGCCAAGGTAATGCTGGTATCATCTTCGTCCAGCAACCGATTTACAACAGCACGGCTTGTATGCATACGGGCTGCCATTTCAGTTTTTGTGATGTGCATCCTCTTCATGGCTCCTGCCAATTGCCATGCAATGACACGGTTAATGGCGGCTGCGGTTACCTCTTCCCGGATGCCCTCTTCCTTTAAGAAGTCATCGAAATCGCTTCCAATATGCTGATTTCTCATACACACCTCCTACAACTGATTCTTACGGGTCCTTGCTATCTCTAAATCCTGCTGGGGCGTACCCTGCGATGTTATCGTTCCGGTAATCAAGTCAACCCTTCATATTTGCCGTTATCCCCGAATGGCATATTCTTCCACTCTCTCATCGATTATTGATCACCGTTGGTCTAACGGGGCATTAAATAAGTTTGTGATTTGTTCCTTATCCGGTCTTCGCGGATTCACCTTCGTTGGAACTGCAGCCAAGGCATCCTCAACCATCTTTGGATGCAACTGAAATTGGACTCCGAGGTCCGAAAAATTTCTCGGCAGCCCTATATCGGCGAACAATTCTCTCACAGCCTTGACAGATTCCTTTGCAGCGCGATGGCATGACATGCCCCGAATATCCTCCCCCAGCGCTTCCGCTATCGCGGCATACTTCTCCGGACAGGTGAGAAGGTTGAATTCCATCACAAACGGAAGATAAAGCGAACAGGATAAACCATGACTCAAATGAAAGTGAGCGCCCACAGGATGGGCAAGAGAATGGACAAGTCCGAGGCCCCCGTTCGCGAAAGCAAGGCCCGCCATGCAGCTCGCAAGGAGCATTTGCTCCGCTGCTTCCATATCCTCCGGATTTCCGACCATCCTGCGAAGGTATTTCCCGATAATCGTGATGGACGAAAGTGCGAGTCCTTCTGTAATGACTGTGCTATTCAGTGAGACGTAGGTTTCGATAGCATGGGTCAGGGCATCCGCTCCTGTCTCAGCCGCCACCCTCTGGGGGATAAACGCGAGAAGTTCGGGGTCAAGGAAGACACACTTGGGGATGAGCTGCGCACCCCGCAGCACCATTTTGATTTTGTTTTCACGGTCCGTGATAACTGCGACCCCTGTCACTTCAGATCCGGTGCCTGCTGTCGTCGGAATGGCAAAGATGGGAATAAGCTGGCCATCGATAACCTTTCCTGCGCCGTATTCCCTGATGTTTCCTGGACGGGAGGCCATTAAACTCACGGCTTTCGCGCCATCTATTGAACTTCCTCCACCAAGCCCTATCAACATCGTACAGCCATGTTTCTGGTACATGGATACGGCCTTCGCCACAACTTCCATGGGAGGATCGGGCTCGATTCCATCAAAAATATGGTAGCGGATTCCCGCCCCTTCCAAAACGCCTGTGATCCTCTTGAGAATTCCGGATTTGGAAACTCCTTTATCCGTTATGACGAGCGGGATCTCGCTTGCAGGGATCTCCTTTGCCAGTTCATTCAAAGATTTGGGCCCAAAGATCAGCCTGCCGGGATTATGATGTTGATAGATTCTTTGTTGATTCATATCAATAGTCTCCTTTCTGAGGGGTTATTGCATTAACCTGGGAAAGTTCCCGGAATCGAAGCCCGCGTTCTCCCAATCACTTCCTTATTCACAACCGCCTTTGGCCATTTCCCCAAGAGCACAGCCGAGACGCCCTCAGCCGCTCGTCGTTTCAGTTCACGGATCGACTCCTCGGAATAGAACGCGACATGCGGAGAGAGGATCACGTTTTCCATCTTCAGTAGAGGATTATGGGGATCGGGCGGCTCCTTCTCCAGAACATCCAATCCCGCGCCGGATATCCGACCTTCGTTCAATGCCTGAATCAACTCCTTTTCTTCAATGATCGGTCCTCGGGCAACATTGATGATAAACGGCTTCTTCTTCATTTTCTTGAATTCCCGTCCTCCCAGCAAATGCCTGGTCGATTCGTTGAGAGAGCAGTGAAGGGAGATGAAGTCCGATTCTCTAAGGACGGTGTCAAGATCAACCAATGCAATGGCGCCTCCGGCATCCGCAATGTAGGGATCATAGGCAATCGCCCGCACCCCAAAAACCGACATCTTTCTTGCCACCTCGCGGCCGATTCTTCCACAGCCGATGAGCCCCAAGGTTTTGTTTCTGATTCGGTGAATAGGACTTCCCTGACGAAAATCCCATTGGTTGGACTTCACCCCTTTGTTAAAGAAGACGGTCTTTCTTGCCAGTGCGAACATTAAACCGATGGCGTGGTCGGAGACCTCATCTAAGCAGTAGTCTGGCACATTCGTAACGATGATCCCGAAATCTGTAGCAGCCTTGAGATCGACAGAGTCTACTCCAACGCCGTATTTTGCTATGACTTTGCACCTCGGCAGGCGTTCAAGGACTGCTCTGGTCAGCGGGGCATATTGGTTAAGAATCCCATCGGCCTGTTCGCACACCCGAATAACGTCTGCCTCGCTCTTGACTTGAGCCAGGGTCATCCTGGCTCCGATCCTGTCCCATTCTTCCTTCTCTATTTCTATGGAACCGTGGTCGCAGTCAGTGATGACGACCTCCCACAGCCGATGATTTCTTTTTGCTTTTTCATTATGAGACATGTCATTCCACCCTATAAGCAACCCATCACGCTATCTTTCTTAAGAGAGTTTCGAACCCCGTCAACCGACTTCTCCCTCATATGCTTGCGTGCAGCGTGTCGCGGTGATGCCCACTGGCGTGAGTGGTCGTCAGCGCACTGTGGTTGCCTCCGCATACGTCGACCCGTTTCGTTTATTTCCACGATTGCGCGCCGATTCTAATGTACAGTATCTTGCTTGTAAAGTTAAATTATTTACCGCAAGACAGATTGACGAATGACGCTGGACGGAACACGGCCTGGTTTCTTTTAAATAAAATCTCGTTGACATTCAAGACCATTTTTCTTATCTTCAGCCCATGCAAGAACAGGCTCTTATCAGTTATACGAAAGGGTGATTCAAATGAGTGAGCTATTAAGAGATAGTGCATGGGATCGCTACGGTGTTATTGATCATATCCTCGGTTCGATCAAGATCCCGCAGATGGCGAAAATAAAACAGATTTTTGAAGACAACTCTATCCGTGACATACCGGCAGCGATAGCCGACGAGTTTTCTAAAAATGAAATAGCATCCACTATAAAACCCGGAATGAGCATTGCAATTACTGCAGGAAGTCGAGGAGTTGCGAATATTGACCAAATTCTCAAGGGAATAATCGATCATGTGCAAAAACTTGGCGGAAAGCCTTTTATCATCCCCGCAATGGGAAGTCATGGAGGAGCGACCGCGGAAGGACAACTTGAGGTTCTTGCAAGTTATAACGTTACAGAAAAGACAATGGATGTTCCGATAAGATCAAGCATGGAAACGGTAATCATCGGACATACTCCTGAGGGTAAATCTGTTTATCTTGACAAGATTGCATCTCAAGCCGATGGAATAATCGTTGTCGGAAGAATAAAGCCGCATACTGCATTCAGGGGAACATATGAAAGCGGCTTGCTGAAAATGATGGTTATCGGGATGGGAAAACAGAAAGGCGCGGAAAGCTGCCACATGGAAGGCTTTGGCCGGATGGCCTACAATGTTGTAACCTATGCCGATATTATTTTTAAAAATGCCAGGATTCTTTTTGGAATCGGGCTTATCGAAAATGCATTTGATAATACCTGTAAAATAGAAGCAATTCCGACAAATGAAATAAAAAAAAGAGAAAAAGATTTACTCATAGAGGCAAAGCGATTAATGCCTCGAATCATGTTTCCGAAATTTGACATTCTTGTGATCGATCAAATCGGAAAAAACTTTTCCGGCGATGGGGCGGATCCCAATATTTCAGCAACCTACTGCACGCCATATGCCAGCGGTGGACCGGAGTTCCAACGATATGTCATTCTGGATCTTTCTGAAGAAACACATGGGAATGCGATCGGTATTGGGATGGCTGATTTTGCCACAAAAAGGGTTTATGATAAAATGGACTTTGACATGACATACCCCAACGCACTTACCTGCACGGTGGTAAGTGGAGTACGTATGCCGATGATATTACGAAATGACAGGCTTGCTCTTCAGGCCGCCATTTATTGTTGTACGGAAATTGACAAAACAACACCCAGAATTGTAAGAATAATGAATACATCACATATCGAAACCCTATGGATTTCCGAACCTCTTGTTTCGGAAGCATTAACGAATGAAAACATTAAAATCATTCAACCTGCCGGTGAGGTCAAGTTTGATAGTGACGGAAATCTTGTCTCCTGATTAGCTTTTGAGAAGTATGATGCTGAGCGACGAGGAAAAGAAAACATTGATCGAGAAGAACTGGCGACTCGAAGATGTCCCCGAGGTGCCGTTCCTCATCGAGATCGGCGGCTTTCATGCGGCTACATCGAAGTATTTCTCCGATCACGCGGCGGAGCTCGGCTGGAACATGGATTTTCACAAGCAGCGGGAAGGCGTCTGCGACTACGGCATGCCCAACATCAAGCCCAACCAGGGCATCAACATCATAGCCTCCGCCTTTGGCTGCGAATACACGGTGAACGACGACGCCGATCCCTGGGTGACGCCCCTCATCCGGGACGACAATGTGCATGACGTGCATGCCCTGAAGGTCCCCGATCCAAAGACGAACCCTGTGTTCAGGCAGGCTTGGGAACGGGTCGATTATCTCCAGTCCCACTCCGGCCTGCCGCTGCGGCTGGTGAACGTGCCCTCCCCCCTAGTGACGGCCTCCCTGATCTGGGAATACACCTCCTTTATCACCGCCACGATACTCCACCCCAGGGAAGTGCACGTGCTGTTGGAGAAGATTACCGAGGCGACAATCGCCTATCTGAGAGAACAGTTGGCGCGTATCCGCAACCTTCATACCATGGGACACGAAATGTGGTACATTCCGCGTGAGATCGGCGTGCGGATCAGCGACGACACGGCCTCCATCCTGTCGCCGAACCTGTACCGGGAGTTCGGCGTGAAATACAACAGCCTGATTTCCCGGGCGATGGGCGGCATCATCGTACATTCCTGTGGAAACGTGAAAAACGTCGTAGAGCCGATGATGGAGATTGAAGGTCTGCGGGGTTTGGACTTTACCATTCCCCAGACTGACTGGGAGACAGTCAGGAAAGCCGCCGCGGGGAAAACCGCGCTCTGCCTGCGCCACTACTATTGGGATCACGGTAGGGAGGCACAAGTGGACTTGGCAGCGTATTCAAAAAAGCTTGTCGACTTTTTCGGCCGCAAGGGGCTTTTCATCCAGACCTCCACGCCGACGACCGAAGAAGCGCGGGAACTGAGCACCCAGCTACATCGGGTCTTGTCGAGATGATCGTAATGGAACCTGGAAAAACAGCCCCCCTATACTTCCATCACGAAAAAGGAAGTTCTTATCAATTCAATCCAATTTCAATCAATTAATCAATTTCAATCAATTCAATACTGACGAGCGTGACGGTATCTTCCCTTTCATCAAAGACGCCCATCTTCATGGAGGTGGTTCCGACATCGACACCCAGGATCCTCCTCATGGTCATTGCCTATCCTATTTGCGCTTGGCGCAAAAGTGCAGCGTCTGGATGATAAAATCGTCGCGCAGTTGCTTGAGATCGTCAATGCTCCGCGTGTTCCAATTGTAGAAGCCCTTGCCGGTTTTGACGCCCAGATCGCCTTGCTTCACCTTGTCGGCGAAAAGCTGCACCGCATGTGGTTCGTTGTTCAGCGCAGGCAGCACGCTGTTTTGAACGTTCAGGCATAAATCCAAGCCGACCGCGTCAATGTGCTCAATGATGCCCCACACCGGCAGGCGAATGCCCAAGCCATTTTTGATTGCACTGTCAACATCTTCGGGCGTCGCCACACCTGCTTGAACGAGGTTCGTCGCCTCACGGATCATCCCCTGCAAGATGCGATTGCCAAGTTGCCCCGGTAGATCCTTACGAACGAGCGCCGGCTTTTTACCGCAGCGCCGCAGGAATTCGAGCAGCGCTTGTGCGGTCTGCTCCGATGTGTGCGGACTCATCACCACTTCGACGAGCGGAATAAGGTGCGGCGGCATCCAGAAATGGGTCGTCGCGATCCGTTCACGGCGCGTCGCGAGCGAGGAAATCGCAGTGACGCTCAAGCCGGAGGTGTTGGTCGTGAGAATCACTTCCGGCGGCGTCAGGCGATCCAAGCGCTGAAACATTTGCTGTTTGAGTTCCACGTTTTCAGAAATCGTTTCGATGATGAGTTGCGCGCCTTGCACTGCTGAATCTAAAGCGATAGTACCGCTCACCGCGCGTTTGGCGCGCGCGACGGCATTCGCCGTGGTCAAATCATTTTTGAGTAATTGATCCATCAGAGCGTGTGCTTTTTTCACGCCGTTCTCTGTTCGGTCTGCTTGCCTGCCGATCAACGTCACATCGTAGCCGGCCAGCGCGACGACTGCTGCGATGCCTGGCCCCATCATCCCCGTGCCGATCACTGCGACTTGTTTGATGTCCATTGCTTCCCCCAATTTCGGATTGCGGATTGCGGAAAAGCCGTTTCATCATCCGCAATCCAAAGTTATTGTAAGATATTATTGCTCCGGCACCAATATTTGTCAAAGTCGTCATTCCCGCAAAAGCGGGAATCCAGAACAGGACTGGATGCCGGATCAAGTCCGGCATGACAATCCTAGACATGTTTACTTGCCGGAGTAATACTATCACCGCATCATCTTCGGCAGCCAGAGGACCAGCCGGGGCAGAAACGTGATGATCAACAACGTGCCCAGGAGGGGGATGTAGAATGGCAGCAACTCCCTGAGCAGGCTGCGCATCGACACCTTGGCGATATCGCAGATCAGGAAAAGGGCAAGACCCATCGGCGGGGTCAGAAGACCCATCATCAAGTTGAAGATTGCGACAATCCCGAGATGGACAGGGTCCACACCCGCCGCGTGGAGCGGTACGGAGATGATCGGGATGACCAGGAGTGTCGCGGTGGTGCTGTCGAGGAACATGCCGACGATGAGCAGGATTACATTGACGATCATCAGGAGCACAACCGGATCCTTGCTGAACGAGAGCAATCCCTGCGCAAACATCTGCGGGATCTGTTCGATCGCCATGATCCAGCCGAAGAGGGAGGCCACGCTCACGATGACCAGGATAGCCGACGTGCTCTTGAGGGTCTCATAGGCTGCGTACAGCACATGTTGCAGGGTCAGTGTTCGATAGACAAAAGCGGTGATCAGCAGCACATAGACCACTGTGATCGACGCGGCCTCGGTCGGGGTAAAAATACCCAGAAGCATACCCGAAACCAGCATGAACGGCGTCACCAATGCCGGGATGGCGGGCAAGAAGTCCCGCCAGAGTTCCCCGAGCGTCGGCCAGCGCTCCGCGCGCGGAAACCCGCGCCGGAGGGCCAGGATCACCACGGTGATCATCAGGAGCGCAACGCAGATCAACGCCGGTACGATGCCGGCGATCAGAAGCTGGACGATCGAGACGTTGGTGGCGGAGCCGTAGATGATCAGGGGAATGCTGGGGGGAAAGATCGGCCCGACGATTGCCGAGGCGACGGTGACGGCGCTGGAGAAATCTTTGCGGAAGCCGCGGGCCGTCATGGCCTTCACCTCGATGCGGCCGAGGCCGCCGACATCGGCGAGCATTGCGCCGCTCATGCCGGCGAAAATCAGGCTCGCGACGACGTTCACCTGAGCGAGTCCTCCCGGCACGCGGCCGACCAGCGTGTCCGCGAACCTGAAGATCCGTTCCGTGACGCCCGCCTGGTTCATCAAATTACCGACGTAGATGAAGACCGGCACCGCCACGAGAGGAAAGGAGTCCATCGCGTAGGCCATCCGCTGACCGATCAGCTCGATCGGCAGGTCGTTCATCAGCACATAGACGACGGCCGGCCCGAGGATGGACAGGACAACCGGACAACCGAGCAGGAAGAGCAGCGTGAAGCTGCCGAGAAGCAGGGCGGTCATGCGCCACCTCCGGCCGAAGGCGGAGGCACGAGCACGCGCTCGAGATCGGGCTCTTCCGGGGGCTCCTCTTCCGCGAAGCTCACGTAGAGTGATCGGTTACGGAATGCCTTTACGACTTGCACCGCCGATTCGACCGAGGAGAAGAGCAGCCCGCCGAACGCTGTGGAGAAGAACACCCAGTACGGAATGCCGAGGGTCGGCGTCGCGTTGTCAAGGTTCTTGAGCGTGGCGACGGCGACGGAATAGGCCGCGACGCCGTAAGCGGCGGCGCCCGTCACCGTGAAGAGCACCCGCAGGAACCACTGTACGCGCCGAGGGAAGAAGGACATGATCTCTTCCATGCGGATACTCGCCCCCGACGAGACCACATAGGGAAGCGTCACGAAGACGACGCAGATCAATATAAAGCGAGCGAGCTCCTCGGCCCCGATGAAGGGCCGGTGCACGAGCGACCGCAGGAAGACCTGCAGGCTCGGCAGCAAGATCAGCACGATGAGTAATGCGAGGCTGAACCGGCGCATCGCCTTCCGCAACGGCTCCACAGTGCGATCGAGGACAGTGAACTCGTCGGGCTTGGCGCCCTCCGAGGCACACGAGGGGTTCGCGATATCGGACATGGTTCTATCTCCGCGAGATTCGGGTCGAGATGGTTCGCCGGGCGCACGGGGCGCCCGGCGAACGGAAGGAGCACGAGTTCTACTTGACGGCGGAGATACGCGTCATGTAGGGCTTCCAGGCCGGGAAGTCTTTGTTCACTTCGGCGGTGACCCGCTGGCGGAACTCGTCCAGCTTAAGCCCGTCCTTGACCGTAATGAATTTCATCCCCTTCTTCGTCAGCTCGCCGATCAGGTCCTGTTCAGCCTTCTGCGCCATCCGAAGGCTCTCCTGGGCAAGATCGTCCAACGCCCGGAGGATGGCCGTGCGATCCTTCTCGCCGACCTGTTGCCAGGCTTTATCGTTGACGAAGACGGGCAGTACGTTCTGCATGTGCCCCGTCAGCATCACGTGGCTCTGCACCTCATAGAGCTTGTTGGCGTTGATCATCGTGAGCGGGTTTTCCTGGCCGACCACCAATCCCGTCATCAGCGCAGTGGGCAGCTCGCTGACTTCGACCGGGGTCGGGATCGCCCCGAAGCCCCTGACCATTGTGGTCCAGAGCTGGATCGGCACGCCGCGGAACGGCTTGCCCTGCAGATCGGCAGGCGAGTAGACAGCCATCTTTGCCGTCATCTGCCGCGCGCCCCGGTACAGGCGCCCGACGATCCGCATGTTGCCGCCGGCCAGGAGCTTCATGTTGAACTCCTGGAGCGCCTCCGACTTCTGCGGGTCGGTGGCGGCAAGGGCGTGGGGGCCGTCGCGGTACATAAACGGCGCGTTGAACACCGCGATGTCCTTGGCCACCCGATCCAGCGACGCAAATTCGTGATGCCCCATGGAGATCGAGCCGCTCTTGACGCCGTCGATCATCTCCTGGACGCCGCCGAGTTGCGAGTTCGGAAAGACGGTGACCGTGACCCGCCCCCCCGTGGCCTCCGGGATCTTCTTGGCGGCCTGTTCCGCGTACCAGAACTGGATATCCCCCTCCGAGCCGACATGGGCATAGCGAAGACGGACCTGCTGGGCCTCAGAGAGGCTCGGCGACAGGGCGAGCCCAATGATCATTATCACTGCGGCCAGGAGAATACTGCGACGGTGCATGAAGATAGTTCTTTTCATTTTATCATCCCCTCCTTTTCTTCTATGAAATCGATTTGGCAACGGACCCCTTTTTGGCGCCTATCCTAATGGCGCCTTATGGGCATAACTACTGATTAATACCTAATTTGTCAAACGTCAGCGCAGTTCTTTCTCGTCCTTGAACGTATCCCAATTGGAGAGATTCACATCCCCCAGATCCGCCAGGGCCAAAACGATGAAGGTGAGTGCAAGGCAGCCCTCTTCGAGATGGCCGCCGAAGCCGTTCCGCTCATCGGAAAAGTCGATGTGGGCATGGACGCGGCCGTCGATGATCAGTCCACCCATGGCAACCACATCCAATGGCTGTGCACTCTTAGGGTAGCTCTCGGCCGGCGGCAGGTCATTGCTCATCACGACATGAAAGTGCGAATGCCGGACCGAGCCGAATCCTGTCAGGATTGCGGCATTCCTAATGGCATGCTCCTTCACGGCCTGGCGCAAGCCCAGGAGAATGTCGTCCCCTGGATTGATCCGAACCATGATGACGCGCCTGATTTCGGTAACGCGAGAAAGCATTTGAGGCTCCTTTCTGCATGACTGCAGTGAGGTTTGATTGTTTTGACGATCCATACTACACGACTACACATCCGGGGCAAGTCTCCCCAGTTTGACATGGGCGAGCTTCTCCATCTCCTGCGCTACGGCGGTCTGGTCCAGCGCCCCATGACCGGCGGCCCGGGCGGCGTTGTAGATCTGCTGCACCGTCCCGGCGATGAAGGCCGGCGCCTGGGCCTCCGTGGCGGTCTTCAGGAACAGGCTCAGGTCCTTGAACATGAGATCCAACGCGAACCCGGGCTCGTAGTTCCCCGCCAGCGCCTTGAACCGCACGTGGTTCTCCAGCATCCAGCTTGCGCCGGAACTGCTCCGCAGGATCGCGACCAGGGTGTCGAGGCTCAAACCGCACCGTCGCCCCACTAGCAGCGCCTCGATGGCGCCGGCGGTGTGGACCGCCACCAGGGCCTGGTTCACCAGCTTGGCGACCTGGCCAGACCCTGGGCCGCCGCAGTGAATGATCTTCCTGCCGATGGCCTGCAGGACGGGGCGCACCGCCTCGAGGTCCGCCGCCTCGCTACCGACCATGATTGTGAGGGCGCCTGCCTCGGCGCCCGTGGGACCTCCGCTCACAGGGCAATCCAGCGCATGCACTCCCCTGGCGCGGGCCGTCTCGTAGACCCTCCGCGACGTGCCCGGGTCCACCGAGCTGGCATCGCAGATATATGCCCCGGTCTTTGCGTGTGCCAGGAGGCCATCCGGCCCCTCGACTACGGCCAGGACCGACGCCGGCGTGGGAAGGCTCAGGAGCACGACCTCGGCCTCTCGGGCCAGGCTGGGGAGATCCGGCGCGGCGCCGATCCCCTGTTCCACTACTGCCCGGAGGGCCGCGGCGTTCAGGTCGTACGCTATCACCCGGAATCCTGCCTTGAGAAGGTTCCGGCACATGCGTGAACCCATGATGCCGACGCCAACACATCCGACAATTTGAGACATGACATGACTCCTTAGAGTAATCGCCGGGCGTTCACCCCTACGGGAATGGGGAAATACAGATAACAGGCGCTGATGGGGAAACTCCCTGTTTCTATGGGATACACCGCGCGCATCATGATGAGCTTCCAGACGAAACGGGTGCGTGTGTCCATGGGCGTGTCAGGATCGTGCGTTTCATGAGTGCCCTCTCTTCGAATGATTTTTTTGATAAGACTTGAACTTTGCCCCGACGCCGGTCCTGCCGACTTCAATGGCCACGTGGCCGGGAATGCCTGTGCTCTTGTATACATGCGTACCAATTAAGCGGGACCTTGTCAAGAGGAATATTTTATGGTCCGGATACTGCTGAATTCAGGATGGCGATACGTTTCGTTCCGCCTTTATTAATCGGCCTTCCAAAATTACGGTACGGACCCGCTCGAGCGCGCCCGGATCCTCCAGGGGATTGCCCTCCACTCCGATGCAATCGGCCAGTTTTCCCTTCTGGAGCGTCCCCGTACGATCGGCGAGGCCGCACACTTTGGCCGCGTCGATCGTGGCGGCCTGCAGAGCGGCCGCCGGCGTGGCCCCCATCTTGACGAGATAGGCGATTTCCCGTGCCAGCCCCGCGTGCATGCCGTCGGTGCCGACTGCATAGTGGACACCAGCCCGGATGGCTGCCGCCATCCGCTGACCGACCTCCTCGCGCTGCCGCAGATGCCCGTCAATCAGATCCGGGGGGAGGGTGTGGATGCGCGCGTCGGTGAAGAAGATGCTGGGCGTCATCACAAGCCAGCGGTCATATTTTATGAGGAGTTCGATCTCTTCGTCGGTTATGAAATAGGCGTGTTCGATCACGTCGATTCCGGTTTCCACGGCCAGCCGCAGTCCCGGCCCGCCGATGCAGTGCGTGGCCACCGGTACACCGACGCGATGGGCCTCATCCACCACCGTCTGGATCTCCTCGCGGGAGTAAAAATGGAGGATCTGCCGGGGGCCGCGCAGGGTGCCCGTGATGTAGACCTTGATCAGATCGGCGCCGGCCTGCAGATTTTCGCGTACGGCGTTGCGGATCTGCTCGACCCCGCTAAAGGGGTATCCCACAAATCCATGGCCGTGTGGTGCACGGATGCCGCGGGTGGCGACCAGTAGGCGTGGACCTAGGAGGGTTCCTGTCGCCGATGCCTTACGGCAGGCTATATCCAGAAAGCCCTTGTCTCCCAGGCATCGGGAAGTGGTCACACCGGCCATCAGGTCGACCTTCATGGAGTTGACTGCGCGAATGGTCAGCTCCGGCAGGGGATCGCCCATCCGGTGCAGATAGTTGTCCAGCGTGGGGTCCAGGGAGAGGTGGTTGTGGCAGTCGATCAGCCCGGGAAGCAGGGTTTGATCGCCACAGTCCCAGACGTCGGAGGCCTCCGCCGCGCGGGCAGCCGCCTCCGCTCCGACCGCCTCAATGACGCCCCCGGCGGTCAGTAAAACAGCGGGGTCAACCGCCGGGCCTCCGGTGCCGTCTATCAATCTTGTGCCTCTGATTAATGTCGTCCGCATCTGGTCTCCTTAAGGTCTATGAATCGTAGTTGCAATTTTACAAGATAGCGATCCGCAGGCCCCATGGGAACCTGTAGGAAGAAACTCTTCATCTGGTATGGCATTATTTCCCGGTGCCTGAAATGTAGTAATGTTCCCCAGGTATGTCAATACATTTATTCCACGTGCCGCTCTGAAAATATTCCCCTTGACAAAATCGTTACCAATCAGGTACTCGTGTATGCAAGCGCACAGGCATTCATTTCTCTATTGCCGATCACAGACAGATTTAAGGATCAGGGCCGTTGCGGTCCTTCACAAGCGGGTTACGGGCATTATTCCATAACCAAAGAACCTTTTAACCAGTCACCTCGAACAGGCACGTGACCCGTTGGATAAAAGAGGATAAAGGAGTGATATGAGTAAAAAAATTGGAATTATCGGCTTGGGGCGTTGCGGTTTGCCTGCGGCCGCAAGATATGTCCAATGCGGTTACGAGGTGTTCGGATACGCCCGGCGGCCGGAGGTCATCAAGAAGTTCACCGCGCAAGGCGGCGTCTCCCTGGCCAACCCCGCCGAGGTCGCCCGCCATGCGGACACAGTGATCATCATGGTCCTCAACGACGAGCAGGTCATCGACGTGGTCTCGGGGGCCGGTGGCATCCTGGAAGGCGCAGCGCCCGGAGGGACCGTGATCTGCCTGAGCACCATCAATCGCCGTAACCTGGAGATGCTGGCCGAAACCTGCGGGCAACACCGGCTTCATTTCGTGGACTGCCCCTTTACCGGCGGCCCCGCCCGGATTGAAAAGGGCGCCTTGACCCTGATTGCCGCAGCGCCGGAGGCCGTCCTGGAAAATAACCGGGCGGTACTGGAGATCCTGGGGAAAATTACAGTCGCGGGCCCGCAACCGGGAATGGGGCAGGCCGTCAAGCACTGCAACCAGCTCATGGTGGCTACCATCCACGCCGCCACGATTGAGTTGATCACTCTGGCGGAGAAGACGGGTGTGGATCCCAAGATCGTCTGCGACGTGGTGGGCAGCGGTATCGGCGGCAACGACTACTTCCGGCTGGTCTCCAGGGCCATTCTGGATCATGCCGCGAGCCCCGGCGGTCTCGGGCAACTCTGGAAGGACATCAACATCGTGATCACGTCCGCCCGCAGGCACAATCTGCCCCTGCTGGTGGCCACTGCGACCTCCCAGTACTTCAATATGGCCGTATCGCAGGGGATGGTCAATGACGAGTCTACCCGCCTGATGGACGTGATCCGGAAGATGACGGGCGATCCTGTGATACAATAGAGTAAGGAGGTTGAATCGGCATGTTTATCGATGACGACAAGTGTATTGGCTGTGAAAGCTGCATCAACTGGTGTCCCATGGGGGCCATCAGCATGGGCGAAGAGAAGGCGTCGATTGACCAGCAGGAGTGCGTGGAGTGCAATGTATGCCGGAGAGTCGAGATCTGTCCCGTGGACGCCTTTGTGCAGCCTCCGCTGGAATGGCCCCGCAGCGTGAGGGCCATCTACAGCGATCCGCTGAACGTCCATAAGGAAACGGGATTGGCCGGACGGGGAACCGAGGAAATCAAGACCAACGATGTGACCGGGAGATTTCGGCGCGGCAAGGCCGGGGTGGCCATTGAAGTCGGCAGGCCCGGTATCGGGGCAAAACTCAATGACTTGGAAAAGCTGAGTGTGGCCCTGGCCCGGTACGGGGTTGAATTTGAACCCAAGAATCCCCTCACCAACCTCATCAACCCCCGGACCGGCGAACTGCCGACGGAGATCAGGGAGGAAAAGGTCCTGTCCGCCATTATCGAATTTGCCGTTGATGAAGCAAAACTCCTCGACGTCCTGGCCCTGATCAAAGAAACCTCGAAAGAGCTGAAAACGGTGATCAGTATGGATGTCGCCTGCCGGGCGGCCCAGGACGGGACCTGGCCCTGTGTAAAAATCCTCAAAGAGGCCGGCATATTCTATCGTCCCAATGCCAAGATTAATGTGGGTCTTGGAAAACCTTATATCGGTTAGGAGGTCGCCCTGTTATGACACATACATTACACCGCCAGGGGTCGATGGAATCATTGGAAAAAGACTATGTCGTGTTCGCGATGCCCTCCAGCGGTCTTAATTCACAAGGGTCCAAACCAAAGCTGGAGAAGGTCTTCGAGATTCTGAAAAGGCATAACCCGGTCAATATCGGCGACTCCAAGGGAGGGAGCCGGTTTTCTCTGGGAAGCGATGAAGCGGTCAAGGAGATCCTGGTGGAGAACGAACTGGTGCACGCCGTTTACCGTTCCCGAGAGCAGGTGATCAAGGTCCTTAAGGATTTAAAAGACGAGGATCTGGGTTTGTCTGTCACTGTGAGCGGCCTGATGGAGAATGTCCATGAATGCTGCCATAAAGTGGGTCTTACCCCCCATACGATCGTCATGTCCTTAGGCATCTGGGGGAGAACTGAGCTGCTGGCCGAGGAAAAGATTCAGAGAGTGGCCACCATGTGCGGCCACGGTCTGGTATCCTATAATCTTGTCAGAGAACTGGCAGGGCAGGTGAAAGAGGGTCGATTGACCGCCCGAAAAGCGGGAGAAATGCTTGCCAAACCCTGCATCTGCGGAATATTTAATCCTGAACGGGCGGCGGAACTCATTGAGGAACTGGATTCCTGAACAAATTGATTGGGTGAGACGATGCCTTTCACAGCGAAAAAATTGGGACAACCCGTTGCCCCGCCAAATTCCATTGCCGATCAAATCTACGAGAGCCTCAAGATCAGCATCATCGACGGCAAGATCGAACCCGGCCATCGTCTGTTCGAAGTGGAACTGGCCTCCTCCTTCCAGGCCAGCCGGACGCCGGTGCGAGAAGCCCTGCGCCGGCTTGAGCAGGATCGTCTGATCGAACGCCTGGCCAGCGGCGGCGTCCGGGTGATGGAGTTCGACTGGCAGGCGATCCAGGATCTTTTCAGTTTGAGGGCTGTATTGGAGATGCACGCCGTCGATCTGGCCTGCGACCGGATTACGCCGGAGCAGATTGCCGCGTTGAAGCAGATCCGGGCCCAGGCGCTGGGGCTTCAGAACTCCGGCGAACTCGATCGTGATTACTTGCTGAAGCGAGTTCTCGAGCTGAACTCCGGTTTCCACGAGACGATCTACGAGGCCACCGGCAGCAGGTATCTGATGAAGCTGATCAGCCATCTTCGGGGCATCATGGTGGGGATGCGCAGCATGAGCATTAAGGCCGACTGGGCGTGGACGCAAACCTGGGATGAACACGACCGGTTGATCGGCCATCTGGAGCGGGGCGAGAAAAAAGCGGCGATGAAATTAATCAAAGACCATGTCGCCAATGCCGCTTCTCACGTAAGGGCTGTGGTGAATACAAAAAAAGGCTCCCCCACTGACGCAACCCCCACCTGAGATTGACCATCGCGCGGCCCCGATTTTTGCCGCAGGCAAGTCCGGGAATTCCCGGCAAGCCCCAATCCTCTTTCCTGACCGAATGAGCCTCCTCTGACTTTCCGCAACGGGTCCGTCGCCGTCATTTTCATCCGAAACCTGGCCTGCCTCCTAAAACCATCTTCGATACTACCGGAGATTAAGCTGATAGACAATGGTTGGATCTCCTTGTGTCAGTGACAAATGATATGTCCGGTTTATAGCACATAATCTGTCCGGTTTGTTATGGTCACCGATGGAGGTGACGGATGAGACGGACGGAGATGCGACAGGAGAACCGGAAGATGCGATTCGAAGAGGTATATTTGGGATGGAACGAGAGGCGGTTGACGCAGGAGACAGCAGCCCTGGTCTTGGGGGTAAGCGATCGGACGTTTCGGCGGTACATTGACCGATACGAGGAGGAGGGGCTGGAGGGTTTGTCGGACAAGCGGCTGACTCAGGCCTCATTTCGTCGAGTGCCGGTAGATGAGGTGATGGCGGTTACGGATCTGTATAATAGTGGTTACCGGGGTTGGAATGTGAAGCATTTTTACAGATGGTATCTGCGAGAGGGAGGCAGGCGCAGTTACACTTGGGTGAAGAACACGCTTCAATCGAGGGGTTTGGTTTTGAAGTCATCCAAGCGGGGCGTTCATCGCAAGCGCAGAGAACGGGCACCCTTGCCGGGGATGATGCTGCATCAGGACGGCAGCAATCATGAATGGGTTCCCGGCAAGATGTGGGATTTAATCGTGACGATGGATGATGCGACCAACGAGCATTACTCGATGTTTTTTGTTGATGAGGAAGGGACGGCCAGCAGTTTTGAAGGGGTACGGGAGGTGATTGTTCAGAAGGGCCTATTCAGTTCGCTGTACACAGACCGTGGGAGTCAGTACTGGTTCACGCCCAAGGAAGGGGGAAAGGTCAGCAAGACGCAGCTGACCCAGTTTGGTCGAGCGATGAAACACTTGGGGATTCAGATGATCCCTGCCTATTCTCCGGAAGCGCGAGGACGAAGCGAGAGGGCTTTTGGGACGCACCAGGACCGGCTTGTCAAGGAGTTGGCCTTTCATGGAATCACAGACATGAATGCCGCCAACCGGTATTTGACCAAAGTTTATCTCCCCGAGTACAACGCCGAGTTCATGCTGCCGGCCCCCGAAGACGGATCAGCGTTCGTTCCTTGGATTGGAGACAATCTTGATGACATCCTCTGTGAACAGGATGAGCGGACGGTCAGCGCCGACAACTGCGTCAGCTTTGAGGGGATGAAACTGCAAATCCCCGCAAATCAATACCGCTGTCATTATGTCAAGGTGAGAGTGCGAGTCCATCGGTATCTGGATGGGTCACTGGCCATCTTCCATGGTCCGCGAAAGCTGGCTGATTATGACCCACGAGGAAAACTCAAAGAGATGAAAAAAGCGGCCTGACGGAGTTACCCACAACCCTCTCCCGCCTCGCTCCGCAAACGCTACGGGAGATGGGCTGTGGATAACTCCTTACCTGAAAATGTTTGAGGAAAGCGCACGTCCGCCGCTTACCTCCTGTTCAAAATGTGAGACCCCCTGAAGGAACAGACAAAGCGGACAATTCATTTGCTACAAAACCGGACAAGTCTATTTGCTCTTGACATGGTTGGATCTCCTTGATGCCACTGCAATTCAGACAGTAGCGAGTCACAGCCAGACGGATAGCTTTTGGGTTACG
>CAZINF010000041.1:0-23398 GCA_964540555.1 uncultured Syntrophus sp. | reverse complement strand
CATATGGTTTGCCGTCTTTGACGGTTGTTCCCGGTGGAACACCCGATTCCCGATGTTTTCATATCATAGTCTAAAATTTTTCGCTTGACAATGCTCCATTTATATGAAATAAAACTTCCTACATATATTATTATTGAAGGAATTATTTCATGCCGATCCAGACCCTCCTCTCCGACAGAGAGATTAAACTGACCGACGCGCAGAGACGCGCCGCCCAGTACATCACGGATCATTACGACGAGGCAATTTTCATAACAGCCTCGAAATTGGCCAGGCAGGTGGGCGTCAGTGAAGCTACGATCGTGCGGCTCGCACAGGTCCTCGGGTTTGACGGCTACCCGGCAATGCAGCGGATGCTCCGGGAAAAACTCCAGGAACGCCTGACCACGGTCAACCGTCTCGAAAAAAGCGTTCGGAACGTCCGGAGCAATGGGGACGTTCTCACAAAAGTCATCCAGGAGGACATCCGGAACCTTTCTCTGACCCTGCAGGAGATCTCTCTGGAGACCTTCCAGCAGGCCGTCGCCGACATGAATAGCGCCAAGAGGATCTACGTCGTGGGGTTGAGGGGCGCCCACGCCCCCGCCCTCGTCCTCTCCCTTTACCTGCGCTTTCTGAATAAACAGGCCACCGCGGTGATCCCCGGCTATGGAGACGTATGGAACACCCTTCACGGCATGGGCAGCGATGATCTTGTCATCGGCATCAGTTTTCCGCGGTATACTAAACTGACAATCGACGTGCTGGAATACGCCCATGAACAGGGCGCTAAGGTTGGCGCCATAACCGACTCCCCCTTCTCCCCCCTCGCCCGCAACGCCGACTGGGTCCTGCCCGTCCATTCCAGGCTGGACTCCTTCATCGAGTCGTTCACCGCAGTCATGAGTCTGGTCAACGCCCTGTTGACGGCACTGAGTATTCAAGACCCGGGGGAAACCATGAAGGCGCTTAAAGAAAGGGAAGGCCTCTGGCAGCAGAAAGAGATTTACATCATTCCCTACGCGGATCACCGGAACCGAAACAACGAACGGAGACCACGGCGTGGCAAGCCGCGTCTCTGAGCAGGCGGCAAAAGGACTGGATTTCATTCTCTTCACATCCCCTCTCTCCTCAATGGCACCGCGATTATAGGCAGGACAAAGGCACACCGAAATCCAGGGATCAGGATCCACCGCGGGAAGAAACGCGGTTTCGAATACTGATAGGCAAAGGAAAGGAGGATGCAATGGAGTCGTTGAACCGTCTTTTCAGGCCCGCATCCGTCGCGGTCATCGGGGCCTCCGAGGTTCCCGGCAAGGCGGCGGAGCGACGGACGAGGAGTCTGATCCAGGGGGGATACCCCGGAAAGATCTTTCTGATCAACCCCAAACGCGATACCCTGTTCGGGAGAAAGGCTTACCCCTCGATCCTCGACGTCGGGGAAGAGGTGGACCTCGTCTTGGTCGTCGTCGCCCCGAAACTGATCCCCCAGGCCGTGGCGGACAGCGTGAAGATGCATGCAAAAGGAATCGTGATCATCACTGCCGGCCTCGGGGAGACAGGAGAAGAAGGGAAGAGGACCGAAGCGGAGATCCTCCGGACCGCCACCGAGGGGGGCGCCAAGATCATCGGTCCCAACTGCTCCGGCCTCTTCTCCGCCGCGGGTGACATGAACCTCCTCGGCGTCCCGCCGATCCGGAAAGGGCCCCTTGCCGTCATCGCCCAGAGCGGAAACATCATCGACTCGATCACCCACTATGCCGAGATGCGCGGGGTGGGACTCAGCCACATCATCTCCGCGGGGAACGCGATCGGCATCCAGTTTCACGAATACATCGATTACCTGGGGCAGGACGAGGGAACCAAAGCGATCCTGATGTACATGGAGGGGATCAAGGAGGGAGGGGAGATCGTCCAGGTGGCGCGGGAGGTTTCGAAGCGCAAACCGATCGTGATCCTCAAGGTCGGGCGGAGCAAGGCTGGCGCCCGGGCCGCCGCCTCGCACACGGGGTCGCTGGCCGCCGACGACGCCGTTGTGGACGCGGCCTTCCGCCAGGCGGGGATCGTCCGGGTCTCCAACGTGGACGAGATGTTCGACGTCGCGATGGCTTTCGCCAACATGCCGCTGCCGAAGGGAAACCGGGTCGCCATCGTCTCCGAGGGCGGAGGGGACAACTCGGTCGCCGCGGACAACGCGGAACACTTCGGCCTGGAGGTCCCGGTGCTTCCGCAGGCCACCCAGGAGAGTATCCGCCCGTTTCTACTCGCCGGGATGGCCGCATCGAACCCGATCGATTACGGTGGAACGGCCGAGGAGAACCCCGACATGATCAACAAGGTCGTCGAGGTCCTCATGGAGGAGAAGACGGTCGACTCCGTTTACGTGACGGGATTCTTTGGCGGGTTCAAGGAGATCATCGCCCCGCACGTCGGCGAACTGGAGGAAAAGACCTCCCGCGAGTTGGTCCGCCTGATGGGGCAGTACGGAAAACCGATCGCCGTCCACACCTCCTTCGCACAAGCCCCCTTCCGTTCCATGCAGATCCTCAGTGAAAACGGCGTACTGCTGACCCCCTCCTCGGAGCGGGCCGCGCAGTGTCTGGCCTATATGGCCAAATTCTCGGCCCGGCGGGAAAAACTCGCCCTCGCCCGGCCCCTGCCCGCAAACCCGGCGGATGCAACCGCGGCAAGAACGCTGATCGAAGCAGTGAAACAAGCAGGCCGAAAGAATCTGTTGGAGACGGAGGCGAGGGTGCTCCTTTCCCTTTACGGTGTCGTCCTTCCCCCGGCCAAGCTGGCAAAAACACCGGATGACGCAACCGCGGCCGCGGCTGCCGTCGGCTTCCCCGTCGCCCTGAAGATCATCTCCCCCGAGATCATCCACAAGTCCGACGCGGGCGGAATCCTGCTGAACCTGGGGGATGAGGCTGCCGTCCGCGAGGGCTTCGCGAAGGTCATCGCCAACGCTTCCCGGGTCAGCAACCCGGAAAAGGTTCTGGGCGTCCTCGTCGCACCAATGGCGCCCAAGGGTCAGGAGTGCATCATCGGCATGATCCGGAATCCCCAGTTCGGCGCGGTCCTCATGTTCGGCATCGGCGGCATTTTTGTGGAGGTCTTGAAGGACGTCTCCTTCCGGGTTGCCCCCCCGTCCGATCTGGATCTCGAGGAGATGATCCATGAAATCAAGGGATATCCTCTCCTGGCCGGCGTCCGCGGTCAGAAGCCCAAGGACACCGCCATTCTGAAGGAACTCCTCCAAATGGTCGCCCAACTGGCAGCCGATCACCCGGAGATTCAGGAAGTGGACATCAACCCGGTCATCGTTCATGAACATGGGGCGTCCGTCGTCGACGCCCGGGTCATCATCGCTTAGTAGGGGGTGAAGGAAAAGGCAAGAAACTTTCGGAAGCGCGAAAAAAGATTTTGAGTGCAGAGGAATCCGATTTTCAACAAATTACAGGGAGGAATTCAAGATGGGCTTTGAATGCATCATCTACGAGAAGAAGGAGGGGGTTGCCGTCATCACCCTGAACCGACCCCAGGTCCTTAACGCCATGAACAAGCGGCTCTGGCTCGACGTTGAACAGGCCCTCGCCGATGCCCGGGAGGACGGGAACATCCGGGTCCTCATCTTCACCGGAACGGGGCGGGCCTTCTCCACCGGGGCCGACCTCAAGGATTCCAAGGGGCGGTCGCTGAAGGACTATCGGGACTACCTGGTCCACCTCCAGGAGATCTCCCGCCAGATCATCCGCTATCCCAAGCCGACGATCGCCGCCGTTAACGGCTTCGCCCTGGGAAGCGGCTACGAGCTGGCGCTCGCCTGTGACATCCGGATCGCTGCGGAGGGGGCGAAGTTCGGCTCCCCCGAGGCGCGGGTCTCCTCCTCGGTCACCGGCGGCGCGATGCGACTGGTTCAGGACCTGGTGGGACCGGGTAAGGCGCGGGAACTCCTGTTCACCTGCGACTACATCGACGGGAAAGAGGCGGCGCGGATCGGCCTCGTCAACCGGGCCGTCCCCGCGGAGGCGCTCATGGAGGAGGCGATGGCAATGGCGAAGAAGATCGCTGCCAATTCGCTCTTCTCCATCAACCTGATCAAGAAGGGACTCAACATGGCCTCTGAAGTCAGCCTGGAGGCGCTGATGGACTACGAAGTCGAGGCCTGCCTGGCGACCGTGTCGGCGCCGGAACGTCTAGAGAAGTTGGAGGAATTCGCGGAACGGAAAAAGAACTAACCACTAATGACAAAGGAGGGTAAGAAAATGAAGCGTTCATGGATCACTGTATTGGCAGTTTTGATGGTCGTGTCTCTGGGGTTTGCGGACCAGACGTTCGCTGCGGACAAAAAAATCTTCCTGACGCTCGCGTCGGGAAGCCCCGGCGGGGCCTACTATCCGCTCGGGGGCGGCATGTCCGTCGTGATTCAGAAAACCGTGGAAGGCTTCCGCTGCGCAGCCGAATCCACGGGGGCCTCGGTAGAGAACAGCCGCCTCGTCGGCAACGGCGATTCGGACATGGGAATGGTCATGGGAAGCGTCGGCTACAACGCCTCCCAGGGGAAGGCGCCCTTTGAAAAGAAATACGAGGTCGTCTCCCTGTTCCAGATGTACCCCGCGCCCCAGCACCTCGTGACGACGGCCCAGTCCAAGATCAAGAGCATCGCGGACCTGAAGGGAAAGAAGGTTTCCATCGACGTTCCCGGCAGCGGCTGCTCCACGATGGCAAAGATCATTCTCGAGGAGGCAGGATTCAATTTAGAGAAGGACCTCACGATCGCCAACCTCTCTCAGACGGAATCGGTCCAGGCCCTCAAGGACGGGGTCGTGGACGCGGTCTTCTTCAACTTCGCCTATCCGGGTTCGGCAGTCATGGACCTGGCGGCAACCCGCGACATCGTCCTGGTTCCCATCGAGCAGAAGCTGGCGGACAAGATCCTCAAGAAGCACCCTTATTACGTCATGATTGTCATTCCGGGCAAGACCTACTCCAAGGTGGATCAGGACGTCCTGTGCCTGGGCGATTCCAACGTCATGATCGCCAACAGAAAGATGAAGGATGACGTGGCTTACAAGGTCGTGAAAGCGATCTACAGCAACGTCAAAGAGGGAAAGTATGCCCTGATCAATGTTCATCCCGTAGCGGCCCAGCTGACGCCGCAGAACGCGGTCAACAGTCCGCTTCCTCTCCACCCGGGCGCGGCGAAGTATTTCAAGGAAGTGGGGGCATTGAAATAGGAAACCTGGTGCCTGATCATGAAGATCGGAGATCCGGGGCAGCGAAACAGTCGGGGGTGCCGGCCGGCGCCGGCGGCCCTCGACTTTCTCTCTTCCGAATCCAATAACAGAAGGGAGAGGCGGCATTCATGTGCAGAATTCTCTGTCTTTTGTTGACTCTGCTGTCTCTTGCGGGCCAGGCGCCGGCGGTATCATGCGCGGAGGGGGGCATGACCTTCCAAATCGTCCGTACGGTCGGTGAAGAGGTGCTCTGGGAATCCCCCGTGAAACGGGGGGATCTTTTTACGATCGAATACCGCCACTCCTCCGATCACACGCCGGTGCGGGATCTGTTCACGATCGGCGATGAAGGGGAAATCATCCTCATCGAGGAAAGCTATCTATGGTACGGGGCGGGTCTGGAGTCCCACCCCGATGTCGGGAAAATTGATTTCTCCGGGGAATGGACCCGGGTACGCCTGAACCGGCCTTTCCCACGGTTTTTACTTCGGGTAGGAGTAGTCGCCAACCATGTCCTGACCCTTCATGGCCGGGACGTACCGCTGTTGTCCATCGCCAAAGGAGGGGATTCCATATGGATTCGCACAACGAAGAGCGTCAACATAAAATAGAGAAAGAGCGGGCGATCCCAAGCGCCGCCGCGAAGGAACAAGAAACGAAAGAGGCACTGGCGGAGCGGCGCGCCAGGGAAGTCCTCGATGAGTTCGAGCGGAAGCGCGAATACAAGAACCTTCCCGCCCTGCTGATTTCTATTGTGGCCGTGATCACCTCCTGTTATCATCTGCTGTATGCCTACTATCACCCCTTCTTCGCGCTGGACCACCGGGCTCTGCACTGGCTGTTGATGTCCATAATGCTGTTCGCCCTTTACCCGTTTTCCAGAAAGCGGTCTCCGCTGACGCGCATGTCCGCACCCGATGTCATCTTTCTTGTCGTCTCAGTGGGCATCTGCCTGTGGATCTTCATCTATTCCACCAGCATCATGAAACGGGCGGGAACCTACGGCACGATGGACGTCGTCATGGGTACCATCCTGGTGCTGATCGTCCTGGAGGCGGCCCGCCGCGCAGCGGGCCTGGCCGTTCCCCTGATCGCCGTCGTTTTCATCAGCTATGCGCTGTTCGGCCCCTACCTGCCGGACGTTCTGGCCCACAAGGGCTATAGCATCGAGAGGCTCTGCACCTACCTGTCTCTTTCCACGGACGGAATCTTCGGCGTCCCCATAGGGGTGTCGGCCAACTTCATCCTCCTGTTCATCCTCTACGGCGCCCTCCTCCGGAAGACGGGCGCCGGGCAGTTCTTTACGGATGTGGCCTTTGCACTGACAGGCTGGACGAGGGGAGGACCGGCGAAGGCCGCCGTCGTCTCCAGCGCCTTCTTCGGGATGATCTCGGGGAGCTCAGTCGCCAACACGGTCACGACGGGCACCTTCACCATCCCCCTGATGAAAAGGACCGGCTACCCGCCCTATTTCGCAGGCGGCGTCGAGGCGTCGGCCTCCACGATGGGGCAGATCATGCCGCCCATCATGGGGGCCGCCGCCTTCATCATGGCGGAGTTCCTCTCCGTCCCCTACTACAAGGTCTGCATCGCCGCCGCCATCCCGGCGACCCTCGCCTTCTTCTCGACGTTCATGCAGGTCCACTTCCGGGCCGTATCCCTGGGTCTCGTCGGCCTTCCCCGGAACGAGCTGCCGAAGATCGGCGCCGCCTTCGCCGCGGGCTGGCACCACCTCTTCTCCATCTTCCTGCTCATCGCCTTCCTGATGCAGGACTTCTCTCCGGAGCGGGCCGTCTTCTGGGCGATCATTGCCACCATCGTCACCTCATTCATCATGAGTCTCGTCAGGAAGGAATCGCTGAAGGCCTTTGTGAAGAATATCCTGGGAGGGTTAGAGGAGGGCGCCATCGGCGCCGTGGAGGTGGCCGCGGCCTGCGCCGCGGCTGGGATCATCATCGGTTCCATCACGATGACCGGCCTGGGGATCAAGTTCTCTTCGATGATCGTCGACGCCTCCCTGGGGAAGCTCTACCTGGCCCTGCCGTTTACGATGATCGCCTGCCTGTTCCTGGGGATGGGCGTACCGACGACGGCCCAGTATGTCATCATCTCCGCGCTGGTGGCCCCCGCCCTTGTCCAGATGGGGGTCCTGCCGATGGCCGCCCATCTGTTCATCCTCTACTTCGGGACGCGCGCGGACATCACGCCCCCCGTGGCCTTGGCCGCCTATGCGGCGGCGGGCATCGCCCGCTCCGATCCCTGGAAGACGGGGCTGGCGGCCTTCCAGCTCGGGATCGCCGGCTTCATCGTCCCGTTCATGTTCGTCTATGCACCCGAGCTGCTCTTCGTCGGCAGCCTCTGGAAGATCCTCTCGGCGCTGCTGACGGCCACGTTCGGGGTCTACTGCCTCGCCGCGGCCGTCCAGCGATGCCTCCTTCTCAAAACGAGATGGTACGAGGCCGCCCTACTGCTCGTCGCCGCCCTGCTGCTGATCAAGCCGGGGCTCCAGACCGACCTGATCGGCGCCACCCTGTTCCTCGTCGTTTTTCTACTCCAGTGGTTCCGCAGGAAGCGCGAAGGCGGACCGGCGTCTTCGGCATGACGAGCCGATTCGATCTTTGAATCGGATGGAAAGATCCTCTAATAGGAGAGTGGAGAAAAAACGGGAAGGAAGAAAAATCACCACGAAACCCTATTTCGAGAAGATGGGCGATCTGGGTAAGCAATTGCGGCGGCCAAAGGGAGAGGATGTAGGAGAACAACACCCTGATCGAGGAAGTGATGATGGAGATCGAGGCTGAATTTATCTGAAAAAGGTCTTTGTGTTCCATATACAAAAAGAAAAAGCCGTCCGAGAGCCGTTTACTCCCTAAAAAACCATTTTAAATAACCAGCCATTTTACGTATTGGATGGCGAGCGTTTTCTAAAGTACACTCCTATGAATTTGGATTACATTGTCTTTTACAAATTGTGCTTCCGGATATATTTAAGGAGGTTTCAAAAAAAGATATTATACGCAACTGGCCAAACCGTTCTGTTCAGAGAGGGATTGATATTTATAATATATTGGAACAAAAGAACAATTGGCGTCCCCACGGGGAGTCGAACCCCGGTTACAGGCGTGAAAGGCCAGTGTCCTAGGCCACTAGACGATGGGGACGTTTCTGATGTCGTTGGGCAAGCCTCAGGAAAAAGGGCATATATATGTTGTCTGCCGGTATGTCAAGCGGCAAATGGAGCAGCAAATGGGAGAAAAAGAAAAAAGAGTGCAGAATCAGCCGGATGTTTCAAATACAACGGGTTCGCGCAGGATCGCCTCCCGCGCCCTGGCGGCCAATGCCGACGTTTCGGCGTGGGTTTCCCGAAGCGAGGCGATCTGCCGAAGATTATCGGCTGTCCGCATGATCAGCATCGCCATGTCCCCGTCGGCAATTCCGGCCTTCCTAATGATCCGGTTCCAGTCGCCGCCCGCCGCCCATTCGTAAATCACCACCGCCGGCCAGAGAAAAAGAGGGGCTACGGGAAAGCCCCCCGCCTTTAGCCGCTCCGCAAGATCCGTGAGAGCTGCCATGATCCGGTCATACGCGCGGGTCAGGCTTCGGGGGAGTTCTTTCCGGATGACTGCAAGATCCTGATCTCCGTCATAGACGAAGGGGGCAATGACCGCGGCCAGAAGCCTTTCATCGCCATGGGGAAAGACGTTTTTCCGGAGACATTCGGCAATGAGGAGAGGCTGGTCCAGGCGGAGCTTGGAGGCCCAGATCCCGTTGTCGGTCAGTCGGTTGACATTGTCTACGAATCCTTCTTCTTTGAGCAGGCGAAGGTGCCGCTGGAAATCGGTCCAGAGGTCCACCCGCTCCCCCTGTACCTTTTTCGTTCCCTCTCCGTGGCTTCGCTGATAGCTCGCCAGGGATTTCGCGAAGATTTCTCTGATGTCATCGGGTGTCTGGGAAAGGAGGAGATTGAGGATCATCGAAAAGTCGCTCCGGATCCGGCTCGTGATTGCTTCCGGTTTTTTCAGGAGAAGCTTTCGGATGTGGATCAAGTCCATGAACCGCCCAGGGACGGTCAGCATAAAGCCCACCCGGTCCTGCCCTCGTCTTCCCGCCCTTCCCGTCATCTGGTGGAATTCCGTACCGGAAAGCGGGGAGAACTCGTGGCCGTTAAAGAGGTCCGAATTCATCAGCACGATGGTCCGGGCGGGGAAATTGACGCCTGCGGCGACAGTCGAAGTGGCGAAGATCGCCCGCAGGTGTCCCTGCTTCATCATCGTTTCCACGAGGAATTTCCAGGCGGGCAGTTGTCCGCCGTGATGGGCGGCGACACGGGCCGTTCGGAGATCGTGGAGTTGTCGGTGGTTTCGGAGATAGGGAAAACGGTCCAGACACTCCTCCAATTCTTCCAGGAAAGTCCCGTCCGCTGTTTCGTCTGCCCGGGGGCCGCATGTCTCCAGGGCCGTATCGCATTCGGCGCGGGATTTGAGGAAAAAAATAGCCGGCAGGAGGTGAAACTCCTCAAGAACGTTCATCATTTCGCCAAACGGTGGAACGCCGCGCTCCAAACGGCCGGGAGACCGCCTACCGATGAAATCAGCGATTTTTCCGAAGAGCCGGTTCTTTTCGACCAGGGGCATGAGGCGGCCCGAGGGGTGGAGGAAAAGGGGGTAGAGAGGGACGGGTCGAGTTTCTTCCCGGATGACCCGGCAGGTTTTTCCCCGGATGGAGGCGAGCCAGGCGGCAATCTCCTCGCCGTTGCCGATGGTCGCCGACAGGAGCAGGAGGTTGATCCGGACGGGGAGGTAGATCATAATCTCTTCCCAGACGACCCCACGGTCCCGGTCCCCCAGAAAGTGGGCCTCGTCGAGGATGACCAGATCGCAGTTCAGGTTTTCCCCGGTGTGCATGGCATCGTAGAGCTGATTCCGGAGGATTTCGGTGGTTCCGACGATGATCGGAGCGTCGGTGTTTTCCTTGGTGTCGCCCGTGACAATGCCGACATTGACCGGGTCGAAATAGCGGCTGAATTCGACCCATTTGGAGTTTGTCAGGGCCTTCAGGGGGGAGGCGTACCAGCAGCGTCCTCCCTTCATGAAAACCGACCGGATCGCCTCCTCGGCGATCCATGTCTTTCCCGAACCGGTCGGGGCCATAACAAGGCAGTCATCTTCCCTGATGGCGTCGAGGGCGTCAAGCTGAAAGGGATCGGGTCGGAATGCCGCGGCTGTGGGTTTGCCTATTTTCGAGAAGACCGGCTTCAGAAGCGGATCCGCCTCCGGTTTCATCCTAAGAGGCTGCCGCGACCGTCTGTTTTGGGATGGTTTGCCGGGGCGAGTCTTCCTGCGCGGGGTCCGGGTATCCCCGGGGGGGGTGTGCCGATGGGATCGTTTATTCGTCATGCGCTTGTTTACCACAGAGTTGCCGCAGGGTAAAGCAGGGGGAAAAACGCAATCCGGCGGTCGGTGATTGCCGCGTCTATTCCCGGCGATCCACCGGGTCGTCCGGATGAAAACCGATCATGGCGGAGATCTCCTTGCCCGTTTCAATTCCCATTTCGTCCATCATCACCACCATGTCCTCGGTCGGGGCGCCGTTGCCTTGGCCCCCATTGGACCCTGATAATCATCCAGCGGGGAACCACAAAACGATGCTGCTTACTACCAACCTGCCGCGCAAATTACCACAAAATACTTTCGCTGCCGTTGAGCTATATTTTTCGCTGCCGCCCGCAATAATCGAATTGCTATTTACAGCCGCGGTAATTGATGTTAGTATCGCCCGGTATGTTTAAGCCTGTAGGGTGCGTTAACGAAGCGTAACGCACCAAGTTTACTAAAACTCTGACAAAAAGGAGGATCCAGTCTATGGCGACGGAGTATGATTTGTGGAAGATTTTTCCAAGGATGCCCAAGAAGGTTACCATCGGGGATATCACCATCCGGGATGGTTTCCAGCATTGCGAAAAATTCATCTCCACCGCCGCCAAGATTTTCTACGGCCAGGAATTGATCCTGGCCGGGGCTAAAGAGATCGAGGTGGTAAATCTGGGCAGCCCGGAATCAATCCCACAGTTTAAAGACGCAGAGCAGGTTCTGACCGCCCTGCGGAGCGATGCCTTCAAGAAGCGTTGCGAGAAGGCGGGTATTAAATATGAAGATATCACCATGACGGCCGTTACCATCCGCGAGTCAGCCGTGGACCGGGCCATTGAACTGAAGAAAATGGGGATTGGTCCGGACCGCATTCTCATGATGAATTCCACCGATCCCGAGCATCATTTCGCCAACTCCGGCACCACCCTTACCCAATACTGGCGGGAATCCGAACGATGCATCCAAAAGGCAAGGGATGCGGGCATCAAGATGTGCGGCACCGTCAGCACCATCTGGGGCAGTCCCATTTCCGGCGCCACCAGGATGGAGGACGCCGTGGAATTCGCCAAGAGATGGCTGGCCATCGGCGCCCATGATATCGAACATGCCGACCACGATGGATCCGCGTCGGCGGCGCACGTCTATCGTTATTTCTCGATGATCCTGGATGCCCTGCCCGATCCGCAAGCCCATCTTTGTCATCTCCATGAGACCAAACGCGTTTCTTCCGCCAGCATTCTTGCGGCCCTGCAGGCCGGAATCTGCCGCTTCGAGTCAACCCTGGGCGGTCTGGGCGGACAGCCGGCAAATTTCCTCGATGACTGTCCCGTGCGCGGCACCGGGGAATACTATTACAAGGATCCCCGTTTTGTGGGTCTGATCTGCACGGAAGACCTGCTCGTGCAGATTGACGAACTTGGCATTGAACATGGGTACGATGTGGACCGTGTCCTGTGGCTCGGCGCAAAAATGGAGAAGACCATCGGCCATCGGCTCCGCTCTGAGGCGATGGTGAACGGCCGCACCCTCAAAGAAGGGCATCCGGAATTCGGTCGTCCCGGTCTGAGCAAGTTAATCGCCAAAGTGGGCGAGAAGCTTGGCCAGAAATACCCGCCGGAATGGCCGGCGGAGCCGGTATTGGCGGAAAAATGGGGACCCTCGGCCTGGAAGTAGGTCGTGCAAGGAAGCCCTGCGGGGATGATTAATTTCATTGTTGATCCGCGGAATGTCCGGTTCGCTCATCGGGCCTTCCTAATCGGTCGCGAATTCGGCGACGAGGATCGTATGGTCCGACGGTTTTTCCTCCATGCGCGGATTCATGTCGATGTCGCATCCCAGTGTTTTTACTGCAAGCGTCGATGTGGCAAGGATGTGATCGATCCGCCAGCCGAGCCTCCGCTGTACCGCTTGCGGAACACGGTAGTCGAAGAAGGTGTAGTGACCCGCCTCTCCCGGGTGCTGCCGGCGGTACACGTCGTCCAGACCCCAGGACTGGACAGCGGCGAACGCCTCCCATACCTCCGGGGTAAAACAGACATGACCCAGGAGGCGTTTCGGGTCGTGGACGTCGATCTCCTCCGGGGCGACATTGAGGTCGCCGCACCAGATCAGGGGGGCGTCCGGAGAGTAGACCCGGGCGAAGAATTTCCGCAGCCGTTCGAACCAGTCGAGCTTGTAAGCGAAATGGGCGGTCTCGCGCTCCCGCCCCTGGGGGACGTAAGTATTCACAACGGGAATCCCCGCAAAGACGGCGGCGATCAGCCGGTCTTCGTCAGCCGGACCGCCGTCGGAAAGACCGAAGCGGACCTCTTCCGGTTTTTCTCGAGAGGCTATGGCCACGCCGTTATACTGTTTTGCCCCTCGGTAAGTCACATGATAGCCTGCCGCCCGGAACTCGTCCTGAGGAAAAAGTCCGTCCGCCACCTTCGTTTCCTGCATACACAACACATCGGGCCGGTGTTTCGCGAGCCAGGGGAGGATGATATGGAGACGGCGCCGGACGGAGTTGACGTTGTAGGTGGCGATCCTGAATATTCCCATCGGAGTCTTCCTTTTACACGCGATTTGCGGACAAAATAACACAATCTCTCATCCTGTTCAAGGACTTTGGCCTATTTCCCTTGACAGACCGGCGCCTTCTTCCTATAGTCCCTTCCACGGAAACGGTTACAACCGAAGAAAGGCCATTGGGTGCGATACTCTACCCATTCGATTCGTGCCGGGGGCGATGTTCACCAAAAGACGGGCCTGCTTGCACTGGGCATCTCCGCGCTGGGGGTGGTGTACGGCGATATCGGCACGAGCCCGCTTTACGCCATGAAGGAAACCTTCTTCGGGGCGCACCCGCTGGCGCGCAATCCGGAGAATGTCCTGGGCGTTCTGTCGCTGGTCTTCTGGACTTTGCTGCTGATCGTGGGCATCAAATACGTGCTTCTTGTACTGCGCGCCGACTTTCACGGCGAAGGGGGCATTTTCGCCCTCCTCGGAATCATCAGGGAGCAACAGCCAAAGAACGGCAGACCCGCGAGGAAGATGTGGATCATCACCACCGCCGTCATGATCGGCGCGGCCGCGCTCTACGGCGATGCCGTCATTACGCCGGCGATATCCGTGCTTTCGGCCTATGAGGGACTGGAAGTGGTTACATCGGCCTTCAAACCCGCGGTCGTCTGGCTGACCGTGATCACCCTCCTTCTGCTCTTCCTGTTCCAGAGCCGCGGCACGGCCCGCGTAGGGAGGACGTTCGGGCCGATCATGGTTATCTGGTTCATGACCATCGGCGGGGTTGGCCTGTTCTGGGTCATAGCCCACCCCGCCGTGCTTTGGGCGGTCAATCCCCTCTATGCCCTACGGTTTTTCGCAGCCCACGGCATCCAGGTCGTTTTTGTCCTCGGGGCGATAGTGCTCGTTATTACCGGGGCCGAGGCGCTTTATGCGGATGTCGGCCACTTCGGGCGCAAGGCGATCCAGGTTTCGTGGTACTCGTTTGTCTTTCCCTGCCTGCTCCTGAACTACTTCGGTCAGGGGGCGCGCCTGCTCGATGGAGCCCCCATCCCCAACAACAACCTTTTTTATGCCCTCTTTCCTCAGTACGATCCGATCATCTATATGGTCGTGGCACTGGCAACGGCGGCCACGGTGATCGCCTCGCAGGCGCTCATTTCTGGCGCCTTCAGCATGACCCGGCAGGGGATTGTCCTGGGGTTTTTCCCGCGCGTGCAGATCTTTTTCACATCGGCGGAAATAGAAGGACAGATCTATATCCCCGCGGTGAACTGGCTCCTCCTCGCCGCCTGCCTGCTTCTGGTGATCGAATTCGAGACCTCGAGCGCACTCGCTGCGGCGTACGGAATCGCAGTGACGGCGACGATGGCCATCACCTCGTTCATCTTCTATTTTGTGGCGCGCGGCTGGGGCTGGAAGTGGTACTGGGTTGGCCCGGTATGCCTTGGGTTTCTCCTGATCGACCTTTCCTACTTTTCGGCGAACACGCTGAAATTCGTCGAGGGCGGTTACGTCCCGATCGTGATCGCCCTGTTCCTTTTTTACCTCATGCAGACCTGGCAGTGGGGAAGGGCGCAACTGGCCTTGGCGTTTTCCGCCTTTATGAACATCCCCATCCGGCACTACCTGGGTTTGAAGCAGCAGATAATGGACAGCCCGCATCTGCGGACCCAATTCGGCTCGCGCAGCCTATCGCAGGTGGAGCGGGCCATTGTTTTCATGACGTCAAGACCGGTCCTGTCGGCCGACGATCCCTGTCCGATGGGCCTGCGGATCTATATCAGGCGCAACGGCGCAATCCCCAAACACATCATCCTGCTGAATGTCACCCAGATGAGCCGGCCGGTCGTGCCGGAAGAGGAGCGATGCGACATCATCCCGCTCGGGGCGAAAATCATAGCGATCAATGTCCGTTACGGCTACATGCAGCCGCCCAACGTACCCGCTTTGCTGCGGATGCTCAAGAATCAAAAACGTATCAAGATCAATGAGAAGCGCTGGACCATCCAGGTCGGCGAAGAGGAGATCCTGATCGATCCGTCGCTGCGGTTCTTCCGACGCCTGATGCTACGGTTTTTCACGTTCATTATGCGCTTTACCAACTCGGCTGACCGCTACTTCGGCCTGCGCCAGTTTGCCGGCCGCAACAAGACGGTCATCCCCGTGGTTATCGGACGCGGATTCGCCCGCGTCACGGTCCTCGATCACGAACCCGTCTATCAGTTTCCCGGCGAGGCTGCCCATTTATCACCACCGGTAAGCGAGTGAACATGCCTTCGGCGGTTGTCGGTCTTCAAGGGGTTGGTCCTTTCGACCGAGGCGAATAGGGGGTTTTGAGGTATCTCTTCGCCTCGGTCTGGGCGATTCCTTCCCCGCCCTCCACCGCCAGAGCACGGGTATAGTACTCTTCCGCCTGCCTCCTCTCCCTGCGGATGTCGTGAATCATCCCCAGGCGGACCAGAGCCGAAGCCCGGTTGCGGGCATTGTAAACGGATACGTCCGTGATGAGGGTTTTCTGGAAATATTCCGTCGCCCGAACATACTCCCCCTGGTTGAACAGGATCCTTCCCAGTAAATGGTCGAGGCGGGGCTGGAGTTGCGGAACATAGGGAGGCCCGCCTGCCTGAATCCCCGTTTCGATCTCCCGGGCGACGGCAAAAGCCTCCGTGAAGCGCTGGAGCTCGGACAGCGTGTTGGCAAGTGCAAATAGAAAATTATAATTTCGGGGGAACTTGTTCTTCAACTCCAGGGTGATGGGAAGGGCCTGTGTCGGTTGTCCCTCGAAATAGGTGTACACCGAAGCGAGTTCCGCTTGGGCCAGTTCCTTGAGAAGATCGCCCTTTTGGGCCGCCAGTTGCAGTTCCTGAAGCCCTCTCTGGCGGTCCGGGGCGGTGATCAGCAGGGAGGAAAAGAAGCGGGTCACGGCTGGAAGATGGTCGAGATGGTAATGGAGCAGGCCGATGGGGAAATAGACATCGTAGTTCTGCGGATCTTCCGCTTTCACTTTTTCCAGATAATCCCAGGTGCTTGCGGTTTCCTGTGCGACGACGACATACCGTTTCTGTGCGATCGCCCAGCGGACCTTGACGATCTTCGCGAGGGCCATGGCAAAGTACGCCTGGCTGTCTCTGGGGTTCTTTTCGATCCTCTTCTGTGCCCGGACGAGCGCTTCGCTGATGTCCTGGAGCATGAGCTCTTGATATTTCGCTCTTTCCTGCAGATCGTAATCCATTTCATAGGAGAACAAGCGGACAAGGGCGCGAAAGGCATAACCAAGCGGATTTTCCCGGTCTAATTCCACAGCGCTCTGTAAAAATCCCATTGCGCTTTGGGTCTCCAGGTTAAACGCCTTATCTATTCCCTGCCGGAGATAGGTGCGGAGCGGGACTGGCTGTGTTTCCGCGGTTCCTGTCTCAGGCTGGGAGGCGCCCAGCAAGGCGAGGCAAAGAAGGACAAGAACGAGCAAAGGGCAATGTTTCTTCATCTTTCTAAGCTCTCATTATAAACTACCTTGCAAAGTTTCAATGAAATCGATGACCCTGTCAAGAAAAAAGAGACAGAAAAAAGAGACAGAACAACTTGGAAATCACGTCCCGGAAGCACGCATTGGAGATTTTTCGGGGACCCCTGCCCCCGCAGCGTAGCGCCTTTGGGAAAATGGGGAAAATGGGGACAGCTCCCGATTTTCCCATTTTCCCATGAGCGACGCGAGGAAGCGCAGGGTCGAAAAATGTCCAGCGTGCGCAGGGAGCGTGATTTTCAAGGATCTTATCGCCGAGAAATCCATCAGGCGTAAACAGGGTGAAATTTTCACTTGCTCCCGCTCGAAGGAAGTATTATGAAGCGCGCAACAAAAAGAGAGGTTGTGCGGGCAAGAGGTCCGTCTTTTCAATGACCGCCGCGAACCCTCGTGATGAAAGGGTTGTGATGAGACTGTTTGGAACAAGGTCGGTATGGGTTTTGGTATTTTTTCCCGTGTGGATCTCTTTTTTTCTTATTTCCGGGGGCACACTGTTCGCGGCTGTCGGTTCTGATAAAGGTGAAGCCCGTCCAGTTTGGGATGAGGGGATAGAGTATCTCTTTACCATGCTCAAAAGCAAGGACAACCCCTGTGACGTTCAAAAAGTATCCGGTCTGCTCGATTTCGTCGTTTCGGAAAAAGGCGGAGAGACCAACCTGGATCCGGGCAAACGCGAAAGTGCGACAGGGGCCTACTTTTTTTCCGACGTCAAGGCGCCTTTGTCCAAGGTCATCAAATATGCATATAATCCCAAGATCCCGGCCTATGTTACCCTTCCCTCGGTCATCCGTCTCGGCGGCTGGCAGGTCAACCCGACCGGGCCGGTTGCCAATTTATGGGAAAAGGTCGGTGATGTGAAGGTCCCGCTTGTCATTCGGGGCATCGAGTATGAGGAAATCACACCGGATTTGACCATGGGCGCTTATTATCGCTACGACATGGACCGGTTGATGGTCCTGCTTAAATATCGGGGAAAGGTTTTTTTCATTTCCGTGACCCGTCAGATGAATCCCTCCACCGTGGGAAGACAAGGTGTGATCATCGGCCCGGATACGGACTGGAATTATTTTTATTCTGGCCAAAAGGGACTGAACAAGGCCGGCCTTGGCTGGGTGAGTTCGTATATGTACGACGCCTCTTCGGTCTCGATCCTTTTTGAGCCCGGTGCATCCAGGACACAGACCCGCTTCGTCACCTTTAAATGGCTCAGAGCCGGATGGGGCGGGATCAACATGGTCAGGCAGGAAAATATCATCGAGGGTTGCAGGCGGTTTGCCTCTGGTTTCAAAAAGGTCCTGGAATCCCCTCAGCTTCCTGAGGCGGAGCAACTGATCGATATGTACGCCAGGATAAAAAGCCTGTCGGATCAGGACCTGACCGCCAGACTTCAGCCGATCGGAAAGGGGCTGCAAAAGCTTAGCCGGACGGACCCCGGTCTCTTCCGTAGCGATTTCCGGAAGATGATCGAGAGTGGGAAATATCTTCGCGAGATGAGCCGGGAAGAGCGGGAAAATCTGTTGATGTCTGAATCTGTGAAGTTCGCGATCGGCAAGCCATCTTTTCTCGACAAGTCCCCTTTGTAAATCGAACCGACGTTACAACTTCTATAAGGGCTTCAAGAATGATGCTAATGCAGAAAACCAATGATGCCAGAAAACCTTTGGTTAACGATGAAGCTAACCCAAGCGCTCCAGCGACGGTACGTAAGGCCGCTTTCCGGCGGCCTGAAGAACAGGCGTTGGGCGAAGCTCAGCTCGCCCCGTTCGCGGCGCGCCGCAGGCGTGCCGCGAACGACCAAGATCAGCAGCCGCTTGATGGCTGGCGCGTGACGCGCGCCGGAAAGAAAACGGATGGCAAACCATAGCGCCGATGGTTCTCCAGAATATTAGTTACTTTAATGGGTTTTCCACTTGACCCCAGGAAAGCGCGAGAAGTCGGTATCGGTGGAGATTAACTCACAGCCGTGTTCAATAGCCAGAGCGGCCAGGTGCGCGTCGGTCACAAGGTTCGCGACGGCCTGGCCTTCGACCAACATTTTCTGAAAGATGATCCAGTGCCGGTCGGTAGGATGAACGATGCGCGTGCAGGGTTGATCCAACCAGCTTTGCACACGAGAGAGCGCCTGATCGAGAGACAGGGGGTGCTCAAAGACGCGCGGATTCGTGCCGATGCGGATGAACGCACCAAGGACGGTCCAGCAAAGACACACTGGCGATGCACCAGACAACTGAGCATCCCACCATTCGCGTGCAATCACATGGTAAGGACTCTGTTGGTCTTCTGCATACAAGAGAACGTTGGCATCCACGAGGATCACCGGTGATCTTCCCCCTCGATCTGAGATAGAAGCGCCTGGATGTTGTCCAGATTCCTTCCGGCTTTTAGCCCCATTTTGTGAGGGTGGGTGCGATAGGATCGAGTTCGCGGCGGGGTATCCTCAACCATCTGCAATCCGGTACGCAGTGCCTCATTAACCACGCGCCGAAAGGGCGCACGAATTTTTGCCGCAACGGCTTTCGCTTTGTCCAGAAGATCGTCGTCGATAGTAAGTGTTGTTCTCATACTGTCATCATAGCATCATGCGGCGTGATGTCAAGGCATCAGTTTGGTTTGACGAACGTACAAATCACCGCGCGTCGAAGGCGTCCGGTGCATTTGTTTGTTTGTTCGGCCTTCAATAGATACAGGCATCAAGTATTGACAGAACCTCGTCAAGTACGTCATCTGAAGCTTTTCCAATAGGCTTGGCTTTACGTGCGCGGAAATCGATGGACTTCACCTGTTCAATCATGACGAATCCTCTAATATCCGGATTGTCAGTAATGGCTACATGAAAAGGGTAACCACGATCGGTGTTGGTTATAGGACATACGATTGCAAGCCCTGCTTGTTGGTTAAAAAGGGTGTTACTTACGACAAGCGCGGGGCGGCGGCCTCTCTGCTCATGACCAGACTGGGGATCAAAGGTGACGGCAATAAAATCTCCCTTTTCAGGAACGTATTGTGTCATCTACCAGGCCTCTCTGCCGACTGGTTCACCCCAATCAACTTCTCCAGGCTTATAGTTCTTGGGTATGCGTGAGACCAGTTCTTGCAGGCTTTGCTTACCGCGAATGCGTCTTGCGGGTGCAATGACAATCATGCCATCCCGAGTCGTTACATCGACCTCGTCACCAACCGAAATATGCGCGACCTCAAGCAACTGCCTGGCAAGACGCAAGCCCTGGCTGTTTCCCCATTTTTGAATTTTTGTAACCATAGCATTACCTCCTGTGGATATCCGAAGTATAGCCAACAGAAAAGCCTATGTCAAGTCAGTTTTTGGGCCGAACGTCGCTGCGGATCAGCGGCTGACGGACACGCGAGCTTGCTCGCGGGGACGGCTGACCGCTGCATCCGCTTGATGGCCAGGCGCGTTAGCGCCGGCCAGAAAGCGGATGGCAATTCGCAGCGCCGATGGCGCGGCGCGTAGCGTCCGCGCCATCGGCACGCGTGAACCTCGGTGCAGTTACGCGCCGTAACGTTCGACGCGTTTGTTCGGCACTTTTCACTCCCATATCGTTTGTCAGTATTGATCAAATATATCGTCAAAGCCATAAATGAAATAAATCCCGTGCTCTCGAACGAAGGGTGTAACCCTAACTTTGCGAAGGCCTCCATCCCCCACCGGCTGAATCGTCAGTTCAATCTCCCTGTCGCCGGAATTTTGCAGTATGTGGTTGTAGTATGGATCCGTGTTTCGGAATATTTCCGAGTTCTTCCACCGATACTCCGATCTTTCGTAAGTCTTCCAACTCTTTGCGATCAGCTTACCGTTGATCTCTAAGAGTCGATCGCCGACTTGAAGTCCGGCTTTATCTGCCGGGGAATCTTGCTTCACATCGCGAATAAGTTGCCAGTCATTGTGATAGAGAGTGACTCCTATGTCACCGAATGTAGCCCAGCGGTAATATCGCTTTGGCGGCAGAGTGCTTTGTTTGGGGAACTCGAATAACAACGACCTAAACAAAGTGCCTGCATATGCGCGAATGTCGTGATCCTCCCGCTTTTTGTCTTCGATTTGCGCCTCGCCGATCCAAAGAAGGGGCGGGATCTCTATTTTCTTACCGCTCTTTAGCGCGGCTGCGTCCAGGAAGTTCAAGCGGATGCTGCGAAGGAATGTTACTTTGGTCTGTGCGGGTTCCGTCCGTGATTCTGTAATAGGGACGATGGAGGAATATCCCACAGGCGTCCATCCGATGAAGCCGGTATTCCAGACGCTCTGATAGGTTGTTGATATGATCGTCTTTGGCGGGCTGTACTGCTCCTTCCTGCCAGCATAGAAATTCAGAGTGATTAGGATTTCAGGATTCCCCTTATCACGTTTGAGCCCGCGGCGCTCAAGGAAGTATTCAGCTGTTTTGAACAGCTCTTTTTCCAACAATGGGTTTTCCTTGCTTGTGTACTCAAATTCATATCGCGTGTAGTTAGAGAGGGTGCGTTCGGGATCTCTGTAGCTATTTACGTTGATAGCAAGAATGTCGTCTTTCGTATCGCCCTTAATGATCAGGTCAAAGGGACTCAAGGCCCTTGACGATTGGATGTTGGCCTGCATGTCGGGCATCGGGCTGACGCAGGACATCAGGAGCAATACAAGGACAAGGGCCGAAGCCCTCAACGATCGGGACGTACCGGTGCTCCACTGTTGACAGGGTATTGTCCCTGTGAGAGGCCTGTTCAATCTCATTGATCCATCTCCTTCCTCATCTGTCGCCTTGCCGAACGTAGAGATAACCCGCCGGGCCACGGGATGTGGGGATTTGCACTGATGGAATCCCCGGTCGGGTTGATTAAATTGTTGGGAGGCCTTTAATTTACTGCCGCTATGACTTTTGCCAAATCTTTTTCAGAAGCCCCCAAAGTCAACAGAGATCTCACCAACAAATCCAATGAAACAGTCGGGTCACCTGTTTCCATTTTTGCAACACGCGACTGGCTTGAACTCATCATCTTGGCCAACTGCTCCTGCGTAATTTTTTGCTTCATACGCTGTTTCTTCAAATGTTCACTCAGCGCCAGTTTCAATTCGATATACCTGGCCTCTTCCGACGACAACCCCAGAAATTCAGTTGTTGTTCCAACTTTCCATCCCTTTTTCTCTAGCATATTCTTTTTGGTTTTTTCCATTATGGCCTTGCCCTCCTGCTCACAACTCGTACTCTTTTATCCGCTTCTTGCACACATCGGTAACTGGCTTCGGCGTACGATTTGTTTTCTTTTCGAATACCTCTAAAATTACGATCGCATCCGGTTCAATCCGGTACACGATTCTCCAATTCAAATTCTCGTCTACTATCCGTAGTTCGTGACAGCGCGCCCCAATGGAAGGCATCGGGCGGGACTGCGGCAGGGATAATTTCTCCCCCCGCTGCAAAGCACGAAGCAAATACCCTGCTTCCAGGCGCGCTGTCTTCGAAAACGGAGGTGTTTGCACCTCACCGTGCAACCACACCAATGGTTTATCGTTCGGGCTCATCACCATTCATCTTATGTCATTTATGACATATCGTCAAGTGCATTGGAGCATTTTTCCGGCTTTCAAACCACGATTTTTCCATTCAGATCTAAAGGACCGCCCAAAATACGGCATCACCGGGAGCCAAATTTATCAGCGATCCGGTGTACCGACTGGTCGGGGGTTTTATTGTCTTTTTGCTTTTTCCACATTTGAGCGATATCTGCGAAGCTTCCGACGCCCTCCAGACGCTTCTGCTGGCAAAACTCCTGCCAGGCATTCAGTTTCTTCTCCGTCTTGATCTGCGTGTCGATATGTTCGGCATCACCCATCAGCGACGAAAGCTCTATGATCTCTACTTCTTTAGGGCAGTCCATCCAGTTGTGTCGCCAGCACACAATAACATCCTCGCCGTTGGGGTCGTGGCCATGTGAATCAAAGGAACGGCTGTCGTATTCAAATTCAATTCTGACTTCTTCCCAACGGTTCGGGCCAACACGGCGCCGTGCAATGCAATCCGGGAAACCTGCCTGAATCGACTCAATCTTAAAATCGAAGGTGTCGTGTAAAACACCGAATAGATAGACGACGCCAAGTTCGTTAACGGGCGAACATGATAGGGATTTGAATGCTACTTTGTCACCAAATACACGCTTTCGATTACCTGTCATCATTTATCTTTCTCCCCCAACATATAGTAGACAGAAAAATTATATTGCGATAAAATAATTCCGTATAGTACAATCGTGCTGTTCTCTACTTAACATTTTGAAACAATGGTACTTTAGGGAATGGAAACATGAAATCCCCCCAAAACGAAGAGTCTCAGAAATTCTGGGAAGCTTTCCGGGCCTGCACGGAGGAGAACAGGGTAAGCCCTGACCGTTCGTCCTTTTATGTGCGATGGGCACAGGCCTTTGCCCGTTTCTTGCCGGAAAAGCGTTTGCAGGACAGATCGGGAAAAGATATTCAGGCATTTCTGGCAGACTTGGCGCAACGTCAAGGCGTTGCTGACTGGCAGGTCCGGCAAGCGAAACATGCCCTGAAGATTCTTTACGAGATGTTCCTGCCCCACTACGCCTCTGAGAAAACACCGCATCCCTCGCCAAATGGTCGAGAGACAATTGCTAAAAGAGGCGAATTTCGTGACAGCGTGCTTCCCGGCGAGGTGGAAAGGGGGAGTCTTTCGGTGGACCCGCGAAGCGGCAAGGTGCGGCGGCATCATATCAATGAGAGTCTGACAGGAGTTTAAGGGTATCTGTTCCGGAATGCGAAAATAGCCTGCAAAGTCGAG
>CAZINF010000040.1:0-23469 GCA_964540555.1 uncultured Syntrophus sp. | reverse complement strand
ACTTCCTGAGGGTAGATTGTCCGCAGCGAAAATCGATATCGCCTGACCCATTGACATTGGTATCTTCAAAATGAACACGCAGTATGTGCATCAGTTAACTTAAGTGGTTATGATTGGGTATCACCAGGATTTAGGTTCATCTCCAAGCCGATGTCGGTCATGCCCCCGCAGCGGAGCGCCATTACGAAAAATGTCCAGCGTGCGGAGGGACCATGATTTTCAAAGCTCACCCCATGACGATGGCCGCCCTGCCGGTGATGAGCCCTGCATCGAGGCGGGCGTGGAGTTTCTCCGCATCCTCCAGGCGGGAGGTCTCGGTCACCAGAGGCCGAATCTGCCCCCGTGCGCAGAGTTCGAGGGATTCGATGATCTCCTGCCGGGTGAAGGCCCGGCTACCCATGATTTCCAGCTCGCCCTGGAGCAGCCGTGAGGCCGACACATGGAAAGGCTCAGGCGAGTACCCCCCCAGGGTGACGAGCCTCCCCCCCTTGCCCAGGGAATCGGCGGCGGCTTCGAGGGTCGAGACCTGGGAGACGAAATCGACGGCCACGTCCACCCCGGCGCCCCCCGTCAGGTCCCTGAGAGCCTCGACGACGTTCTCCTTCGACGCATCCACGACGGCGTCCGCCCCCACCTCGCGGCATGTCTTGAGCTTCTCCGCCGAGATGTCCACGGCGATGACTCGGGCGTGCGCCCAGCTCGCCATCATCACCATGTGGATTCCCAGCCCGCCGCCCGCCCCGAAGACGGCGACGTTCTCCATGGGGGCGATGCGGGCCCGGCGGATCACCTTGTAAGGGGTCGCTATCGCGTCGCAGATGACGGCAGCCTCGGCCGGGCGGTTTTTGTAGTCGATCCCATCGGGAACATGGATCCAGTTGCGGGCGGGCAGTTTGATGAACTCTGCATATCCCCCGTCCATCTGGCGACCGACGAAGCCGGCCAGGTTGTCGCACAGGGTCTCCCGATTGATCCGACACCAGCGGCAATGCCCGCAGCTGAGGTAGCAGTGGGGGGTCACGATGTCCCCCGCTTTCAAGCCGCGGACGCCATGACCGGTTTCGACGATCTCCCCTAAGACTTCGTGCCCGATAATGATCGGATAGCTGGTCGCCGTCCGGCCCGCCCGCGTGTGGTGGATGGTAAGTCCGGAACCGCAGGCGATCACCCTTGCCACCGCCTCGCCGGGCCCGGCCTTGGGGTCTGGCCGCTCTTCCAAAACGAACGCTTCGTTCTTCCGTTGAAGCACCATCGCTTTCATAGGCATCTCCGTGGTTTGAAGTGGTTGATGCGGGTATTTACCATCACCCCTCGCAGGGAAGCAAGGAATTTTGCGCAAGGAATTCTGTTGATAACACATGAATCATCTGTTAGCGTGCCCGGAGGAATTGAATGGGGGGATGAGGATGGACAGAACACTTTATGGTTACATGGGAAAGGTCCTGCGGGTCGATTTGACCGACGGGTCGATTCGCGATGAACCCCTGGAGCCGGAAATGGCGGAAAAATATCTGGGAGGCACGGGATTCGGCGTGGAATATCTCTACCGTGAGGTGCCTCCCGGGATTGAGTGGGATGATCCCCAAAACCGCATCATCATGTCCTCGGGACTGGCCGGCGGCACGGCCCTCTCGGGTGCGGGCGCCTTCCTCAAGTTCTGCGGCTACGACGCGCTGATCCTCCAGGGGCAGTCTCAGAGCTGGGTCTATCTGCTCATCGATGACGGCAAGGTGTCTTTGCGCGACGCATCTCCGATTTTGGGCAAAGATACCTGGGAGACGGAGGATGCAATCCGGCAGGATCTCGGGGAAACGCGAATGATGAGCGTCTTCGGCATCGGGCCGGCGGGCGAAGCCAAAGTCCGCTACGCGGTCGTCGGCGGCGACAAAGGGCATGTCTGTTCGAAGAACGGTTGCGGGGCGGTCATGGGGGCCAAGCGGCTCAAGGCCGTCGCGGTGATCCGCGGCCGTCAATCCGTTCCCATTCATGACAAGGACCTTTTTCGTGAGAAGGCCAGGGCGCTCGTCGAGCATGCGAAAGCAAGCAGGCCTGTGCTTTATGACTGGGGGACGGGGGGCAATTTCTCCGGCCATCATAACGCGGGTAGCCTTCCGGTGCGCAACTTGACCACCAATCTCTACCCCGAGCACGAAAGGATGAACGGCCAGTATTACCGGACCCATTTTGAACATCGCAACAAGCCCTGCTGGGCTTGCAAGATTCTGCATACGAAATTCATGAAGGTCACCGACGGCCCTTACAAAGGGCAGGAAGGGGAAGAGCCGGAGTACGAATTGATGGCCGCCTGGGGGCCGCTGATCGGCAATACGGAACCGGGCGCCGTGGTGATGCTTTCCGATCTGACGGACCGGCTGGGTCTGGATGCGAACGAATCCGGGTGGGTGGTTGCCTGGGTGATGGAGTGCTACGAAAAGGGGATCCTGAAGCGCGGCGATCTGGACGGCCTGGACATGCGATGGGGGAATGTCGAGGCGGTCAGGGAGCTGCTGATCAAGATCAGCAAACGGGAGGGGATCGGCGACCTTCTGGCGGAGGGCGTCATGAGGGCCTCGCAGAAGATCGGCGGAGAAGCGCCTAACATGGGGGTTTATGTCCTCAAGGGGGCGACCCCGCGCGGACACGACCACCGCGCCCGCTGGAGCGAGCTCCTGGAAACCTGCGTGTCGGCTACCGGATCGATCCAGTCCCTTGCTACGATTTGTTCGGCGGAGGAATTTTTCGGCGTCCCACCGTTCCCTAATATCTTTTCCCCCTGGGAGGTCGCCGCGTCCAACGCAAAAATGGACGGCTGGTATACCTTCATCGACAGTCTGCCCCTCTGCCGTTTTATCACCATGAGCCCTCCGCTGACGATGGATTGCCTTAATGCCATCACAGGCAGAGATCTCACAGTGGCCGATTCAATGGTGATCGGACGAAGGATGATCAACCAACTGCGGTTATTCAATTGTCGACACGGATTGGACACCGCGCTCGAAGTCCCCTCCCCCCGCTACGGTTCCACTCCGGTCGACGGTCCCGCCAAGGGAAAGTCCGTGATGGCCCATTTCCAGTGGATGAAGGGCTTCTACTTTCAAGTGGCGGGCTGGGACCCGGCGACGGGGAAACCGCTTCCGCACACCCTCAAGGCGCTGGGCCTTGAGAAGCTGATCCCTGACCTGGAAAAATGTATGTGAGGATATCACATGGCACATGGGGACAGATTTCAAATCTGTCCCCACGGACACAAATCTGTCCCCACGGCCGGAGGTACGGAATGAAGATCCATGAATATCAGGCAAAGAAGCTTTTACGGGACTATGGGATTCCCGTGCCCCAAGGCGAAGTGGCCGCGACCCCGGAGGAGGCGCACAGGATAGCGGCCAGGCTGGCGGGTCGGGTTGTGGTCAAGGCGCAGATCCATGCAGGCGGCCGGGGGAAAGGCGGCGGTGTAAAAACGGCCTTGTCGCCCGATGAGGCTTCCGCGGCCGCCCGATCGATTCTCGGGATGCGGCTCGTGACCCACCAGACGGACGCAGAAGGGAAAAGGGTGCGCAAGGTTCTGGTGGAAGAGGCGTCCGCCGTCCGGAAGGAACTCTACCTGAGCCTGGTGGTCGACCGGTCGCGGGGAAAGGAGTGCGTCGTCTTCATGGCCTCGGAGTCGGGCGGCATGGATATCGAAGAGGTGGCGGCAACGGCCCCGGAAAAGATCGTCCGATGCGCGGTCCATCCCGTCGTCGGGTTCAGCCCATTCCAGGCGCGTAAGCTCTCCGTAGGCCTGGCGCTGGATGCGGGGCAGGGCCGGCAATTCGCTGAGATCTGCCGGAACCTCTACCGGCTGTTTCTGGAGAAGGACTGCTCGCTTTTAGAGATCAATCCGCTGGCGATCACGGCGCAGGGCCAACTGCTCGCTCTCGACACAAAGCTCAACTTCGACGACGATGGCCTTTACCGCCATCCCGAGATCCGGGAGCTGCGCGACGCGGATCAGGAGGAGCCGCTGGAGATCGCAGCCAGGAGCACCTCCGTGAACTACATCAAGTTAGACGGAAACGTCGGCTGCATGGTGAACGGAGCGGGGCTGGCGATGACGACGATGGACCTGATCAAGATGGCGGGCGGCGAACCGGCGAACTTTCTCGACGTGGGGGGCAGCGCATCGCCGGAGCAGATCGAGAAGGCGTTCCGCATCCTGACATCCGATCCGGGCGTGAAGTGCATCCTTATCAATATCTTCGGCGGGGTGCTGCGGTGCGACCGCGTCTCCGCCGGATTGATCCAGGCGGCGGCAAACATCGAAATGAAACTGCCGATGGTGGTGCGCCTGCAGGGAACGAACGTGGAAGAGGGGCGGCGGATGCTGCAGGAATCAGGGCTGAGATTCACGGTGGCAGACGGCCTGTACGAGGCGGCCCAAAAGGCCGTGTCTCTGATCGGATAAAGAAAGTCATCTTAGGGGAAATATTCCTATGGCCATATTGCTGGATCGGAAATCGCGTATCGTCATTCAGGGGATCACCGGCTCGGAGGGGAGTTTCCACACCCGTGAGTCGGTGAAGTTAGGGACAAAGGTCGTGGCCGGCGTCACTCCCGGCAAAGGCGGAAAAGACCTGGACGGCATTCCCGTGTATCATTGTGTCATCGATGCCGTCGAAAGACAGGGCGCCAACGTTTCGGGGATCTATACGCCGGCAGCGTTTGCCCCGGATGCGATCTTCGAGGCGATCGAGGCGGGGATCGGTCTTATCGTCTGCCTGACCGAAGGGCTCCCCGTCTTGGAGATGATCAAAGTCAAACAGGCGCTGAAAGGATCGGGCTCGCGGCTGATCGGCCCGAACTGCCCGGGGATCACGACCCCCGGCGTGGGCAAGGTCGGCTTCATGCCCAACTTCATCCACCGGGAAGGGAACGTGGGCGTCGTATCGCGGAGCGGGACCCTCACCTACGAGATGATCTGGCAACTGACGGGCCTCGGGATCGGCCAGTCCACCTCCGTCGGGATCGGCGGGGACCCGATCGTCGGTTCCGGCTTCATCGATATTCTCGAACTCTTCCAGAAGGACCCGCAGACGGAGGCGATCGTGATGATCGGCGAGATCGGGGGGACGGCGGAGGAGGAGGCGGCGGAGTTCATCCGAGGGGAGGTGACCAAGCCGGTGGTTTCCTTCATCGCCGGGCAAACGGCCCCCCCGGGTCGGAGGATGGGCCACGCCGGGGCGATCATCTCGGGCGGAAAAGGAACCGCCGAAGAGAAGTTCAAAGCCCTCGAGTTGGCCGGCGTTATCGTAGAAAAAAATCCCGCCGAGATCGGCCGGCGGGTACAGGAGATTTTGAAGGTAAAGAAATAAGAAGAGCAACCCCTCTGCTACAATTTTTCCTCATTTGATTTCTGCTTTCTGCCCTCGACCGAGCAGGACCGATTCGTTCAGCCCGGTCCTCCCCGTTTCGGCAGGCGCCACCCCAACAAAAAGTACCAGATGACCACAGCGATCAATAACAACCAAACCCAATCCATGTTGCTCCCCTTTCAGGAATTCTCATAAAAAGAGTGTTTTCGATGCGTCGACTCTTAATAGGACAAACAGCATAGACCATACCTGAGATATTTTCAATTGCCATATACAACCTTCAGCCTGTTATCTTTTCTGATTCGCTATAAAACCGCTGACATGATTCATACTCCGAGGACGATTTCTTTTGACATATCCCAGTCGTTTACTTATACTCCCTCCACCAACCACGCGACCAATAAGCGTAAAGAGGTGCCCCTGATAGATTCAACCTGGGCGCATGCTGTTTGATAACGGATTAGCAGAGGGACGCTGACATGGCCAAAAACAACAATGGCGCCAATCTCGGCTTTGAACGGGAACTGTGGCAGGCGGCCGATGCGCTTCGCTCCAACATGGATGCCGCCGAATACAAACACGTCGTCCTCGGCCTGATCTTCCTCAAATACATCTCGGATGCCTTCGAAGAGCAGCACGCCAAGCTCGATGCCGAACGCGCCCAGGGCGCCGATCCGGAAGACCCGGACGAGTATCGGGCCGTCAACATCTTCTGGGTCCCCAAGGAGGCCCGCTGGGCGAACCTCAAAGCCGCCGCCAAACAGCCCACCATCGGCAAGACCGTCGATGAGGCAATGCTCGCCATCGAGCGCGATAACCCCTCCCTAAAAGGCGTGCTTCCAAAGGATTACGCCCATCCCCGCCTCGACAAACAGCGCCTCGGCCAGCTCATCGACCTGATCGGGAACCTGATGCTCGGGGGCGAGGCGTATCGCTCCCAGGACATCCTGGGACGCGCATTCGAGTACTTCCTTTCCCAGTTCGCCAGCGCCGAAGGCAAAAAAGGTGGCCAGTTCTACACGCCCCGCTGCGTCGTCCGCGTTCTCGTGGAGATGCTCGCCCCCTACAAAGGCCGGGTCTACGATCCCTGTTGCGGTTCGGGCGGCATGTTTGTCCAGTCGGTCGAGTTCGTCCAAGCCCATGCTTCGGGCAACGGCAACGGCGGCAAGGCCAAGGGCGATGTCAGCGTCTTTGGCCAAGAATCCAACCACACCACTTGGCGGCTGGCGAAGATGAACCTCGCCATCCGGCAGATCGAGAACAACCTCGGGAAGGAACATGCCGACAGCTTCCACCAGGACCTGCACCCGGACCTCAAGGCCGATTATGTCTTGGCCAATCCGCCGTTCAACGACAGCGACTGGCGCGGCGAGACGCTCAAAGACGACAAACGCTGGAAGTATGGCATCCCGCCGGCCGGGAATGCCAACTACGCCTGGGTCCAGCACTTCATTCACCACCTCGCCCCGACCGGCATGGCGGGTTTCGTCCTGGCGAACGGTTCGATGTCCTCCAACCAGTCCGGCGAGGGGGAGATCCGCAGGAACATCATCGAGGCGGACCTCGTGGACTGCATGGTCGCCCTTCCCGGCCAGCTCTTCTATTCCACGCAGATTCCCGTCTGCCTCTGGTTCATCGCCCGCGACAAGAAAGGTTCACCTTCCCCAGCAAAGGGGGAGGGCAAGGGTGGGGGTGGTTTCCGGGATCGTCGCGGCCAGACTCTGTTCATCGATGCCCGCAAGCTCGGCACACTGATCGACCGCGTCCATCGCGATCTGACCGACGACGATATCTCCAAGATCGCCGCCACCTACCACGCCTGGCGCAACAAGTCCTCACCATCCGCGGGAGAGGATCGGGCCGAATACCAGGACATCCCCGGCTTCTGCAAATCCACTACCCTGGACGAGATCCGCCATCACGGCCACATCCTCACACCGGGCCGGTACGTCGGCGCGGCTGCGGTCGAGGACGACGGTGAGCCGTTCGAGGAGAAGATGGCCCGTCTGACCGCCGAGCTGCGCGGGCAGATGGAGGAGTCCGCCAAACTGGACAAGCTCATCTGGGCCAACATGGAGGAGATCGGCTATGGGGGGTAAGAGAAGGAAAGATACTATGACCGAAGAGCGCAAGGTGATGGGACGAGCACGGGAAGAGGCGCTTTTCCCTGCGACCGGATTACGAATCGGTCTGCCCACCGACTATGTTGATGTTCTGAATGACATCAAGCGCCGCGTCCGGGAAGAACGTCTGCGAACCATCATGGCTGCGAATTCGGGCATGGTTCTCCTCTACTGGGACGTCGGCGGCATTATTTTGAGGCGCCAAGCCACAGAGGGTTGGGGGGCCAGAATAATCGACCGTTTATCCATGGACCTGCGCCAGGCATTTCCGGATATGAAAGGATTCTCACCGCGAAACCTCAAGTATATGCGTGCTTTTGCCGCCGCCTGGCCTGAACGCAAGATTGTGCAAGAGGTGCTTGCACAAATCACCTGGTACCAAAACCTCGCTTTACTGGAAAAACTGGACGGCCCCAGCAAACGGCTTTGGTATGCGAAGAAAACCTTGGAGCTTGGATGGAGCCGAAACATCCTTGCCATCCAGATTGAAACAGGTCTTCACGAGCGACAGGGCAAGGCCGTCACCAACTTTACCGCCACGCTGCCTCCCTCCGATTCCGACATGGCCGTGCAGGTGTTCAAGGATCCCTATCTCTTCGACTTCCTGGGAACCGCCGATCCCCGGTGGGAACGCGAGGTTGAACAGGCATTGGTGGACCATATCCAGCGGTTTCTGTTGGAACTCGGCGCCGGCTTCGCCTTCGTCGGGCGACAGGTGCCGCTTGAAGTCGGCAGTCATGACTTTCTCATCGACCTCCTTTTCTATCATCTGAAATTGCGCTGCTTTGTCGTGATCGAACTCAAGGCCGTGCCTTTCGACCCGGCTTTCGTCGGTCAGATCAACGTGTACCTATCGGCGGTGGACGACCTGTTGCGCCATCCCGATGACAAACCGACCATCGGTCTCCTACTGTGCAGTTCTAAGGACAAACTGGTCGTCGAATATGCCCTACGCGACCTCAAAAAACCCATCGGTGTGGCGGGGTGGGAGACAAAACTTGTCAAGTCCCTGCCCAGGGAACTAAAGGGCAGCCTCCCGACCATTGAGGAATTGGAGCGTGAATTGATGGACGTGCCGAGAAATTCGACGCCTTGAAGTTCCATTTTGGAGCATCAAATCTGGGAGGAATGCGAAAGGTACCGCGCACCTTTGCTGAGCAAAGAAAAGAACCGCTTTCTTTGAACGTGGAGTTGTATGGGTTGCTATCGAAATATCCTGTCGATGTTCATTCGTTTAATGGTCACGTTTTCTGAGCATGACCATGCCGTGGACATGAAAGAGCAGACTAAATCCATCGCGAGACATGGTCGGGACAATCGAACCTATCTGAAGGAGCTTCGGTATGGTGGGTGAATGGACGACTGCCAAAATTGAAGATGTTTCCGAGAAGGTTGCTATGGGGCCTTTTGGTTCCTCGATCAAAGTCGAGACGTTTGTCCCACAGGGCATTCCGGTTATTAGTGGTCAGCACTTACACGGCTCTCGATTAATGGATACCGACTACAACTTCGTTTCTCTCAAGCATGCCGAGAAACTGAAGAACGCCAACGTTTATCGTGGAGACGTGGTTTTCACTCACGCTGGAAACATCGGTCATGTCGCATTCATCCCTGCATCATCAAGGTACAAGCGCTACGTAATTTCGCAGCGACAGTTCTATCTGAGACCAAACCTCCGAAAGGTACTGCCAGAGTTCATAGCGTATTACTTCACGAGTGCTGAAGGCCAGCACAAGCTTTTGGCAAACACGTCGTCGTCAGGTGTCCCTTCGATTGCCCAGCCCGTATCATATCTCAGAACCATCGAGATTCCTCTTCCCCCGCTTTCTGATCAACGCGCCATCGCCCACATCCTCGGCACGCTGGACGACAAGATCGAACTTCACCGAAAGATGAACCGGACGTTGGAGGCGATGGCGCAGGCTATATTCAAGAGCTGGTTCGTGGACTTTGACCCCGTCCGCGCCAAGTCCGAAGGCCGGCAATCCCCCGGCCTCAAGCCCGAAATCGCCGCCCTTTTCCCCGACGCCTTCGAGAATTCTGAACTCGGAGAAATTCCGAGAGGGTGGGAGGTGGTTCCTCTACCCGAGGCGATCGCGGTCAATCCAACGAGGGTATTGCGGAAGGGGGAGGTCACACCCTATCTCGACATGGCGAACATGCCAACACAAGGTCACACGCCTGATGTTGTGGTAGATCGGCCCTTCGGATCAGGTATGCGATTCGTAAACGGGGACACTCTTGTCGCACGCATTACTCCATGCCTTGAGAACGGCAAGACCGCTTATGTCGACTTCTTAGAGGATGGCCAAGTTGGCTGGGGTTCGACGGAATACATCGTCTTGTGCCCGAAGCCGCCACTCCCAGAGGAATTCGCCTATTGCCTCGCGCGAAACGATGGCTTTCGGGAGTTCGCCATCCAGAGCATGACGGGCTCCAGTGGCCGTCAGCGCGTTCCCGTCGAATCGCTGTCGCACTACCTGGTGGTCGCGCCCCCGGAGCAAATTGCCAAGCGTTTTGGTTCAGTTGCCCGGTCGCTGTTCGCGCGCGCAAGCGACGCGACGCAGGAATCCCGAGGCCTCGCCGCCCTGCGCGACACGCTGCTGCCCAAGCTCATCTCCGGCGAGCTGCGGGTGAAGGATGCCGAACACCTCGTGGAGGCACGGCAATAAAAAATGGAGTGAAAAAATGAGCACAAAGACCCTTGGTCGCTTACAGAAGGTTGAATTGCGGGAGGCGTGGACGTCTGAATCAAGCGATTTCACGCCGTGGCTTGCGCAGGAGGAAAACCTGAACCTGCTGGGTGAAGCCATCGGCATCGAACTGGAACTGGAATCGCAGGAAAAGGATGTGGGACCGTTCCGGGCGGACATCTTATGTAAAGACACAGCCACGGACAATTGGGTTTTGATCGAGAACCAGCTTGCCCGCACCGACCATTCGCATCTTGGCCAGTTGCTCACTTACGCCGCCGGCTTGAACGCGGTCACGATTGTATGGATTGCGGAGCGGTTCACGGCCGAGCACCGGGCCACCCTGGACTGGCTCAACGAACGGACGGATGAGAAAATCAATCTTTTCGGACTGGAAATCGAATTGTGGCGAATCGGCGATTCACCGATTGCCCCCAAGTTCAACATCATTAGCCAGCCAAACGACTGGGCGCGGACAGTACAGCAGGCCGCAACCGGGAGTGGCGAGGTGTCGGCGCACAGGCAGCTCCAGTTGAAGTTCTGGACGGCATTCAAACAGTATATGGAGGCCAAGGGCAGCTTCGTCCGGTGCCAGAAGCCTTCGCCGCAACACTGGATGAATTATGCGATCGGCAGATCCGGGGTTCATCTCGATTCAATTATTTCACTCTGGAACTCCGAAACGGGCCTCAAAGGACCGGAGATTCGGGCGGAGCTCTACCTGAATGGACCGAATGCAAAACAGGAATTTGCTGCGCTGGAAAAGCAAAAAGAGAGCATTGAGAAAGCGCTGGGGTTTCCGCTGACCTGGCACAATCCGGAAGGAAAGGCGGCTTGCCGGCTTTACACGCGGCAGAATGCGGACTTCACGAATGAAGCCTTGTGGTCGGAACAGTTCGAGTGGCTTCAGCAGCGGTTGGAGATTATGCATAAGGTGTTTGCGCCCATAGTGAAAAACTTGCATTTGAATACTGTGGGATAATCGCATGCCAACGTTCACCGAATCCATCATCGAAGACGCTGTACCCGGATGCTTGACGTCATCGGGCTGATGTTATATTATGGACATCAATTGTAGGCTATGGAAGTGACAAACGATAACCAAAATATAACTAAAGATTCCCTCGGGCGTCTGGAATCGGATTTCCTGGCCCGGATTGGTCCGATGGGGTTCTTTACTTCGCAGGATGCCGGTCGAATCCTTGGACAAGACAGGGAGAAGCACGTCCGCCAGTTCCTTGCCCGTTTGCGAAAAAAAGGCTGGATCGAACGGGTCAAGCCGGGGCTCTTTGCAGTGATTCCCCTTTCCTCCGGGGCGGTTCGAACTCCCCAGATCCACGAATTCCTGATCGCCATGAAGCTCGTCGATCCCGCCGCCATTGCCTACTTTTCCGCGATGAACCACCACGGACTGACCGAGCAACTTCCGCGACAGGTCTTCATTGCGACCAACCACAAGGTAGCCAGGCCGACAAGGGAATCTCTCGGCCTCTCATACCGGATCATTTCCCACCGGCAGGAAAGGTTCTTCGGCGTGCGCAAGGAATGGATCGATGGAAGCCCCTTCATGATCACCGACCCTGAAAAAACCCTCATCGACGGCTTGACCATGCCGGAACATGTCGGAGGTGTCGGGACTGTTGCCCAGGCCCTATCTGCCTCGTGGTCAAAGATCGAAGAGAAAAGGCTTTATGACTATGCTGTGCGGATGGGCATCTCTGCCGTCGTGAAGCGACTTGGCTTCCTCCTGGAGACGCTTGCAATCGGGAAGCCTGAGCAACTCTGGCGTACATCGGAGCTTTCAACGGGACACCCCCGTCTCGATCCGACGCTCCCCACACAGGGAACGCACAACCGGCGATGGGGGCTCCTGGTCAATGCAAAGGTACGCCCATGATCACGACCGCAGAACTTCATCGAGCGGCGTTAAGAGAAGGGTTGCGCTTTGACCAGGCCGAGAAGGATTACATCATCCTTGTGATTCTTTCTGCTCTGTCCGGAATTGTGGACGGGGAAAATCAGTGGGTTTTTAAAGGAGGAACCTGTCTGCGGCACTGCTATTATCCGGGATATCGTTTTTCCGAAGACATCGATTTTTCATGTGCGAAGACGGGGAATGAGGTCCGGCGGACGCTCGACATCCTTATGAAGGCGGTCGTGGCGATCTCCGAGAAAACCGGGATATTGATGAGATGCAAGGAGCCGCGCGCCGATGAGGACAATGCGCAAATCGAGATTCCTATTGAATATTCAAGAGGCGGATCTCGACGACAGGCGCTTCCCGCCGTAAAGGCTCATTTTTCATTCGAAGAACCGTTGCTCTCGTCGCCGGAACAGAGACCGGTGCGGCCGCCCTATACTGAAATTGATCCATTTTCGCTTACCGCTTACAGCAAGATCGAGATCGTTGCCGAAAAGATGCGTACGTTGATCCAGCAGCAGGCGAGGTGGCCTCGGCCACGAGATCTCTATGATCTCTGGTATATCACCTGCCATAAGGGCGAGACGTTCGACCGAAGTCAGCTCAGGGACTTGTTTGAACGGAAGTGTCATGTTCGCGGCATCCAGGCCGATATAGGCCGACTCCGCTCAAAACATCTTTATGAATGGAACCGGGAAGCCTGGTCAAGTCAGCTTCTGACAATGCTCAGGACAGCGCCGGAATATGATCTGGTATGGTCCCAATGGGTTGCAAAGTGCAAGGAATTCCTGTGAGCAGATCTTTCACTGAATCCGTCGTCGAGCAGGCGGCCCTCGCCTGGCTGGAAAGCCTTGATTATACGATTCTGTCGGGGCTAGAAATTGCACCCGGTGAGGTACAAGCGGAGCGGGAAAATTACGGACAGGTCATTCTGGAGCGGCGGTTGCGGCAGGCCCTCCAACGTCTTAACCCGCAGGTACCGGCCGATGCCCTGGAAGAGGCGTTCCGCAAGCTGACACGGCCGGATTCGCCCTCCCTCGTTGCCAACAACCATGCCGTCCACAAGTATCTGGTCGAGGGCGTGCCGGTGGAGTATCAACGACCGGATGGCTCCATCGGCGGCGATCTCGTCCGAGTCTTGGATTATGAAACCCCGGATTCCAACGAGTTTGTCGCAGTCAATCAGTTCACGGTTGTGGATGACCAGCACGAGCGGCGGCCCGACATCGTTTTGTTCGTCAACGGCCTGCCGCTTGCAGTGATCGAGCTGAAGAATGCCGCCACCGAGAGCGCCACGATCTGGTCGGCCTTCAACCAGCTTCAGACCTATAAACAACAGATCCCTTCACTGTTTGCCTTCAATGAAGCCCTGGTCATCTCCGACGGCGTCCAGGCCCGGATCGGGACCCTGACGGCCGACAAGGAATGGTTCATGCCCTGGCGGACCATCGAAGGCGAAACCTTGGCTGATGCCTCCCTGCCGCAGTTGCAGGTCGTCCTGGAGGGCGTCTTCGACAAGCGTCGATTCCTGGACTTGGTCCGGCACTTCATCGTCTTCGAGGACAGCGGCGGCGGGGTCCTCATCAAAAAGATGGCCGGTTATCACCAATACCACGCGGTGAACGTGGCCCTTGCCGAGACCCTCCGCGCCTGCATGACCGTGTCCGAACGACCTGGCTTACAGGAGGAAGGGACTTACTATGCCAGGCGACAGAAGGACGCCAAACCGGGCGATCGGCGCGTCGGCGTGATCTGGCACACCCAGGGCTCCGGGAAGAGCCTGACAATGGCCTTCTATGCCGGGCGCGTTGTCCTCCATCCGGAGATGGAAAATCCGACGATTGTCGTCATCACCGACCGGAACGACCTGGACGACCAGCTTTATGGGACTTTCGCCCGCTGTCATGAATTGCTCCGCCAGGAACCGGTTCAAGCCCGAAATCGGGACCACCTGCGGGACCTTCTCCAGACGGCCTCCGGCGGTGTGGTGTTCACGACGGTGCAGAAGTTCTTCCCAGCCGAGGGCGAAGACCAGCACCCGCTCCTCTCGGATAGGCGGAACATCGTGGTCATCGCCGATGAGGCCCACCGCAGCCAGTACGACTTCATCGACGGCTTCGCCCGGCACATGCGCGAGGCCCTGCCGAAGGCGTCGTTCATCGGTTTTACGGGGACGCCTATCGAACTTTCCGACAAGAACACCCGGGCGGTCTTCGGCGATTATGTCAGCATCTACGACATCGAACGGGCCGTCAAGGACGGGGCGACGGTTCCGATCTACTACGAGAGCCGTCTGGCAAAGCTGGAACTGAAGGAGTCCGAACGGCCACGCATCGATCCGGAATTCGAGGAGGTGACCGAAGGCGAGGAGGTCGAAAGTAAGGAAAAGCTCAAGACCAAATGGGCGCAACTGGAGGCCCTCGTCGGCGCGGAGAAGCGCGTCGGGCTGATTGCGGAGGACCTGGTCAAGCATTTCGAGGGCCGTCTGGAGGCGATGGACGGCAAGGCGATGATCGTCTGCATGAGCCGGCGTATCTGCGTGGAGCTCTACAATGCCATCACCGCGATCCGGCCCGACTGGAAAAAGGACCATCAGAATAATCATGATCAGAACCATGATGACGATCAAAACTACAAGCGCAATAACAATCAGGTATCCATCAAGATCGTCATGACGGGTTCCGCATCCGATCCGGTGGAGTGGCAAGGGCATATCCGCAACAAGGCGCGCCGGGAAACCTTGGCGAAACGATTCAAGGATCCCCAGAACCCGTTCAAGATCGTCATTGTCCGCGACATGTGGCTGACAGGATTCGACGTGCCCTGCCTGCACACGATGTACATCGACAAACCCATGCGCAGCCACGGCCTCATGCAGGCAATCGCCCGGGTGAACCGGGTTTTCAAAGACAAGCCGGGCGGTCTGGTGGTGGACTACCTGGGACTGGCCCATGAGCTGAAGTCCGCCCTGGCAAACTACACGGAGAGCGGCGGCCAAGGCCGGGCGGCGATCGATCAGGACGAGGCCGTGATGGTAATGCTGGAGAAATTCGAGATCTGCTGCGGCCTCTTCCATGGATTCGACTGGTCCAAGTGGAAGTCCAGGGACCCGCAAGAGCGGCTGTCGATCCTGCCGGCGGCCCAGGAACATGTCCTGATGCAGAGGGACGGCAAGCGCAGATTGTCGGAGGCCGTGGTCGATCTGTCAAAGGCCTTTGCCCTGTCTGTGCCGCACGAAAAGGCGCTCGCTATCCGGGATGACGTGGCGTTCTTCCAGGCCATGAAGGCGGTCCTCGGCAAAAGCGCCGTGGAAGGGCGACGGAGCCCCGATGAAATCGATCACGCCATCCGGCAGATTGTCTCCAGGGCCGTGTCTTCCGATGAGGTGATCGACATCTTCGCCGCCGCCGGACTCAAAAAGCCGGACATCTCCATCCTTTCGGATGAGTTCCTGGCGGAGGTCCGGGGAATGCCCCAGCGGAACCTGGCTGTCGAGATGCTCCGGAAACTACTGGACGGAGAGGTGAAGAGGCGCAGCCGGAAGAATATCGTTCAAGGCCGCTCCTTCGCCGAAATGCTGGAAAACGCCATCAGGCGCTACCAGACCCGTGCCATAGAAGCGGCACAGGTCATCGAGGAACTGATTGCCCTGGCCAAGGATATGCGGGAGGCCGACCGGCGGGGAGAAGAACTCGGGCTTACGGAAGATGAAGTCGCCTTCTATGACGCCCTCGAAACGAACGATAGCGCCGTGAAGGTCTTGGGCGACCAGACGCTGCGAACCATCGCCCAGGAACTCCTGAAGACTATCAGGAACAACGTCACAGTCGACTGGACCGTCCGCGAAAATATCCGGGCGCAGATGCGGGTGATGATCAAGAGGATCCTCCGGCGTTACGGCTACCCGCCGGACAAGCAGGCGCGGGCGACGGAGCTGGTCCTGGAGCAGGCGGAAGTCCTGAGCCGGGATTGGTCAGAAAAGGCGTAAGGGCGCCTAATCAGGATAATAGTAACCGGGAGGAGGGACGAGAGATGCAAAGGATTCAGCAAGGTGCCGCGCTTTGTTTTATCATATTCTCCGCCTTGGTGGTCTGGGGATCCCTGGATCTGGAGTACTACACCAAATTAGGACCGGGGGCCGGCTTCTTTCCCCTCTGGCTGGGGGTCGCCATGGGGGCGCTCTCGCTGGTCTGGCTTGTCCAGGTGTTTCGGCGAACCGGAAAACCCCCAAAAACCGCTTCCCTTCCCGACCGTTCTGGCATCGTACGCATCCTGGCCATCATCGCCTCGCTCGTGGCGGCGGCTCTCGTCATGAACCTTTTAGGGTTTCAGGTGGCGATGTTCCTGCTTCTTATCTTTCTGCTTTTTGTCCTGGGGAGGCAGTCGGTCTGGCTGACGGTCATTATCGCTTTGGCGGGCAGCGTCGGGGTGTACCGGGTGTTCGTCACCACTCTTGACGTCCAGCTTCCGGCGGCGTCGCTGGCGTTTCTGGCCCGGCTGGGTCTGTAAGAGGAATCGGTATGGAAGCGATCCACAATCTCATCATGGGTTTTTCGGTCGCCCTGACCCCTCAGAATCTCCTATTTGCATTCATGGGCTCGGTGTTAGGGACGCTGATCGGCGTCCTCCCCGGCGTCGGTCCGGTAGCGGGGTGTGCGATGCTCATCCCCCTGACATTCCAGATGACCCCGACGGGCGCCATCATCATGCTGACCGCGCTCTTCTATGGGACGCAGTATGGAGGGACCATCACCAGCGTTCTGTTAAACGTCCCCGGGGAGGCGGCTTCGGCGATTACCTGCCTGGACGGCCACGCGATGGCCAAACAAGGCCGGGCGGGTGCGGCGCTCACCATCGCCGCCGTTGGTTCCTTCATCGGCGGCACGATCGCCACAATCGCCCTGGTCTTTGCGGCGGGGCCTCTGACCAAGTGGGCGCTGGAGTTTGGTCCGGTTGAGTTCTTTGCCCTGATTATGCTGGGACTCTCCCTCCTGATGGGGCTGGCTGGGAAATCGATGATCAAGGCGCTGATGATGGGGATCTTCGGCCTGATCCTGGCCATGGTGGGGATGGATCCGGTGCGGGGGTTGCCCCGCTTCACCTTCGGCCAGATGGAACTCATGGACGGCATCGGCTTTGTTCCGATCATCATGGGGCTCTTCGGTATGGCCGAGATCCTGGAGAACGCCGAGAAGCCCTTCGCCGAGACGATCATGGCCCGGATGAGCTCCCTCATACCGAGCCGCCAGGAACTCCGGGACTCCGTAGGACCAATCCTCCGCGGCAGCATCATCGGCACCCTACTCGGCCTGGTGCCGGGGATGACCGGTTCGGCCTCCTCGTTCCTCTCGTATATCGCCGAAAAAAAGGTATCCCGGCATCCGGAGCGGTTCGGGACGGGCATGATCGAGGGGGTTGCGGGCCCGGAGACGGCCAACAACGCCCACGCCAACGGCGCCCTTATTCCGCTCTTTACCCTGGGCATCCCCGCCTCGCCCACCGTAGCGGTCATCATGGGGGCCTTCATGATGCACGGGCTCATCCCCGGCCCGTTTCTGTTCAAGGAACATGCCGATGTAGCCTGGGGGGTGATCGCCAGCTTCTACGTCGGCAATATCATCCTGTTGATCCTCAACCTGCCGCTCATCGGCATCTGGGTCAGGATCCTCAGGATTCCGTACGGTCTTCTGTTCGGGGTCATCCTGGCTTTCATGGTCGTGGGGGCCTACAGTGTGAGCAACAGCACCTTCGACGTGCTGGTCATGGTCCTCTTCGGCGTGATCGGGTATCTTTTGCGGAAGATGGATTTTCCGCTCGCCCCCATCGTCCTGACGCTCATCCTGGGACCGCTTATGGAACGCTCGCTGCGCACCTCGCTCGACATGTCCCAGGGAAGTCTCGGGATTTTTCTGGAGAGCCCGATTGCCGTGGTCCTGCTGGCGCTTACCGCGCTGGTCCTGATCGCCCCCGCTTTTCGATTCCTTCGTAAGAAAAAAGAGACCATTGCCCAAGAGGAGGGGGCCTGACAATGGAGGATCTGCACAATGTCCGGAAAATCGCTATTTCCTATGAAAAGCTCAGGGAGATCGGAATCCAGTCGTTACTGAGGGTGGGGGTCCCGGAAGAGGACGCCCGAACGACGGTGGAGATCCTTCTGTGCGCGGACCTTCGGGGAGTAAGCACCCACGGCATCCAGCGACTGCTCATGTACATCCCCAGGATACGCCAGGGGCTGATGAACCCCTGCCCGGCCATCACGGTCCATTCGCCCACCCCTGCGCTCCGCATCGTTTCCGGTAACGACGGTCTGGGGCCGGTCGTGGGGAGCCGCGGAATGCGGGAGGCGATCGACCTGGCCAGGACCCTGGGGACCGGATTCGTAGGCTGCCGGGAGAGCCACCACTTCGGTGCGGCGGCCCCCTATGTCCTGATGGCCTGCCGGGAGCGGTTGATCGGCATCGCCGGGACCAACGCCTTTCCGACCATGCCCCCCTGGGGCGGACTGGGGAACGTGGTGGGCAACAACCCGCTGGCGATCGGCGCCCCGTACGAGGGAGAGCCGCCCTTTATCCTTGACATGGCGATGTCCGTTTCGTCGCGCGGTCGTATGCGGCAGATGGCCGGGGAACAGAGGGAGATGCCCGAGGGATGGGCGGTGGATGCCCAGGGCCGGCCGACCACCGACCCCATGGAAGGCTTACGCGGCTTCGTTCTGCCCATGGGGCAGCATAAGGGCTATGGTCTGGCGATCGCCCTGGATATCCTCTGCGGCGTCCTGACCGGTTCGGGATTCGCCACCGGTGTAAAATCCCTCGTCCAGCAGTGGCAGGAACCCCAGCACGTAGGCCATTTCTTCATTGCCATCGATCCGACCCGGTTTCTGCCATGGGAGGAATTTTCGGCCCGGATGAATGCCTGTTTCCAGATCCTGCGGGGGGCCCAGCGCATCGATCCTGAGACGAATATCCTCATCCCGGGCGATGCGGAGGCGGCGCTGGAGAAGGAGCGAATGGTCGGGGGCATCCCTCTGGAGGAAAAGACCCTGGAAATCCTCCAAGGCTTGAGCGAGGGTCGGTACGACTACGAGATTCCCCGAATTTGACGACCTCGTAAAAAATACCTTGAATGATGAAAGGAGAAAAAACATGGTAAAGCATTTTGTCATGATCAGGCTGGCGACGGCGGTGACCGTCTCTGTTATGGCCATTACCCTCATGGGGTTACCGGTCGACGCTGCCGATTTTCCCCAGAAGGGCAAGGCCGTTCAGTTACTGATTGGCTTTGCGGCTGGTGGAAGCTCCGATGTGGGCGCCCGCATTCTGGCCGGCGGGCTGGAGAAGGAACTCGGCACGTCCGTGGTGGTGGTAAACAAGCCGGGCGCCAGCAGTCAGATAGCCTACACTATGCTGACGCAGGCCAAGCCCGACGGCTACACCATGGGGAATACCAACTTCCCCTCTGCAATCGTCAGCTACCTGGATCCGACCCGCAAGGCCACCTACACGCGGAAGGATTTCGATCTCCTGGCGTTGCACGTCATCGATCCGGGCCTTATTGCCGTCAAGACGGACAGTCCCTTCAAGACCCTCAAGGACGTGATCGAAGCCGCCAAGGCGAACCCGCGGAAGATCCGGATCTCCACGACCGGGATTCAGAGCGATGAGACCTTCGCCATTCTTCAGCTCCAGAAAATGACGGAGGCCCAGTTTGCCCTGGTCCATTTTGCCCAGGGGAACGTCGCCTCCGTTACCGCCATACTGGGCGGCAAGATCGAGGTATATTGCGGGAACGTCGGCGACATCTTGCCACAGGTCAAAAGCGGCGAGATGCGCGTCCTGGGGATCATGGATGACGAGACAAGCCCCTTTTATCCGGGAGTAAAGACCTTCGAGCAGCAGGGGTATAAACTCTACAACGCCGCCTCCCGTGGATTCGCCGCACCGACTGGGACGCCAAAAGAGATCGTGAACGTTCTGAGCGGCGCGATCAAAAAGGTCGTGGCCACTGAGGAGCACAAAAAGCGGATGGCGGAGATGGGCCTGACCATCCGGTACATGGACCCCACACAGTATGCAAAGTACTGGGTCGAGAACGAGGCGATAATCAAAGAACTGCTTCCTCTCACGCAGGAGTAGCCGGAAAGGAGAAGGAATTTCGCATGACTGCCTATCGCATTCTGATCACTACGATCTTTCTCCACCCGGGGTGCGTAATCGATCAGCGGCTCCGGGCGGAAGGGTGGGAAACCATCTTCAAGCCACTGCTCGGCCCGCGGAGCGAAGACGAATTGATTGACCTCCTCCGGGGGATCGACGGCGGCATCTTCTCGGGCGACCCGTTCACGGCCAGGGTCTTGGAGGCCTCCCCCCAATTGAAGGTCATCTCCCGAACCGGGGTCGGCTATGACGCAATCGATTTGAAGGCAGCCACGAAGCGGGGGATCATCGTTTGCAACACCCCTGGGGTAAACCGCCACGCGGTGGCCGAATGGACCTTCGCCGTGCTGCTCTCCTGCGCCCGTAGGCTGAAGGAGAACCTCGCCGAGGTCCGCAGCGGTGGATGGACCCGCCACGAGGGGATAGATCTGGCCGGAAAGACCCTTGGGATCGTAGGACTGGGGACCATCGGAAAAGAGGTGGCCCAGCGGGCTGAGGCCTTCGAGATGCAGATCATCGCCTGCGACGTAATCCGGGACGTCCAGTTCGCCGAGGCGCACCGCGTGGCTTTCGTTTCTCTGGAAGATCTGCTCCGCGAGAGCGACTTCGTAAGCCTCCACACCTTCCTGAACGACAAGACCCGCCATCTCATCAATGCCGAACGCATCTCTCTGATGAAGCCGACGGCATTTTTGATCAACACGGTGCGAGGCGGCATCGTCGACACAGAGGCGCTCTGCCGGGCGCTCGCAGAGAAGCGGATTTCGGGCGCAGCACTGGACGTATTCGAGGGTGAACCGCTGCGCGCCGACAGCCCCCTGCGGACGATGGAGAACGTTTACTTGAGCCCGCACGTGGGCGGAGTCACCGCCGACGCCCGGCGCCTCTCGGGGACAACGGCGGCGGAGAATCTGATCTCGGCGCTCAAAGGGGAGCGGCCACGGGGGATCATCAATCCGGAAGTCCTGGGGCGATAATCGTTCGATTTTTCTCCCCCAGCCCCCACACCAACCGCGCAGGCATCCTTACATGGCTGGAGCGTAATTACATATATCGGATTGTAATAAGGAGATGGGATGAAAGATCTTTGCGTCGATTTATTGGCAGAATACTCGCAACTTGCCGCACTGGCTGAAGCGCTGACTCCCCAACAGTGGGTGCAAAAAACTCCGTTCTACGACTGGACTCCTTGGGACGAAATAGCCCATCTGTGCTATTTCGATCAGACAGGAATGCTGGCGGCAACGGACCCGGAGGCTTTTGCAGCAGAAACCGCAGAACTCTTGAAACAATTTGGAAACGGGCTTGACATCAATGCGATTGCTCGCGCACGCTTTGGTCATCTCAGCAGCTCCCAGATAGTTCCTTGCTGGCGACAGCTTTTTGAGCGGCTGATCAGCGCCTTATCAGGGATGGAACCAAAGGCGCGGCTTCCATGGTACGGCCCGATGATGGGCGTTCGCTCCTTCGCCACAGCACGGATGATGGAAACATGGGCGCACGGGCAAGACATTTACAATTGCATAGGCGAGCGGCGGCCGGTGAGCAACCGGATAAAGAACATTGCCCATCTTGGCGCGAGTACTTTTAGCTGGACCTTTATTAACAGAAATCTACCTGTTCCCGAGCCTGCGCCGTACATCGAATTGCAGGCGCCATCAGGTGAAAACTGGATTTGGAACGATCCGCCTTCAGAACATAACTATCTGCGCGGCAGTGCCGAGGAATTTTGCCTTGTGGTGACCCGAAGGAAAAATGTAGCAGACACGCGGTTGCAGTACGCGGGCAGCGCCGCCAAGTGGCTTCCAATCGCACAATGTTTTGCAGGGCCTCCTGAGGATGCGCCCGCTCCAGGCGTACGCGCGGTGTGATACTGAACTGATTGGTTAACAACGTCGGCGGACTCGGCACTTTGCCCACTTTATGTACCGTTTCTTAATCCGCCGGTGCACTTTTCCTTAACGCTCACCACATTGGCTCTTTACCAATGCAGCTTAAGGGGGTTTGAAGCCCGCTCCTGCCCAATATCCCTTGACAAGCAAAAACCGAAAACCCTTGACTTGTAGGGTATGCTTTTGACGCTTTGGCATGTGACACGAAAAAATAAAGTGATTTCTCTGTGATCATAATTCCATTGACACACAAAAGTCTCCTTCGTATAGTCCGACCGTGAAAAAGCAATGCCATGTCAATTGGAGGTCTGTCTAAAAAGAATGGATAAAAAGACCATTTCGTCTAAAGCCTTGTCCCTACGCGCTGCTGGAGAGCTCTATCCGCGGGAAGACGACGAACTGGAGGACTTCTTTCGGGGTAGCATCGATCGCATTTGCGACATTGCCTTTCGGCTGCAATCCTATACGAAAGTTCTGGATGTGGGGGCCGGTCAAGGGATGCTCGCCGGCCTTCTTAGCCATTTGGGCCACGAGTGCGACGCCCTGGATATCTCCGATCAGACCAAAAGGTATGCCGGCATCTACCGACGACATGCAATTCATTTCAGGGTGTGCAACAGCGAAATTGATCCCCTCCCTTTTGCGGATGACACCTTCGATGCCGTGGTCTGCTGTCAGGTACTGGAGCATTTCACCCATTCCCATCTTCCTGTCATGAGGGAAATACTGAGGGTATTGAGACCCGGGGGGATTGTCGAGATCGATGTGCCAAATGCTGTATGCTTTCGGAACCGGAGCCGGATGGTCCGGGGCAAGCATATCACCTATGATTACCGGGATCATTACCTCCATGCTACTCCGGTTTGCTACAAGGGGCATTCCTTCTATCCTGCGCGTCACAACCGTGAGTTTACGCGACAGGAATTGCAGATGCTCCTGGAGGAAGCCGGTTTCCGGAAGATCGAGGTTACATTCCTCAAGTCCCGCCGATACCGGGAGGGCTTGGAACGGCTCCGTTCCCTCGGGAGCGCTTTGAGGGACGTGGTACCATCCCTGCGAAAGTCGCTCATCGCCTTTGCGGAAAAGGGATAAACACGGGGTTGGTCGGCACTCTTCAATCTACTTTATTTCGATCAAATTTCCCGCTTGACAAAGAAAAATTTCCCTGTTAGTCAAAATCGCGATTTGTGGATGGTGGGCGCTTTATTGGCAGGAAGTCGTCCCGAGGTTTTTCCAAAGCCAATAAGAACAACCAATTATTTGACATTAAGCAGGGGGGCGTATGTTCATCTGGCTTTTTCACCGTATCAGCGGTGTGACCCTGATCGTTCTATTC
>CAZINF010000039.1:0-23643 GCA_964540555.1 uncultured Syntrophus sp. | reverse complement strand
GTCGTCAACATCCCCGGAGAGGCCTCTTCCGTCCCGACAGCCATTGACGGCTACGAGATGGCCAAGCAGGGGAAGGCCGGTCCGGCCCTTGCGATCTCCGCCATCTCCTCCTTCGTCGCCGGCACGCTCAGCGTGATCGCCTTGACCTTCTTCGCCCCGATGCTGGCCGAATTTGCCGTGGTTTTCGGACCGCCGGAGTACTTCGCCCTGATGTTCATGGGACTGAGCCTGGTGATCAGCCTCTCGGGCCGCGCCTTGCTCAAGGGGGTGATCTCCATGGCCATCGGACTCACCGCCGCCCTGATCGGTCAGGACCCCCTCACCGGGGCGAGCCGGCTCACCTTCGGGACCGTGACCCTCAACGCCGGCGTCGAGTTCATCAGCGTGATCGTGGGGCTCTTCGCGATCAGCGAGGTGATGATCAACGTGGAGCAGCGGATCGTTGCCATCAGCGAGATGAACATCAAGAACTGGATGCCGACCTGGCGCGACATCAAGCAGTGCTCGGGGACGATGATCCGCTCCACCGGCGTCGGCTTCTTCCTGGGCCTCCTCCCCGGATGCGCCCCGTCGGTCACGGCATTTGTGGCGTATGATCTCGAAAAAAGGGTCTCCAAGCATCCCGAGCGGTTCGGGAAGGGGGCGATCGAAGGGGTCGCCGCCCCGGAGGGGGCGAACAACGCCACCTCCACCGCCGGATTCGTCCCGCTTTTCTCCTTCGGCCTTCCCACGGCGCCGTCGATGGCGGTCCTCCTCGGGGGGCTGATGATGTACGGCCTCCAGCCCGGACCGATGCTCTTCGCCCAGAATCCGCAATTTGTCTGGGCGGTTATCGCCAGCATGTATATCGGCAACGTGATGCTTCTGGTCCTCAATCTGCCGCTGGTGGGGATGTGGGCCAAAATCGTTCGAATCCCCTTCTATATATTGGGGCCGATGATCGTCTTTTGCGCCGTGGTCGGGACCTACAGCATCCGGTTTCAGATCTTCGATATATGGGTGATGCTCCTGTTCGGGGTGATCGGCTACTTCATGCGGAAACTCGGCTTCCCCATCGCCCCGATGGTCCTGGCGAGCGTCCTGGCTCAGATGCTCGAGACGGCAATGGGGCAGGCCCTCCTCATGTCGCAGGGCTCCCCGCTGATCTTCTTCACCCGCCCCATCTCTGCGATCTTCATGGCGCTGGCCTTTCTCTCCATCGGCAGAGGGATCTGGTCTCAGGTGCGCGCCAAGGCGCCCGAAGTGGTCACGGATGACGCGGAATACTGATCCTTATTTAAACCATTAACACTTTTCAGGAGGAAAGCTATGAAAAAAAAGACCATCTGCTGTATCGCTCTTTGCGCCATCCTTGCCCTGGTCTGGGTCGGCGCGGCCGGCGCGGCCGGATTTCCCAGCAAACGGCTCACCTACAACATCTGTTTCAATCCCGGCGGAGAGTCGGACATCACCGCCCGGTTCCAGGAGCAGGCACTGAAGAAGGCGCTCGGCCAGGATGTGGCCATCAACTACAAGATCGGCGGCGGCGGGGCGCTCTGCTGGGCGGAACTGGTCCAGACCAGACCCGACGGCTACACGATCGCCGGCCACAACCTGCCCCATATCATCCTCCAGCCCATGGAGATGGGAAATGCCGGCTACAAGACACTGGACATCAAGAACATCTACATATTCCAGAGCACCCCGAATCTCCTGCTCGTCCGCAGTGACGGCCCCTACAAGACCCTCAAGGACTTCATAGAGGGCGCCAAGAAGAACCCGCCTGGGGTCTTCACGGTCGGGGGCAGCGGCACCTCGTCGGCGAACGATCTGGGGACCACGATGCTCAACAAGGCAGCGGGCATCCAACTGACCTACATCCCCTTCGGCGGGACCGGCTCGGCAATCCCCGCCCTCCTGGGGAGCCATGTCACCGCGCTGATGACCTACACCCCCATGGGGGTTCAGCACAAAGACAGGTTCCGCGCCCTGGCCATCGCCTCGGAGAAACGGATGGAGGTCCTCCCCGATGTGCCGACCTTCAAGGAACAGGGATACGATATCGTGGAGGGGGCCTACCGGGGTGTCGCCGCTCCTCCGGGAACTCCGGATGAGATCGTCAAGGTCCTCGCCGATGCCTTCGACAAGGTGATGAAGGACCCGGAGGTCAAGAAAAAAATGGATCAGAACGGCTTCAATACGGAATTCATGGGGCCCGAGGCCTCACTGGCCCTGGTGAAGAAGAAGATGGTCGAATACGAGGCCATCATGAAAGAATTGGGGCGAATCAAGAAGTAGAAAGAGGAGAAACAAAGCACCATGCAGACATACCGAATCGCTGCCATCCCCGCCGACGGGATCGGCCTGGAAGTCATCCCCGCCGGGATCGAGGTCCTCAAAACACTTGAGAAGATCACGGGGAGCTTCCGGATGACCTTTGAGACCTTTCCCTGGGGGTGCGACTATTACCGCACCCACGGGCGGATGATGCCGGAGGATGGCCTGGAAACCCTGAAGACCTTTGACGCCATCTATTTCGGCGCCGTCGGTCATCCCTCCGTCCCCGATCACATCTCCCTTTGGGGACTGCGCCTGCGCATCTGCCAGGGATTCGATCAGTATGCAAACGTCCGGCCCTCCCGCATCCTGCCCGGCATCCGGAGCCCCCTGCGAGATCGGGGTCCCGGGGATCTGGACTGGGTCATCGTCCGCGAGAACACGGAAGGCGAATATGCCGGCGTCGGGGGGAGGGCCCATCAGGGTCATGCGGAAGAGGTAGGGATGGAGGTGGCTGTCTTCACCCGCAAAGGGGTCGCCCGGGTCATGCGGTTTGCCTTCGAGCTGGCCCTGACGCGCCCGAGGCGCCACCTCACCCTCGTGACCAAGTCCAACGCCCAGCGCCACGGCATGGTCCTGTGGGATGCCATCTTTCAGGAAACGGCCGCCGGCTATCCCGGGGTCACGACGGACCGGATGCTTGTCGACGCCGCGACGACACGGATGGTCCTCCGCCCCGAGACGCTCGATGTACTGGTGGCGACGAACCTCCACGCCGATATTCTCTCCGACCTGGCGGCCGCTCTCTCGGGAAGCCTCGGGATGGGCGCCACGGCCAACCTGAACCCGGAGAGGCAATACCCCTCGATGTTCGAACCGATCCACGGTTCTGCTTTCGATATCATGGGTAAGGGGATTGCCAATCCGATCGGCACCTTCTGGTCGGCGGTCCTGATGCTGGAGCACCTAGGGGAGACAGAGGCGGCGAACCGTCTCATGGCGGCGATCGAGACGGTGACGTCCCAGGGGCGCTGGCTGCCGGCGGACCTTGGGGGGACGGCGACAACCCGTGAGGTGACGGACGCGGTCTGTGCCGCTCTGAAAGAAAAGAACGAGGTCGCACAGTGAAGATTTATCGATACGATCTCATCGTCACCCAGCAGGCCATCGATAAGAATGGTCACGTCAACAATGTGGAGTATTTGCGATGGATGCAGGACGCTGCCCTGTTGCACGCGGATAGTTTGGGATGTACCCGTGCCACAATGGCTGCCGGCGGGAGATGGGTTATACGTTCACACACGATAGAGTATCTCCGACCGGCCTTTGTCGGTGAGCATATCAGTGTTCTGACGTGGGTATCCAATGTTCGAAGGGTGCAATCTCTTCGGAAATACAAGATTATTCGTTCTGAAGACCATGCCGTTCTTGCCGAAGCTGAAACGGATTGGATTTTTACGGATGCCAAGAAGGGTCGACTGCGCTCGATACCCAAGGAAGTTTCAGCTCTTTTCGAACTGGTGCCGGAGGAGAAAGAACCGGAATAAAGGTAGATGATTTGTCGTTTGCTCCATCGCCCGTCTCTCTGCGCCTGAAACGGTAAAGGTTGTGTCAATCGATCGAAGCGATCACGGTTTTTCCGTGGCAGGTGATAAGGTCCGAATCATTGCTTCCAGCTTATCGAGACGGCTCCTGATTTCCTCCAGCGCTTCCGGATCGCCGGACACCTCGCCTCCCTGCCGCTCATGGATCGCCGTCTGCGGGCGTCGGTTCAGATTCAACGAAAGGACATCGAAGCGGTTGTAATTCCCGGCGATGTCGTGATGGAGCTTTGCCTCGATGATCTGTTCGACGTCTATCTCGGCGATCACCATCCCCTCTTCATTGGGATCGAGCGGGCCGGCAAGAAATTTCCCGTTCGGTCCGAAGATCCCGGAGAGACCGATGCTGCCTTTGCCGACCATCCGCTTTTTTTCCTCCGTATCCCCTAAAAGATCGGCGATTTCTTGGGTAAAGACACTGCAGGCGGCTATGGTAAACACCTTGCCCTCGAAGGAGTGGGCGGCGCTGCGGAGCTCGGTGGTATGGCGGATGTCATGGTTGGCTTCATCGCCTGCCGGCTGTCCGGGGTAGTTGGCTGCATGCACCTGCTCCCCCTGGGCAACCAGAGCGAAGCGGGCCAATGTGTTGAGGTTCTCTCCGCAGATCAGTGTCCCCACTTTGCCGCAATCGGTGTCGTAAACACGCAGACTGCGGCCATCCCCTCCTCCCCAGGTCAGCTTTTCGATGAACGTGGGGACGAGTTTGCGGTGGCAGCCGATGATCTTTCCCCGGCGGTCGATGATCAGGTTGGAGTTGAAGAGGGTGCCGAGCGTCTCGGGAATTTTTTCGTTGATCCCCATGACGACCATGGCATTCGCCCGGCGGGCGCACCGGCAGAGCGTTTCGGTTGCAGGGCTCGGGACCGCCACGGCGTTTTTGACAAGTTCACGAAAATACCGCTTCCCGCGGAATGGGTTGTCCAGCCGGTTCCAGTAAGGATAGCCGGCGACGAAAACCTCGGGGAAGACGATGAGCCGGGCGCCCCGGTCGGCTGCCTCCAGGATCAGGCGGCATGCTTTTTCCACCGTGGCCTCGCGGTTCAGGAAAACGGGGGCGGCCTGGATGGCCGCAGCTTTGAATTTGGGAAAGGTGTCTCCCATGGGTTAAACCTCCTTCTCCGGATCCGTTTGTGAACCTCACCGCCCGCAAAGCGAAACGGCATGCACTTTTTCGCCGGTTGACAAAAACGGCGTGGAAACTCGCGCGCCAACCGCATCATTTCAGTAGTTCGTTGACGTCGCCCATAGACTCCAGACCCATCACGCGATCGATGATCGCATCGGCCTGCGGGGGAGGGAGCGTCCCTTCGGTCAGGCTCTTGAATTTCGCAATCAGCTCCCGCTCCGAAAGGGGATTTTCCGGATCTCCCTTTGGATACGTGTTGGCCCCGTCTAGCTTTCGACCGTCTTTGAGCATGATCGTCACGCGGGCCGGCCACTTGCGGGGATAGGTCGCGGTGAGGTCGGGGTCGGCGGCAAACTTGACCTTTTTCATCAGCTCCTTCAGACCCTCCTCTTCGAGGCTTGCCGGGGTAAAATTACCGGCCTGGACATGGCCGTAACGCAGCGCCGTCGCGACGCAAAAGGGCAGGTTGAATTTCGCGAGATAGGGCGTCTTCGGGTCGATGTTTCCCAGAAGGTCGATCGCGGCCTGGTAGATCCGAAGATCCACCGTTTCCACCTCGGAGGGTGTGAGAGACTTACCGCCGGTGGCCAGAAGCACCGCGTCGATGGCGGAATGCGTATGGCCGCAGGAGGCGTGATACTTGATCGAGTTGCGCTCCGAGTGAAACACCCTGCCCAGGTCTGCGATGCACTTGTTTTCGTCGAAATCCTGTGATGTGGCTCGGAAAAATCCCTTCTCCCCTTCCAGGATTCGCTTCGCCCCGGTGAAGCCCTCCCTTGCGAGTAGCGCCGCCAGTAATCCGTTCATCGCGGCCTTTCCCGGATGCAGCTGCTTGCTCATCGCGCTTTCCACGAGAAACTCCCAGAGGCCCCCCGCCTGGGTCCCGGCCGATCCGATCGCCCAGGCGAACTGTTCCTCGCTAAGGCGCATCACCTTGGCCGCGCCGGCCGCGGCTCCGAACGTCCCGCAGGTCGCCGTCGTGTGCCAAAAGCGGTAATGGCTCGGCCCCACGGCGAGCGCCACCCGGATACCCACCTCGTAGCCGACGGATATCGCAACGATCAGATCCTTTCCCGAGATCCTCTCCCTTTCACCGGCAGCCAGGACGGCTGGCAGGATGGCGGCGGCGGGGTGGAGGATCGATTCCCGGTGCAGATCGTCCATCTCGACGATGTGCGAGGAGGCGCCGTTCACCAGCGAGGCCAGTAGGCAGCTGGTCTTGACGCCGTCGGGAATCGATGTGGCTTCGGGCGTGCCGCCCAGGCCCATCACGACCTTCCGCATCATCCGAATCGGCGGTAGGTCCCTGCCCGCGTACGCGGAACCCAGCCAGTCGAGCAGGAAGACCTTCATTGTATTGATATGATCAGCGCTCAGGTCATCGAACGTCACACCACAGAAATACTCGGCCAATCGGTTCGACAGAATTTCTCCGGACATCGTTATTCCCTCCTTTAGAAAGCGCCTTCCTTGGCCAGCGCAACAAAGTGCGCCACGTCGATCTGTTTCGGACAGACGTGGGAACAGGCCTTCGAGGTGTGGCAACGGTAGATTCCCTCCTCGCTGTAGAGGAGATCCAGCCGCTCCTCCTTTTCCTCTTCCCGGGGATCCATCATTCGGACGATGCCGGCCATCGCCGCGTTGGGGCCGATGAAGGTCCGGTTTCCGCTGATGCAGGCCTCGGCGCAGCAGAAGCAGTTGATGCAGCGTGTCGCTTCTTCGTACCGGGCAAGCTCCTGGGGTGAAATCCGGTGTTCCGTCATCCCCGGGGGAAGCTCTTTCGGTTTGATGAGATAGGGCTTTGCCCGGTGGACTCGCTCGTAGGCCCGCTCCCAGTCCACGACGAGGTCCCGGACGACCGGGGCGACCGATACCGGCGCGATCTTGAATTTAGTCGTGCCGAATAGGGTGACGGCGTTTTCCACGAGCAGCTCGCAGGCAAGCATCGGCCTTCCATTGACATTCACCGAGCAACTGCCGCACTGGGCGTGCTCGCAGGAGGACGCCCAGGCCAGCGTGGCATCCTGTTCCACGTTGATCCTCCGGAAAAGATCGACGAACCGCAGGATCGGGCCGCAGTCCAGCGTATAGGTCTGAACCCAGCTCGCCCGTCTATCCGGATCGTAACGCTTTATCTCAAGCGTCAGGGAATAGGTCTTGGTCATCGTGTTCTCCTCAATATTGTCTCGGCATGATCCGGAACTGTTCGTGATGCTCCCCCTTGGATTCATAGACGCTCATGTCGATCGGGCGTTTCCCGAAGCTGACCTTGCCGAACTCCGTCATGGAGACGAGCGTATGGTACTGAAACTCGTCGCTTCGTTCGGGATAATCCTCCCGGAAATGGGCCCCTCGGGACTCCTTTCGCATCAGGGCGCTCTGGGCGATGGTCATCGCGTTATCGAGGAGATTGTCCAGCTCCCACCGCTCCAACAGCTCCTGATTCATCCGCAGGTCCTTCGTGGAGACGCCGACCTTTGCGGCCCGCGCCTTGAACGCGACCAGGGACGCGATCGCCTCCTGGATCCCCTTTTCGATGCGAAACACGCCCACCTGGCGGGTCATCACCTCCCGCATCTCCTGACGGATCAGGCCGACGTTCTCCCTCCCTTCTGCCTCCAGATAACCGGCAAACAGGGCAAGCGAGGCCTCGCCAGCCCCCTTCGGCGAGGGCGCCTGTTTTTCCTTGAGGTAGGACAACACCCGTTCGCCCACGCAGCGGCCCATCACTAGGAGCTCCAGCAGCGAATTGGTACCGAGGCGATTGAATCCATGGAGACTCGCGCAGGCGCACTCGCCGATGGCGAAAAGCCCCGGCATGATCGTGCTTACCGATGTGAGCACCTCTCCGTGCTCGTTGGTCGGGATCCCTCCCATATGGTAGTGGTTGCTCGGCCGCACGGGGCAGAGCTGGGTGCGCGAATCCAGATTGGCGTATGTCTTGAAGAAACTTGCCACTTCCTTCAATTTCACCTCGTGGACATAGTCGGGCAGGTGACGAAGGTCGATCCAGACGTGCTCGATCTGATGGTCGGGGTTCATGATCCCCTTCCCCTCCCGGATCTCCGTCTCGATCGCTCGGGCAACGATGTCTCGGGGCGCCAGGTCCTTCATCTTGGGAGCATACCGCTCCATGAACGGTTCCAACTCCTTGTTGCGCAGGATCCCGCCCTCACTGCGCAGCGCTTCGCTGGCAAGGATGCCCGGTCCGACGATCCCCGTGGGATGGAACTGGACGGCCTCCGGGTCCATCAGCGGCAAACCGGCCCTCAGAACGACCGCCGTCCCGTCGCCCGTGTTGTTGCGGCAGTTTGTCGTAATCCGAAACACCTGCCCCGAACCGCCGGTGGCAAGCACCGTTGCCCTGGCCAGGACGGTGACAAATTCCCCTTCCCTGGCCTTGAACAGGACGGCGCCCACGCAGCAGCCCTCGTTGAAAAGAAGTTCGGTGACGACGGTCGTGTTGATGAAACGGGATCCTCCCTTGAGCGCCTCCCCCCAGGCGGTATCCATGATCCCCTTGCCCGTCCGGTCGGCCACGAAGACGGCCCGCAGCGCGTCCCCTTTGCCGAACTCGACGGTGTGGCCGCCGAACTGTCTCTTGCTGATCCCCCCCCCTTCGTCCCGGCTGAAGTGTATCCCCTTTGACTCCAGCCACTGGACCTCCTCCCAGCCGCTGTCGACGATCTTCCTGACGACGTTCTGATCGGAGCTGCAATCGCCCCCCTTCCAGGTATCGAACATATGGTAGACCGATTTATCCGTCTTGTCCTTCGGATCGACGGCGGCCATCCCTCCCTGGGCGGTGCTGGTGTGTGATTTTTGCGGGTGAGCCACCTTGGTCACAGCGAAGATCGAAAGATCGGGTTTCTTTTCGTGCAGCAGCGAGGCACATCGCAAACCGGCGCCTCCCGCTCCGATGATCAGAACATCGCAGGTTAATGTAGAATGGATCTGCAGCTTTTTCCCCATGGTGATTCCCTTTTTGGTTAAACGGACAGGATAAGCCTGAAGGCCAAAACCGCGAGGACGGCGATGACGACAACGATGATCGCCGTCATCCCGACCCGCACCGTCCGCGAGGGGGCATAGTCGGCCCCGATCGAAAAGAGACCGTACCCTGCATGATAAAGCGCGCACGTCGCCAGCGTCAGCATGACCGCACGGGTAAAAACGCTCTGCATCCGCGCGATGGCCCCCTGAGCCCCAAAGGCTTCGCCCGGATTCAGGCACGAGAATAAAAGGTACGCCGGAACGGTGACGAACAGGAAGGCCGCGCTGATCCTCTGGAGCTTCCAGAGAAACGAGTGTCGTTTTTTCCATATGCGGGACGCGACGACATAGGCAGCGACGGCGCCGGAGAAAAAAGCGATCAGCCAAAAAAAGAAGGCCGACACGCGCTGGTTATTCATGATCATCATCAGCCCGACCATTGCTGCATATGCAACGCTCAGGGCGAAGACCCAGCGGATCATGTCCGCATCGCCGCGTCTTCCGAATAACTCATACAGGATGAGGCGACCGCCGTTGAAGGCATGAAAGCCGACCGCCAGCGATGAGGTCCATGCAAGGAAAAGGAAAATCGGCAAGGCGACTGCTTTCATATCGGCATTGTAGATGTCGGGGTTTTGCAATGGTGAGAGGGCAGCCATGTGGGCCATCAAAAAGACGATAAGCCCTATCCCTGTGAACCTGTGCAACCAGCTGATGACGTAATGCCAGCCACGGGTTTTTATGTAACAAGATAGGACAGGCAGCCTTTCGAGGATCGGAATAAACGAGGCGCCGATCCCCCGGCTCTCTCCCGGAACATCCATACGCGCTTTCCTCCCGGATACTGAAAAAACAGCTGTTCTATACAAGATTGGATGGAGAATATCAAGACTTGGCAGCAGCGGATATTTATCTATATTTGTAGTGTAGATATTTGTGGAGATATTTGTGGTTGACAGTCAGAAAAATTTCGGTTACAAATTCTCGCAGAGATAAACTATATTTTACCGATTGTCTCTAACGTCATAGCCATAACCATAAGGAGGGAAACATGTCAAAATCAAGACCAAGATACATTTTTTCGGTATGGGTTGCGGCGCTTGCCGCCCTCTTCGCCTTTTCGGCGATCAACCCCGCGTACGCAGCGGAGCGCAAATCGATCCGCTGGGCAACTTCCAGCACGGGTTCTTACGGTTACAAGGTCGCGGCCCTGATGATCAAGGTCTTGGAAGACGCGACCGGCGGAGAATACACCGTCACCGTTAATCCCTATCCGTCCACAACGGCCGCAATGAAGGCAACGATGAATGGCGATGCGGAGATCGGCTACACGGCCGACGTCGGGATGACCGAGGTCTATGAGGGCACCGGCGCCTTCAAAGACTTCAAGGCCGCCAAGTCGAATATGGTCCACACCTGGTACGCCTACCCGATGGAGTCGTTCATGGCCACCCATGCCTCGAGAGCCGGACAGTTCAAGTCCTGGGGCGACTTCAGCGGGAAACCGGTATTCTTCACCCCCGCCGGCTTCATGAACTGGCTCAATTTCCAGCGGATCTTCAAGGCGCTCGGCTATAAGTTCAACCACATCCAGATCGGCGAGGCGGCCCAGGGCGACGCGCTTCACTCCGGGTCCATCGTCGGCGCCGTCGCCTATACGACCGCCGGCGCCTCTCTCGCCTCCTACTGGCGGGAGACCGAACTGCGAACCGACATCAAGATCATCAACCCCAGTGCGGATGAGGTCAAGAAGCTGACGGCGGCGGACCTTGCTCCCGTGGAGGTCGATGCAACGAAGGCGTTCAGCAAGGACGTCGGCGTCAAGACCATCCTCGGCGTACCGATCCTGTTCGGCTACAACATGCGGGCGGACATGCCCGAGGATGTCGTCTACAGGATGCTGACCAGGTTCTATAATGAACGCGAGAGCCTCGCCAAAGCGGATCCCGGCTTCGGACCCATGGCGCGTAATTTCGTCGGCATGCAGGTGAACGGGATCAAAGCCAATCCGACCGTTCCGGTCCATGCGGGTCTTGCCAAGTTCCTCAAGGAACAAAAGGCATGGAACGACAAGTGGAAGATCGCCGGCAAGTGATCGGACAACGGGGTAACCTGGTGTAACCGCTGCCGTCGCAGCGGTTACACCAGGTTACCATGACGGTTTCCCACATCCATAGGCATGTGCGGCCTGAATCGGGCGGGCGCCGCAACCATGGTTGGTGATTTCGTCTATCCAGATGTTTCACCATTTGCCGAGCGCCGTCATTGTCTTATCGACAATGCGGTCCGGGAGGCAACGGACATCCGAAGCAAAAAGGGGGGGGAGCCATGCTAAGTGACCGGTTCAAGCGCCACATCTCCATCGACAATCTGATATTCGTCATATCGATCTTTCTGTTCACCTGGCTCTGCTGGTACTTCTACACCGGTTACGGCGGTCCGACCGAGCTCGTCGCTTTCCTGGTGCCGATCTGCCTGATCCTGCAGATCCTGCACATGCACAAGAACGGTTATATCTACAAGCGGCTTCCGCCGATCGTCAATCATCTCCTCGTCGTTCTCTACATCGGCATCTGTCTTTACGCCTTTTACCATTTTTTCATGGAATACGAGCAGATCGCGATCTGGCGACAGGGCTCCTATACCCGCGAGGATTTCATTGCGGGTCTGCTGATTTTAGTGGTGGTGATGGAGCTCGCGAGGGTCGTCCATACCGAGCTGTTCTGGATGAACGTGATTCTGGTGATCTACACGCTCTGGGGCTACCTGAGCCCGATCGACTTCTTCTGGCATCCGGGGACCTCCTTCTACCGGGTGGTCACCTCGAGCACGGTCGAATTCTCGACGGGGATATACGGACAATACGCACAGATCGCGCTGACGACGATCGCGGCGTTTTTACTCCTGGCGGCTGCGGCGCGCGGCTTCGATGCGCAGGGGGCGATGGTCAGTTTCATGCGGCGGATCGCCGGAAAGTCGCGGCAAACGATACCCCAGACGGCCGTCCTCGCCTCGTCCGCGGTCGGCATGATCAGCGGCAGCGGCGCGGCCAACGCCACGGTGGTCGGCGCTTTCACGATCCCTCTGATGAAACGCTACGGCATCCCGGGGGAGTTCGCCGGAGCGGTGGAGACCGCGGCTTCGATGGGCGGGCTCATCATGCCGCCGGTGATGGCGGTCGCCGGTTTCGTCATGGCGGAATTCTTAAACGTGCCCTATTGGGACGTGGTGCTCCGCGGCTTTTCCCTCGCCTTTATCTACTACTCTACCCTCTCCCTGTCCATTTATCTGATGAGCGTGCGGCTGTTGCCCGCCGAACCGATCGAGGTGGAGCCCGTTTCCTCCTACGACCAACTCAAGACGGCCATCTTCTTTACCGGGATCATCTTTCTCACCATCCTGATGGGGGTGCTCAACTACGGCGAGCAGCTCGCAGGGCTCTATACCGGGATCTTCATGTTCTCGCTCCTCATCCTGCTCTATTTTTACTTCAAGTACGTGCGGAAGGATCCGGCGTCGGAAAAGGATACGCTTTTCGCGAACATCCGCATCATGATCGAGACGCACGCCGAGATGACCTCCTACTTGACGCTGCTGCTCTCGACACTGGGGATCATGGTCGGCCTCTTCACCGTGACCGGCTTTATCAACCGCATGGGGGGCATACTCCTGCACGTCGGCGAGTGGCACATCGTTGCGCTCATCCTGATGGCCTGGGTGTTCGGCTGGCTCGTCGGCGCCGGCCTGCCGCCGACGGCGACCTATATCGTCCTTGCGGTCATCGTCGTCGAACCGATGCGCAAGCTCGGCGTCGATCCATGGATTGCGCATTTCTTCTGCTTTCTGATAGCAGTCTGGGGCGAATTGTCGCCGCCGACCTCGCTCGCGGCTGCGGTCTCGGCGCGGATCGCGGAGGCGTCATTCATGAAGACCATGTGGGAGGCGCTGAAAATGTGCGCGCCCATCACCATCATGACCTTTGCGATCTTCACCCGCTCCGACATCGTGGTGAACCCGGGCTGGTGGCAGATCGCCGATACGGTGCTCGTGGCGGTCGGATGCAGCGGTTTTACCTTCGCCATGTTCGGGCGGTTTTTCCGTAACTGGGGCTTGGACACGATGATGCGCGTGGCGTTTGCGATCGTCTCGCTTGTGATGCTGTTCCATCCGGATGACAATGTGCCTCGGATGCTGGTCGTCATCGTCCTGCCGATGACGATCTACGGCGTCGTGCGCCACCGGCGGATCGCCCCGCCGAAGGGCGAATTGGAGTCACAGCCCGCAGGGTAGCTAAGATAACCTAAGGAAATTGGGAGTACGGATAATCCATTTGTTTGGCGATCCGGACCCGTGCTTCGCGACCGGCGAGTCTTTCAACAAGGTGAAGTCCCAGATCGATGGACGATGTGACCCCTTGCGCCGTTACGACTTCCCCTTCATCAACGACGCGATGGTCAACGACAACCTCGGCGCAGTAAGGCTTCAATTCCTCGAAGGCATTTGGATGCGTTGTGGCGCGTCTTCCCGCCAGGAAGCCTGCCGAACCTAAGAGAAGCGCCCCGGTGCAGACGGACGTTTTCAATTTCACCGGGCCGGCCGACCGCAACCACTGGGTAAATGCCTTGTCATGTTGAAGGGCGCGCGTCCCAAAACCACCGGGAACGACGATGATATCATAGGTGTCCAGCGACTCGGCTACGGTATCGGGGGTGAAGCGGAGTCCTCTGTCATCGGAGACTTCCTCGGTAAAGGCGCAGATCCGCCAATTGAACTCCGGTATGAAGTTCATAGACTTCAGACGAGTGAGCGGATCATAGACGCCGATCAGGTCCAAAGCGGTCATCCGGTCGAAAATAATGAAAGCGGTTTTCATATTGACCTCCTTTACTTCAGCAGGAAGAAATTGAAAACGAGGCCGTTGACTACCTTTACCGGAAAGGGCTCCTTTTTCATGAGGAGATAGGACGCCATCATGATCAGGAACATTGCAAAGACATTCTGAAGGGCCTCTTCCATGGCGGTGAGCATACGGATTTCGGCCGCGGACTGCAAGTCAATTTCTCCGAGTTCCACCCCTGGTTAATACAACACCGCTTCCACCGGTATTTACCTCGATAAGCTGTTCGGGAAGATGGGTATTGCCGAGCAACTGAAAACCAAGACGACACGTTATGCAACCGGTGCGGCGGTCCTGGAGCATGTGATCAAAGGCAATGAGATCGGCTTTGGCGCGATCACCGAGATTAAGTTATACGAAGCCAAGGGACTCAGACTCGTCGGGCCGCTGCCGGCGGAGATCCAGAATTATACGAGTTATGATGCCGTGATGATGACCGGCGCAACGTCGGTCGATGCGGCAAGGGCGGTGTTGCGCTATCTCGCCACACCGGCCGCGAAGGCCGCGTTCGTTTCCGGAGGGGTTGATTAAGGGGCAAGCCTTTTCAAAGGCGCCCCTCATTGGAGAATGAAAATTTGAGGCTTCCAATGGCCGTTTTGACGTCGGCCTTTCCTTCTATCTTGTAAGTCAATCCCTTCCCCGTAATAACGGACATCACGCTGCCACCCAGGTTTTTGAACTTTGCAGCGACTGGCGCCTGCACCCGTGTGACCGATGACGAGGGAATCAGGAGTTCCTTTTCCAGACGGCCGTTTCCGACTTCTTCATTGTTGAGGTAAATGGTGTATTCAAAAGACCGGAGCGTAAGGTCAAAACGGTTCGGATTTTGTACATCGAGACCGAGGAGCAGCTGCATCTCCGTTAAGGAGCGGGGATTGAGGGTGATCTCACGAAGGGTGAAGGAGGGCTTTTCCAGTATCCAGCCCAGGCAGGATACAAGAAAAAGAGAAAGGATAAGCACGAACGGCAATCCACGAAGCACCCTCGCCTGGTTCGATTTCTTCATAAGGAATATCCGCCTTTCCATATCTTATATCCTCGTCAGCTGGCGGTACTTGATCCGGTGCGGCTGGCTGGCCGCGGCGCCGAGACGGGCCTTTCGGTCCGCCTCGTATTCGGAATAGTTGCCATCGAACCAGAGGGTTGTGCTGTCCCCTTCGAAGGCGAGGATGTGGGTGGCGATCCGGTCGAGAAACCAGCGATCGTGGCTGATGACGACCGCGCAGCCGGCGAAGTTTTCCAGCCCCTCCTCAATGGCGCGCATCGTGTTCACATCGAGGTCGTTGGTCGGCTCGTCGAGGAGAAGGACGTTCGCCCCCTCCTTGAGCATCCGCGCCAGGTGGACACGGTTCCGCTCGCCGCCGGAGATCTGCCCGACCTTCTTCTGCTGGTCCGTCCCGGAAAAGTTGAAACGGGAGACATAGGCCCGGGAGTTCATCTCGCGGTTTCCGAGCACGATGGCGTCCCTCCCTTCGGAGATCATCTCCCAGATCGACTTGTTCGGATCGAGGACGTCCCGGCTCTGATCGACATAGGCCAGTTTTACCGTATCGGCGATCCGGATCGTCCCGGAATCGGGCTTCTCCTGACCGGTGATCATCCGAAAGAGTGTCGTTTTCCCGGCGCCGTTCGGACCGATGACCCCGACGATCCCGCCGGGCGGCAGGGCAAAGGACATCCTGTCGATCAGGAGGCGGTCGCCGTAAGCTTTGCTCACCCCCTCCACTTCGATGACGAGCTTCCCCAGGCGGGGTCCGGGCGGGATGTAGATCTCCAGACCGCTGGCGCGGGCCTCCGTTTCCTGCGAGAGCAACTCCTCGTAAGAAGCGATACGCGCCTTTGATTTGGCATGGCGGCCCTTGGGCGACATCCGGATCCACTCCAGTTCCCGCTGGAGGGTCTTCTGCCGCTCGGTTTCCGATTTCTCCTCCTTCTGGAGTCGCTTCTGTTTCTGATCCAGCCAGGAAGAGTAGTTCCCCTTCCAGGGGATCCCCTGCCCCTTGTCCAGTTCGAGGATCCAGCCGGCGACATTGTCGAGAAAGTAGCGGTCGTGGGTCACGGCGATCACGGTGCCCTCGTACCGCTGGAGATGGTGTTCCAGCCATGCGACGGATTCGGCGTCGAGGTGGTTCGTCGGTTCGTCGAGGAGCAGGATATCGGGGCTCTGGAGGAGTAGGCGGCAGAGGGCGACCCGCCGCCGCTCACCGCCGGAGAGGACATTCACAGAGGTTTCCCCCGGCGGACAGCGCAGCGCATCCATCGCCATCTCCAGACGGGAATCGAGGTCCCAGGCATCCAGGTGGTCCAGCTTCTCCTGGACCTTCGCCTGTCGGTCCAGGAGTTTATTCATCTCATCGTCCGTCATCGGCTCGGCGAATTTTTCATTGATCGCGTTGAACTCATTCAGGAGATCGACCGTTTCCTGCACCCCCTGCTCCACGATGTCGCGGACCGTCTTCGTCTCATCGAGCCTCGGCTCCTGCTCCAGGAAGCCGACGGTATGGCCGGGCGTAAGGATCGTCTTCCCGATAAAATCCGCATCGACGCCGGCCAGGATCCTAAGCAGCGAGCTCTTGCCGGAGCCGTTCAGCCCCAGGACGCCGATCTTCGCCCCGTAGAAATAGGAGAGATAAATATCCTTCAGGACAGGTTTCTTTTCGTAAACCTTGCTCACTCCGATCATGGAGTAGATCACTTTATTGGCGGGCTCGTTGGCCATAGTATTTCTCCTCTCTTCTCTACATCACCATGATGACGGACGGGTGCCGGCTCAATCGCTCGTAGATGCTGAGGCGGACCGGCTCGCTCTCGACGGTCATCTCCACATTCAGGCAGTGGTAAGCGCCGCCTTTACTGCTCCGGGAAGGGGTGAGGGTATGTCCGCTTCCCTGCATGACTTCCGCAATGGCGCCTCTGAGCCCCTCCGGATCGCGGCCGATCACCTTGTAAACCCAGAGACAGGGGTAATCGATAAGAGGTTTGCATTCATTTTCGTTCATGATCGCCTCTCCAGGAATGCATCGATGCGGGTGGCCGTCTTCTCGATCATCCTGGCGCCGGCCTCTTCACACCCCCAATCCTCTCCCGGCAGATCGAAAGGGGCCACCTCCACCACAGCCTGAAAGGTCTCCCCAAGGTTGGCGACGGTCTTCTCCCGCCTGGCCGCGACTTTGACTCGCTCGCCGTAGCTGTCCCCCGGCGCTTCGTTGAAGCCGAAATCGTCGATCAGAAGGATCCGCCGGACCGGTGCCGGGGGGAGCTTCGATCGCAGGATCTCCCAGAAGCGTCGGGACTCCTTCCAGACGCCAAGGTCGGCGGAGTTGGCAATAAAGAATCTGGGAGACCTTCGAAAATCACGATCGATCCGACCTTCAAGTTGCGCCAAGGCATCTCTGGGTGCGGGGGGTGAGGGGGGGGGATCGCCCATCCCGGTCTTCCCTGCGGGAATGCCCCATGAATCGAGACAGCCGGTGATTTTCTCCGTTGCCTCGGCATAGTGATCCGTGGCGATAACCGTCACGACGGCGGGGTGTGCGCTCAGGCGTGCGAGAATGGGCCGCCAGTGGGGATCGATCCCGGATGAGTCGAGGTACATGGCGACGAAACGGGCAGTTGCGGCTTCGATCTCGGTTTTCGGGGCGTCGGGAGCAAGTCGGAGAGCTGCGATCCGCTCCGCCATCACCCGCGCGTAGCCGATCGCGGTCGTGCTTCCCTCGACCCAGGTAGGATCGACGATCTCTTGCCAGAAGGCCTCCGGTGTCGAGACGCCAAGGGCGTCAAGACCGCTCTCCCCAAGTGCGCGGAAAAGGTTCTCCGGCCGGCCGAAGCGGGGCGCCTCCAGGCTGAGTGTGCCGCAATAATCGATAATCACTAACTTTTCCGGTGGCATTATCATATCGGTATGCTTCTTCTTGCCAGCGCCGAGGTGATGATGTCGGCGAGTTCTCTGGATGCTGCATAGGGATCGGCAGCAGCGCAGATGGCCGAGACGACGGCGACGCCATCGGCGCCGGCCATGATCGCCGCTTCGGCGTTTCCTGCATTGAGGCCGCCGATCCCGACCAGCGGGTGGCGGGAAAAGGCCCGAATCCTGGCGAGCCCTTCCAGACCCCACGGTTCCTTGGTGTCCGTCTTGGTTGGTGTTGCAAAAACAGGGCTTACGCCGAGGTAATCGCAGTCGAGCCCCTGCGCCCGTTCCACATCCTCCCAGGTTTCCACGGAAAGGCCGATAATCGCTTTTGGCCCCATCAGCTTCCGGGCGATTTCGTAAGGCATGTCGCTTTGTCCCACATGGACGCCGTCGGCCCCCACGGCGAGGGCCACATCCAGGCGGTCATTGATGATGAGCGGCACCTCAAAAGCCGCCATGAGGGTCTTGATCCGCCCGGCCTCTTCGCTGAAAAACCGCGTTGAGACGTCCTTTTCGCGGAGCTGGACGCAGACGGCCCCGCCCCGGATCGCCTGGAGAACGCAATCCGCAAGCGCCCTGGCACCGCACAGCGCGCGGTCGGTCACGAAATACAGCCCTTTCATGGTCGATATCCTTTTCATCGGGAATCTGGTTTTGAACGGATGATCCCGCGTTCACTCCTCTACGTCAAGCTTCAGCAGCCGCTCTATATCGCCGGCGGAAAGGTGGTAAAGGGCATCGAGGAAGCGGACCTGGAGGCTGCCCGGCCCCGCCGCGTCGGCAACAGCAATCTCACCGGCGATCCCCATGACAGCCATCGCCTCCGCAGCGGCGACCGCCGGATCGGAGGTGACTGCGGCAAACGCGCCGCAGAGGGCGCTCGCCGTACAGCCGAGGCCCGTGACCCGGGTCATCATGATGTGACCGTTCCGGCCCCGGATCACCCCCGCCCTGCCGATGGTGTAATCCGTCTCGCCGCTGATGCAGACGGCGGCGCCGCATTCCGCGTGCAGGGCCCGGCCAAGAACGACGGCGGCGTCCGAGGAGGCGCTGCTGTCAACCCCTTTCGTCTTTGTGTCACTGGCGATTAGCGCCATGATCTCCGAGGCGTTACCGCGAATGATCTCGGGAGGGACCGCCTTGATGAGCTCGCGCGCCGTCCTTGTCCGGTAGGAGGTCGCCCCCGCCCCCACCGGATCGAGGACGATCGGTATCCGCCGCATCCGCGCCGCTTCGGCCGCACGGAACATCGCCCGGACCCAAGCCGGGCTCAGCGTGCCGATGTTGATGACGAGGGCCGAGGCGATCCCGACCATCTCTTCCATCTCCTCCTCGGCGTGTGCCATGACCGGCGAGGCGCCGAGCGCGAGCAGGGCGTTCGCCGTACTGTTCATGACGACGTAATTGGTGATGCTGTGGACGACCGGCGCCTTCTCGCGGATCGTTTGGAGAGCCGACCAGATCGTGTTTGCCGTAATGTTCATGGGTTGCTTTCCCTTCTGTATCAAAAGAAAATCAGCCCGCCAGCGTAGCGAGTTGACTGGATTGCCGTGTATCTGATTTTCTATTTGTGACTTATGCGAAGTGCATTCGCAGCTTGCTCTAACTTCTTATCATGCGTCCAGATTGATATTCCCGTCAGCATGGCAGACGCGATGAGATGAATATCCACGTAGCCAAGGCACTTCCCCATCAACTGGTTTCTTTCTATGAATTCGACCACTTCTTCATGTTCTGCTTTGATGCTCATGGGAAGAGATTGAAGAAGTGAGAGTATTTGATTCCGGTTCTTTAGATTTCCGCATGCGAGCTCACCAATTACAAATGGATGGCATACCACCTCCCCGTTATTGAGCTGATTTGCAAGCTCGGCGTTCCCTTCTCGAAAATGGAAGACCCACACGGATGTATCTGCAAGGAGCATTTTTAAACGGTGACCCTCCTTCGCGGTATTGCTTTCAACCCTTTCTCCGTGCCGCCCAATTTTGCGAATCTTTTACTGCTTTCCCTGGCGATCAATGCCTCCAAACCGAGCTTGACCAGCATGGTTTTCTCCTTAATTCCCATGAGCTTTGACGCCTTATCCACCAAGTGGTCTTCTATGTTTAAGGTTGTTCTCATATTTTCTCCTCCTGAGAGAGAATTCATATGCCTGAGTATGCATAATCCATGCATAAATATCAAGCTTTTTGCGGATAACGCCAAGCATCACCGGGTGCCGGCTTTGTGGCCGATCCGGTGGATGCCGTGGTTATGCAAGCTTCTTTTGTCTTCTAATGATTTCCACCAGTGATCTCAGTGCCTGATTCACTGAATCATGGTCAGGAAAAACCTTCGCAACGTCTGGCTCGATTACTACAACGTTCGTGCCTTCCGCATATCTCTTTGCGTATTTGCCCCGAACGCCTTTGCTGAAGTCGTATTCCTCAAGCATGTCTGGATCTTTTTGCGTTCTCTTCATATTGCTCCCTTTCTTTTTTGGATGCCTTTCTTGCACTAATCAGTCTGATGTTGTCGCCCCTTTCCGTGTGAACAACTACCAGAAGATGGTCTTTGTGAGAGTTTCTGATCAAGACGAACCTGTCTTCTTCCTCTGAATGTAAGGGATCATAAATGGCCAGAGACAAGGTATCTCGAAAGGCCGTGCTTGCTTCGTCAAAAGAAACGCCATAAATTTCGAGGTTTTCTTTGGCCTTGTTTGGATCCCATTCAAACAGAAGCATTCATCATCCCCCTGAGCTTCATTATACTCTTGCCACCAATGTTTGACAATCAAAGCAGATTCTCGTCACGCATATGGCTATTGCCGACTACTTGGGAATCTTCCATAGGCGTTCGGCGTTTCCGTGCGCTATTGCATGGGCGACCTCCGCCGGAAGCGTCGCGAATGCCTTGCGCCAGTACTCTGCTTCCTGCAAATAAAAATCACCCCAGTGCTCGGGCCATACGTTATCAAAAGCAAGAACAAATTTGTCTGGATACAGAACCATGAGCTCCTTCCACTCGGGCGCCAGCACATCGCCCTTGAACATTGGTGTCCACGGCTGATTCGATTTGCTAATGGCCGTTGGATTGGTATGGGAGGTCATAAAATACACATTCTTATGCGACTCAATCAGGCGCCGCACCTCATCTGAGCGCAATTGGCCCATGTGGATCATCACGAATGGATACTCAGGGTTTTGGGTGAGCATCGCTTCGAGCTGTTCCATGTACTTGATTTTCTCGCCCCCTGAAAGTGATGCGAATTCGATGTGCACGACCAGCGGCCACCCCTTCTTTCTCGCGAGGGTTAGTGTCGCCTGCACCCGCTTATCATTGGGGTATACGACTACTTCGGGGGCCTTGTTGCCTTTCTGTGCGTGGTACATGAGCAACTCGGCGATTGCCCCGAACCGGCCGCTACCCGCGTCGCGTTCCAGCGTTTTGTAGTATCCACTGGCATTCTCCAGGTAAGCGCGACCCTTGGTTCTTACGGAAGCAGTAATCCGGTCTGGATGCTGCTCGGCAAACGTCGCAATATCGCCCGACGTCAGATCGCGCCTCGCGGAAAGGATGGTGCGCCGGACACCCGCGCTGTCCATCAAGGTAATGACTCTTTGGAGAACCTGTTCACTGTCAGCCTGGCTGTGTGCATCAATGAAATACAAGTCAGAATGGCCGGCACCGATCGTAGTGGCCGAATATAGCGACAGAAAAACAATCAAAGAGAACATGGATCTCAGAGAAGTCATATCTGCAAGTCCTCCGCATCGGCGCTGCGGATCAGCGGCTGACGTACACGCGAGCTTGCTCGCGGGGACGGCTGCCCGCTGTATCCGCTTGATGGCCAGGCGCGTAAGCGCCAGCCAGAAAGCGGATGGCAATTCGCAGCGTCGATGGCGCGGCGCGTAGCGTCCGCGCCATCGGGAAGTTCACTGGGAGCCGGCTTTTTCGGCTAACCACTGGAACGATTTGTTAGCGAAATAATTTATCCTTTAATAATCTCGACAAGTTTTTCAATGACTTGATTCAATTTATCATTCTTGATGTGGCCCGCTCGATATAAAATAATGTGGCTGTCTGCGGTAAACAGCCGGTTGGGCCTGATATTGCCGGATTGCTTGAGACTGCCGGCATCGAAATCACTATCATCGATTGAAATAGCGTAGATGTCTTTGATGGTTTTACTGGTTATCTGACAGAGAATTGCGTCGTCTCCTTCAAGAGGGGCAATAATAAGTGCCGGGCGGCGCTTGGATTGACTTAGATCCGAGAAGGGGAAAGGAATGACAACGACATCCCCTTTTATAAATTTTGCCACGCTTTGTCCTCCTCAGGCTTTAACCAATCCTCAGATAAAGAGGATTCGCTCATGATGGCAATATCCAGCTTATCATGAACAATCTTTGCCTTCAGGAAATGGACAAAATTGAGCACCTCACTCAGAAGTGGCTCGGGGACTTCTTGAATCTCGTTAATAAGTAATTCCTTTGTACTCATAATGTTAACCTCATCACTTAAATTCGTGGATTCTTTCTTTCAAGGATATCACTTCTACTTGCGAATCATTCCAATCGTGTTCCCAACAGATGATCAAATCGCACTGTTTCGGATTATGTTTGTGCAACTTGAAATTCGACGACTTGAACTCAAATTCGGCGTGGCAGCTGTTCCAGGTTCCCTTGCTGTTCTTTCTCCTCAGTAGTGCATCAGGGAAGCTGCTCCTGATCCCTTCTATCATAAACCCCAAGTCGTGACAAAGGGCGGCGAACAAAAGAATGACGCCTTGCTCGTTGATGGGTTCATAAACAATGCCTCGTACTCCAAGTATACCACCGGTTTCATGTATTTGCACGTTCTCGATTTTGTTGAAACCTTCTTGGGGGGTAATATGCTCATCCGATATCGAAACTTCCACACCTTGAAGCGGAGCCAAACCTTCGTCAGGGTCTTTTTTCGTCTTATTGAAGCTCCTTAGCCGGTCCTTTCCTATTTCTGTGATTTTCCATATACCCCGTTCGGAACCATCCAATTGCTTTTTTCTTTTCAGATATTCTCGTGCCCATGCGGTTTTGTTTTTCCATTTGATCATGTTGCTTTTGTATTTTTCATATTCCCCTGGAAACTCCATGGGACTCAAACCTATCATCTTCTCGACTTCCGGATAGACCTCGGATGGTTTTGCCCGCCCGCCAAGTTTAATAAGGGCTTTCAATAACGGGATTTCAAAATCCATAAAGTTGAGATTCATATCTTTCCTGTGCTCGCCGTTGGCGTCGTGCGCAGCGCGACGCGAACGCCAGAAATAACCCGCCGGGCCGGGGACTTGGCAATTTGCACCGGCAATATTCCGGTCGGGTTGATTGATTGGTTAGATTTCGCCTTTGTAAACATCTCTCCGATTACCGATTCGAAGAACAAGAATATCTGTGCCCACAAGGGCATAAATTACCCTATAGTCGCCAATACGATACTTGCGTAGCCCGGCAAATTGGCCTTTGAGTACGGGGTATGACTCAGGCTTCTTTGTCAGTTCTTGTTCTATTTGGTCAAGGATGCGGCTGACCTCAGCTTTTGACAACTTCTTGAGATCGCGATGTACCGACTTCTTGTAGACAACGTTATAAGCCAAGTGGCTCCCTCAGTTCTTTACCGGAAATGATAGGATCGCTCTTGTCGTGGAGCCGGTCGAGTGCAATCTGAAGATCGGCGAAATCTTCAATGTATGACTCCAGCGCTTTCTGGATGATGAAAGAGCGGGGCCTCTCGGTTTCTTTGGCTATGCCGTCAAGCTGGTCGGCGAGATATTTAGGAAGCCTCACAGATATTGCTGTACTCATGGTACACCTCCTGTCATTGATGTATTACACATGTACAC
>CAZINF010000038.1:0-23839 GCA_964540555.1 uncultured Syntrophus sp. | reverse complement strand
GATTGTACGCCCTTCAAAGGTGTACCGCGGGTTCGAATCCCGCTCTCTCCGCCATTGTAAAAAAATAAGCGCCCATGGCTCAGCTGGATAGAGCGTCAGACTACGAATCTGAATGTCGGAGGTTCGAATCCTCCTGGGCGCGCCAACAAAAACCGGGGATCAGGTGAAAGCACCTGATCCTCGGTTTTTGTTGGCACAAACAGTGACACCACACCTTGGATCATTCAGAATCTCCATTTCAAAATATCCATCTGCACTGTCTCCGGAGAGTATACCGGAAATGAGACGTTGTGGCGTCCGCTTCCCACGATGTTCACCTTGGGAAACTGGATCTGCCAGCCTTCGGGGCCGAGATTGAATATGGCAGTCGTCTCTGTTTCACTTTGCTCAATGGACATCGACACCCTGAATGCATAATGCAAAAAGAAGAAGACACCACAGGCGACGCCGCCTGCGGCAACCGTTATCGTGATCCTCGTCTCAGCCCTCGCCTCCGATGCCAAACGCGGTGATAAAAAAAGCAGGCTGAAAATGACAATGGCGACGAGTGTCCTGATCCACTTTTTCTTGTTCATGTGGAAATACCCCCCATGTCACGAAACACTTTCTATTCACACTACCGCCATCTATACTCTTGCCTCTCAGAGGGCCATTTTTGCACGTTGTCATTTTTTACATTGACTTTTCACAGGTGACTGCATATAGTATATAGCACGCTGGTGAAAGCATTCCAATCCCATAATGTGACAATAGCGGGTTAAGAACAGAGCCTTTGAATGAGCCTCTCTCTTTTTATACCGGGACGGGGGTTTTGTTTTTCATGGGCATAAGGCAGATAATTAATGTATTACAATTCCAAAACGAAAGGAAAGCACGAAGAGGTATGAGTAAGATGTCAAATATCAATTTCAATTCGACGACCAGGGAAATAGAGATCAAGGGTTCAGAATCCTTCATAGAATCCAACTTCCATCAAATTCAGGCGCTGCTGATCGAGAGCTTTGGAGATAAGAAGGCGAGCGAAACAAGACAGACCATGGTGGATAACGAGCCCCTGTTCCCCGGTGAAAACAGGGAACCGACGGAAGCGCCAGGAGTTGCTGAAATCACACAAGCTCCGGAAGAGTTGCCGGCAGTCAGACCGGGCATCAGTGAATCTCTGCAAGCGCCGAGAGTCGCAAGGCCGCCGGTTCGTAAATATTTCAACACGCTGGGCAAATTGATCAGGAGCGAGGATACGTCGATCAACAAGTCTCAAACCAGCGAGGTTCTCAGACAGATCCCGGGGGAACTCTCCGTCGCCTCACTAAAAGAGAAGTTTGGATTATCTGAAAAAAAGATCGAGGAAATCATCAAGGACGCTGAAAAGCAAGGCAGGGTTAGAAAGGATCTGGATGGATCATATGTGTGGATATAAGGAGACCGAAGCGATGAATGACGTATATGAGAAGCTCAGGGAAAGACTCGATGACATGGGCACCGGCTTTCCCGCTACACGAAACGGCATAGAAATCAAAATCCTCAGAAAGATATTCACCGAAGCGGATGCGGAAATGTTTCTGCTGTTGTCCCCGATGCTGGAATCGCCGGAAAGCTTGGCGGAGCGGCTGAATCTTCCGATAAAGGATACCGCCGCACACCTCGAAGCCATGGCCAGGCGCGGGCTGCTGTTTCGTCAGGTGAAAAACGACGCCGCACGTTACGCGGCCGTTCCTTTTGTGGTGGGTATCTATGAGTTCCAGCTCAATACGGTTGACGAGACGCTCGCCAGGGATGTGGAAGAGTACTACCATGCCGCCCTCGGGAAGAGCTTTGCAGCCTTCAGCACCCCTGTCATGCGGACCATCCCGATCAACAAGGAGCTGGTGACCGAATGGCCCATCGCGCCCTACGAGGACGTCATGAAAATTTTTGACGATCAGAAAAAAATTGCCGTCGCTCCCTGCATCTGCCGGACAGTGGCAAAAAAAGTCGGCAAGGGTTGCGAAAAGCCGATGGATGCCTGTTTTCTCTTCGGATCCCATGCGAGTTTTTATGTGGATAACGGCATGGGACGGTATGTCACAAAGGAAGAGGCAAAGGAAATAGCCCGGAAAAACGAGGCCGCCGCCCTGGTCATGCAGCCCTTCAATGCCCAGTATACCGGGGGAATGTGCAGCTGCTGCGGCGACTGCTGCGGGATTCTCGGGTCACTGAAAAAACAGGAGAGCCCCGCGGCGGCGGTAAAAAGCAATTATTATGCTCAGATTGACGATGATCAGTGCACGGGATGCGAAACCTGTCTGGACCGCTGCCAGATGGAGGCCATCGATATCGTCGAAGCTAAGGCCGTAATCAATCTTAATCGCTGCATCGGATGCGGCCTGTGCATTTCCACTTGTCCGACCGACGCCATGCATCTCGTGAAAAAATCCGAAGATCAGCAGTATGTCCCCCCGGAAACCGGCATGGAAACCTATATGCGGATCGCCCAGGAGCGGGGGAAAATCTGAGGTTTTGATGAGGTATGACGATTGCCTGATCACGAATACCGCCGGGCCATTGATCTCTCCCGGACAATCGCCGCTGAGGTCGGGACACCCCGCTTCTACCTCGAGAGGGAGCGGGAAGTGGCGCTTTCCCGGGAGCTGTTCGCCGACGAGCCGCTGAGCGCGGCGGGGCTCCGAATCGTTGCGGAACTGGGCGCCTGCCCCGGCCACGGGCTGATCCACGTCGAAAAGGTAGCCGTCGACAGCGGCGCCCTGATCCTCATTGAAGAAGGGGTCACAGAGCCCGATGCCCGTGTCCGGCGGCTGGTCCTGCTTGCCCATCTTGCCGGTATTTTTCACGACATCTGCCGAGGGCAGAGGGATCATGCGGTACGGGGCGCCGAGGAGGTCAAAACCCTCCTCCCCGCTTTTTCGCTCCATGACGGGGAATGCACGGACATCACCGACGCCATACGCAACCACGAAGCCTTCCGTCCTCCCCCGAATCCCACTGCTCGCGCATCACAGATTCCCGCGTCACGGCGTCTCTCCGATGTCCTGTACGACGCGGACAAGTTCCGCTGGGGACCGGACAACTTTACCGAAACCCTATGGGCGATGGTTCTTCCCCGGGAGGTTCCCCTGAAGGCGCTCCTCCCCCGTCTTCTCCCCGGCCTCGAAGGGATCCGTCAGATTCGGGACAGTTTCCGAACCCCCACGGGAAGGGTATACGGGCCGGATTTCATCGATCGCGGCCTGAAGATCGGCAAGAGGCTCCATGACGCATTGACCTCTGTTGAAGAAAAGGGGGAAAGGAGAAAGGAATGGCCTCACTTGCAATCAGCACCGCCGCCCGATGCGAGATGATCGACATCACGGGTCGCATCGCGGAGGAAGTCCGGAAAAGCGGCATCCGGGACGGGATCTGCCATCTCTTTATCCCCCACACCACGGCGGCGATCACGATCAACGAGAACGCCGACCCGGATGTTCCGCGGGATATCCTCGCAGCCCTGGATCGGCTCGTCCCGCTTTCCGACCATTACCGGCATGCGGAGGGAAACGCCGCCGCCCATATCAAGGCCTCGCTTTTCGGGGCGTCACAGACGGTATTCATCAAAGACGGCAGACTCGTTCTCGGGACATGGCAATCGCTCTTTTTTTGTGAATTCGACGGGCCGAGAATGAGAAAGATGCTGGTCAAGTTGACCGCAGGTTCTTAAGAATAGTCGTTTATAAGCTGTAAAGGGGGTCGGTCTTGGAGAGTATCCGGAGCATCTCGCCGTTGATGATGCCGTTGCCTGCCAGCATATGGGGGGAGCAAAGCCCGTAAGGCCCGCCTGAGAGGTCGGTCACGACGCCACCCGCCTCGGTCACGAGGAGCCATCCGGCCGCGGTGTCCCAGGGCATGAGCTTCAGCTCCCAAAAGCCGTCGAAGCGACCTGCCGCAACGTAGGCCAGATCGAGAGCCGCCGAACCAGCCCGGCGGACCGCCTGGGCATTCATGGCCAATGCCATGAAGTAATTCATGTTGTTGTTCCGGTCCTCCCGAATATCATAAGGGAAGCCGGTTGCGAGAAGCCCTCTGTTGAGATCCGCCGTCCGGGAGACGGCAATCCGTCTGCCATTTAAAAAGGCACCCGCCTCCTTCTCTGCTGTAAAAAGCTCCGCCAGCATCGGGTTGTAGACAGCGCCAAGGCGAATCTCCCCCGCAACCTCGAGAGCAATGGAGACGCAGAAGACCGGGTATCCGTGGGCATAGTTCGTCGTTCCGTCAAGAGGATCGATAATCCAGCGAAAGCCGGAACCGTTTGTCGTTTCAGGAGATTCTTCCGTGAGGATATCGTGACCGGGAAAAGATCGGCGGATCCGTTCCATGATCAGTGTCTCGGAGAGGCGGTCAGCCTCTGTGACCAGGTTGATCTCCCCTTTGTACTGGACCGTATGGCGGTCATAAAGTTTCTCTCGGAGAAGCGCCCCCGCTTCAACGGCAACCGTTGCAAGGAATTGCCGGTGATCGTCAGTCGTTGTCATTCTCACACCATCCATTGATGAACCCAAAAAAAGTGAAAAATCTGTTCACACCGTTGGAAACGGGCATCCGCGCCGGTGAAGACCTGCCGGCCATTTCAGCATAAACGCAGACAAAAAACCAGTGCAAACTTGCCGCCCCCCGCCGAGCCGCCGCACCGGGACCGCTTGCATCTTTCCATGCTTTCATCTTTCTATGTCTTTCATCTTTCTATTGCGCGGTCGGTTGTGTGGTGCTAATAGTATCTGCAACTCACGAGGGGACATCGATACAATGAATGAGAACAATGAAGTTCAGGCAGTGGCGAAGACGCCCGAACTCCCACACGAGACCATTTTGGACCTGAAGGCCGCGCGGGAAGCGCGAGGATTCTCCCTGAATGACGTCTTTTACACCACACGGGTCAGCATAGTCAACCTCACAGCCCTGGAGAGCTGGGATTTTGACCGGCTCCCCCCCCCCGTGTATACGAGAAATTTCATCAGGAAATATGCGCAAGCGATCGGGGTCGACGAAAAACCGATCCTGAACCGCTATGAATGGCATCTGGAAAGCATCAAACCACCCAGCGAGGAGACAGAAGGTAGGAAACCCCGGCTGAAAACCGGTTGGCGTTACTTCTTCCTTTTTGTGAGTCTCATAATAGCGATCGTTGCAGGCATCCTGGTCTATACCCTTTACCTGGATGATCAATCCGGCAGACGCCAGTCACCAGCCCAATCCGCCGAATCGACCCCCTCGGCGCAGGCGGATCCCTCTTCACCGCTCAAACCGTCGTCCATGCCGCAGACAAGGTCTCTTCCGGAGCCACCGCCGGTCGTTACCGCGACAGCAGCGGCAAAGGGGTCGATGCCTGCTCCGCAAGCGCCGTCCGCTCCGCCGTCGTCCAAAAACGCGACCGAAAAACCGCTCCATCTCATCATCGAGGCCAAGGAGCTGACATGGGTGAGAATCACGGGAGACAGCGATTCTTCCTCCCAGGTTCTCCTCAAGCCGGGAGAGAGGATCGAACGCAGGGCCTCTCACTTCTTTGAGCTCAACATCGGTAACGCAGGGGGGATCGATGTGATCTTCCAGGGAAAACCCCTGGGAAGCCTTGGGAAACGGGGGCAGGTTATCCACATACGCCTGCCCGAGAAGGTACAGGAAAGAAAAACGCCCTGAGGAATTCGAGGCGAAGTTACCGTTTGACAATAACAAACCGATGGTCTAAGATGGTCATGCATAAAAACAAGAAATGAGGTTATAAGACCATGTTCGGAATAGGCATGCCTGAATTGCTGGTTATCCTGGTGATTATCCTGATCATCTTCGGCGCCGGGAAGCTTCCCGAGATCGGCAGTGCGCTTGGTCGGGGCATCAAGAACTTCAAGAAAGCGACCCGTGAGCCGAACGAAATCGATGTCACTCCCCCACCCGAGAAGACGACGGAAGAGAAAAAGCCCTAAACGCTAAAAGGGTACGTCATCCTCGGGCAAAGGCCCATCCGCACCAGGATGCGGCAGCGGGGGTTCCTCCTGCGAGGCATCGGTTCCCTTCTGGCCTTTCGAATCGAGCATCCGCATGTCTGAAGCGATGATCTCGGTGGTGGATCGCTTGTTTCCCTCCTTGTCCTCCCAGGACTGCGTCCTGATCCGCCCCTCCACAAATATGAGTTTCCCCTTGATCAGGTACTTGCCGCATATTTCCGCCAGCTTCCCGAAGGTCACTATCCGGTGCCATTCGGTCGTTTTGACTCTTTCCCCGCTCTTGTCCTTTCGCTGTTCATCCGTTGCCATGGTAAAGGTTGTCACCATCATGCCGTCCGGCGTATACCTCACCTCCGGATCTTTCCCCAACCTGCCCACAAGGATTGCCTTATTGATCATACCCTCCTCCCTTTCCTGAAATGTCGTTGTCGCTGATCATACACAAGTTGTCCCCCGGCCGCAATGCGAAAAATCGCGTGCCTCATTTTGATTGACAAGCCCCGCTGATTGTGAAATATTCTCCATTCTCTTGCGTGTGAATTAATGGGTGCTTACAATCATTAAGTGGGGAGTCGCGATGGATCGTAAACTGATCGTGCTCAAATCACCGAACCTCATTCTCGCCGGTTTTGGCGCGCTTGATAAGATGGGCGAGGAGGCCGCAAACCTCGAGGCAAAAAAGGCGCTCCTGGTCACCGATAAGGGCATCATCGATTCGGGGGTCAGCGCAAAGGTCGAAAAAGTACTGACGGACCAGAAGATCGCCGTGGATGTCTTCGATCAGGTCATCCCCGATCCCGATATCGCCTGCTGCGAAAAGTGCATCGACATAGCCAAGGCAGGCCGGTACGATCTGATCGTCGGCGTCGGCGGAGGCAGCGCCATGGATATCGCCTCCGTGACCTCGACCCTCTGCACGAACCCCGGCAGCGTTTACGACTATTTCGGCGTCAATCTATTGAAGATACAGGGAATCCCCACCTTCCTGGTGGCGACGACCGCCGGTACCGGCGCCGAGGTCACCCCCAACGCCATTTTGACCGACACGGCAGCCAAGCTCAAGAAGGGAATTGTCAGTCCCTACATCCTGCCCCGCGCGGCCGTGGTCGATCCGGAGCTGACCGTTTCCATGCCCCCGCGTGTGACCTCTTTCACAGGCATGGACGCCCTTACCCATGCCATCGAGTCCTACACCTCCATGAACGCCACGTCGCTGACGGAGATCTACGCCCGGGAGGCGATACGGCTCATCGGCAGAAGCCTCCGGACGGCCGTGGCCCGGGGCGACCGTCGGGACGCCCGGTACGACATGTCCATCGGCAGCCTCTATGCGGGGATCTCCCTGGCCAATGCCGGGGTAGGCGCCGTTCATGCCCTGGCCTATCCGCTCGGAGGGCAGTTCAATGTACCGCACGGAATCGCCAACGGCATTCTCCTGCCCCACGTCATGGAGTTCAATTGCACCGGCGATGTCGTCAAATTCGCCGAGATCGCCGCTCTTTTGGGCGAGCAGGTGGAATGCCTGTCGCCCGTGGAGGCGGCATACCGATCCGTGGAGGCGGTCAAGAACCTCCTCCGGGATATCGATATGCCGATCACATTGACCGAACTGAACATCCCACGATCGGCCATTCCCGAAATGGCAGCCGCAGCCGTCAATGTGACGCGCCTTATGGGCAACAACCCAAGACGGATGACGGCTAAAGATACCGAGAAGGTGTACGAGAAAGCTTTCTGATACTTCCCTCCCCCTCTGACGGGGGAGGGTTAGGGTAGGGGTGACGGCGCCGATGCGGTTTCTCTTTTCCGATCCTTTTATCAAAGTGGCAGGAAAGGACCTCGAATTTTCGATTTCCAGCCCTGCTTCTTTGCGGGCGCTGATCGGCCGATTCCCCCCCGACCTTGCCAAGATGATCCACCACGAGAATTCGGTTTCCGATGTCGAACTCTGGGCCCATGTCATGTTTTTCAACAAGGCGCGGCTCCTGAGGCTCGATGACACGATCGATAATGACGAAACAATAAGGGTCTTGCTGCCGGCGACGGGCGGCTGACCGGAAAGAGGACGATGCCATGTTCGGCTACCATAAGAAGGTGTTAAGGGTTGACTTGACCGGGCGCAAGATCGAGGTCCGGGACCTGGATGACGCTCTGCTGGAAAACTATGTGGGCGGCGTCGGTTTGGGGGTAAGGCTCCTCTACGACGAGACAACCCCCGATACCGATCCGCTTGGACCGGAGAACATCCTGGCGGCGATGACCGGTCCCTTCACCGACACGAGGGTTCCTTCATCGAGCCGGCATCACGTCATGGGACGCTCGCCGCTCACGGGCATCCTGGGCGAGTCGAACGTCGGCGGTTCCTGGGCGGTCCATTTCAAGAAATCGGGATACGACGGGATCGTCGTGACGGGGAAGGCCGATGGGCCGGTTTATCTATGGATTCATGACGGCGGCGTGGAGATCCGGGACGCACGCCCCATCGTAGGCAAGGATTCCATCGAGTCGGCCGAGTGGCTCAAGGGGCAGACGACGGATAAGGCGAGCGCCGCGGTGATCGGTCCTGCCGGTGAGCGTCTGGCCCGGATCGCAGGCATTCCCCACGTGGGAACGATCGTCCGGCAGGCGGCGCGCTGCGGGCTGGGCGCGGTTATGGGTTCAAAAAACCTCAAAGCGATGGTGACCTTCGGAACAAAGCAAGTCATTCAGGCCAATGAGGAGGGTCTCCGGGAAGCGATGAAGACCGTCCTGCCCCACATCCGGAAAGTGACCGAGACCTTCGGAAAATACGGGACATCCGGCGGCGTGGAGAATTACGAGCGATTGGGTAATTTCCCCCTCCAGAACTGGCGGTCCAGCCGCTGGGCCGATGCGGTCAAGATTTCCGGGGTCGCCATGCACGACACCATCCTGAAGGGGAGAACCGCCTGCCTGCAGTGCCCTATCGCCTGCGGCCGCCACATCCGGATCGAGGATGGGCCGTACGGGCCTTTGGACGGCGAGGGCCCCGAATACGAAACCATGGGTACGATGGGCGGCGAATGTCTGGTTCATGACCTTGCCGCCATCTGCAAGGCCAACGATCTGTGCAACCGCTACGGCCTGGATACCATGTCCACCGGGTCGGTCATCGCCTTTGCGATGGAGGCGTTCGAAAAGGGGCTGATCACGACCGCGGATACGGACGGGATCGAGCTTCGCTGGGGAAGCGGCGAGGCCCTGGTGGAAATGACAAAGAAAATCGGCCTTCGCCAGGGGATCGGGGAACTCATGGGGGAAGGGGTTCTGCGCATGGCCCGCACCCTGGGAGGCAGCGCCATGGAATTCGCCATGCATGTCAAGGGACTCGAACCCTCGGCCCATGATCCGCGGCGGTTCTGGAGCCAGGCTCTCTCTTACGGCACTGCGGCCCGAGGCGCCTGCCACAACGCCGCTTGGAGCCATCCGTACGAGCTGTCCCTGTTTATGTCCGAAATCGGCATCGACAAGCCCCACCCCTCCTGTCAGGTGGAAGGCACGGCCGAGATGACCGCCAATCTACAGACCTACCAGACAATGAACGATACCCTGATCCTCTGTCGATTTGCCCAGGTAGGGAAGGCTGTGACCGCTACAAACATCGTCGACTGGTACAATATGATCACCGGCCGTACAGCGGATATCGGAGAGCTGATGAAGATCGGAGAGCGTATATTCAATCTCAAACGGCTTTTCAACACCCGGCTGGGCATCAGCCGCAAGGACGATTTCCTTCCCCCCCGTTTCCTGACGCACAACCGCAGGGGCGAGGGGATCACCACCCAGTTGCCCCCCATGGGGCGGCTGCTTGCCGACTATTACGAGTATCGGGGTTGGAGTGAAGAGGGGCTTCCGACACCCGAAAAGCTCCGACAATTGGGGCTTTGACGATTCCGCTTGAGGAGGGTTTATGAGCGACAGGATTCCCTTCCCCGAGTTTGACCTGACCGGCAAGGTGGCGGTCGTTACGGGGGCGGGACGGGGAATGGGCCGGTATATGGCGCTGGATCTGGCCCGCTACGGGGCGGACCTGGTCCTCTGCAGCCGAACCCTCCCGGAACTGGAGCAGGTGGGCGGCGAGGTGGAGGCCTTTGGACGAAAGGCGCTGGTGGTGAGGACGGATGTTGGGCAAATCGCCGAGATCGAACGGATGACCGCAATGGCCGTTGAGCGCTTCGGCCGCATCGACATCCTGGTCAACAACGCCGGGATGAACGTGCCCCAGTGGGCCGAAGAGGTCACCGAAGAGGCCTGGGACCGGATCACGAATGTCAACGTGAAGGGGGTTTTCTTCTGCGCCCAGACGATAGGCAAGGTGATGATTCGGCAAAAGAAGGGAAAGATCATCAACATCTCATCCCAGTCCGGCAGCGTCGGCCTGATCAAGCGGTCGGCCTACTGCTCCAGCAAAGGCGCCGTCAACCAGCTCACCCGCGTGCTTGCCCTGGAGTGGGGTAAGCACAATATCTGCGTGAACGCCCTCGCCCCTACATTCGTGGAGACGCCCATGACCCGCCCCATGTTAGAGGAAAAATCCTTCCGGGACTACGTCATGGGCAACATTGTCCTGGGGAGACTCTGCAAACCCGAGGATCTGACCGGGGGGCTCATATACCTCGCTTCCGACGCGTCGGACATGGTCACGGGCCACATCCTGCACATCGACGGCGGCTGGACCGCCCATTAATAAAAAAGAAGGAGAACCAAAAGCGGGGGGCTGCAGAACGACCGTAAAGGAACTCCTGCAGTCGAATAAAACAAGGAAGAAACCACTTTTAAAAAAAGGAGGAGATCACCATGTTAAAACGCTTGGCTTCTTTTTTCACACATCTGATGAAAAACTACCTTCCCGACGCCTATCTCTTTGCGATCCTGCTCACGTTCCTTTCCGCAGTTCTGGCGTTGATTTTCACGAACGCCGGTTTCGAGAAACTGATCACGACCTGGGGTGGCGGCGTCTACGGCATCGTCGGCTTCGCCTTCCAGATGATCCTGATCCTGGTCACGGGCCACTGCCTGGCGCTGACCCCGGCCGTCAACCGGATTCTGGTTGCGATCGCCGGAATCGGAAACACACCGATCAAGGCCGGGATGATCGTCGCTTTCGTAGCAGGGTTCTGCTCCCTGCTCAACTGGGGCTTCGGCCTGATCGTGGGCGGGCTCTTGGCCCTTCAGGTCGCCAAAAAGACCCGGCAGGCCGACTTCCCCTTCCTGATCGCCTCCGCCTACAGCGGATACGTGATCTGGCACATGGGGCTCTCCGGGTCCATCCCCCTGGCGATTGCCACGGCGAAGCTCCCGGTGAACTTTATCGAGCAGATGACCGGAGCGGTTGTCCCCGTCTCCCAGAGCATCTTCCAGGCTTTCAACGTCATACCGGCCCTCCTGCTCCTCGTCACGATCCCGATCCTGATGGCGCTGATCCACCCGAAAGCGGACGAGATCCAGACGATTCCGGAGGACAAACTCACGGATCTGTGCGGCGACTGCCCGCACTTGGAACGACCGCAAAACCCGACCCTGGCGGAGCGGATCGACCACAGCTATGCCATCAACATGATCTTCGGCCTGATGGGTCTCATCTACCTCTACTACCACTTTTCCGCGAAAGGGTTCGATCTGAACCTCAACGTCGTCATCTTCATCTTCTTCATCACCGGGGTGATTCTCCACGGCAAACCGGTCAACTACATCACGGCGGTCAACACGGCAATCAAGGGGGCCGGGGGGATCGCCCTGCAGTTCCCGCTTTACGGCGGAATCCAGGGGATAATGGTCGGGACGGGTCTGGCGAAGGTCATTGCCGGCTGGTTCGTCGCCCTCTCCGTACCGGAGACCTTCTACATGTTCCAATTCTGGGCCGCCGGGATCATCAACATGTTCATCCCGTCCGGCGGGGGACAGTGGGCCGCCCAGGGGCCGATCACGATGGAAGCGGCCAAACTGATGGGCGCTGAACCAGTGCGGGCTGCGATGATGGTGGCCTGGGGGGACCAGTGGACCAACATGATCCAGCCCTTCTGGGCGCTGCCCCTCCTCGGGCTCGCGGGCCTTTCGGCCCGGGACATCATGGGCTATACGACGGTGACGCTCATCTATAGCGGCGTTGTCCTTAGCATCTTCACCCTGCTTATCGGGTTCAAGGTGTTATAAAAAGCGGTCCAGATTGCGGAAGGGGGCTGGGGCGAGACCTTCTCATCGCCCTTCCCCTTCCGCAAAACCCCTCCCCGCTTACCCCCGCATGTCCCGCCCTGTAGCCCGGGCGGCTTCACTTACCCAGCCTCATCCGGCGTCTTGTTTCTTCCGTCAGTTGTGATAGAATCCCTTATGAGATGATGAAAGAATACGGAAATGCAATGCCGGTCCCGGTCTCAAAAGGGAAAGAACCCAACCGGTGCCTCTCCTGCGGAACGACCGAGAACATCGGCCGACGGCGATATTGCTCCATCGACTGCCGGCAGAAGCTCCGGCAGAGGCTCGACATGCGCAACGGCCTCCTCCAGGCGCTGAACACGCGGTACGCCACCTTCTACTTTTCCGATCTGCTGATCATCATGGACATCCTGCCCTGCGGCCAGAAGGAGATCCGCAGTTTCTTCTACCCCCGGACGCCGGGGAGAAATCCGGGCGAAGATTTCAGCCGGATGGCGGACATTTTGGGCGAGACCTGGTGGGCCGAGCAGCGACGGACGAAGAAGCGATATTTTGCCTCGCTCCACGTCCTGGATCTGGCGGTCCGGAACCACGTGCCGCCGCAGTCCGTCAAACCGCCTATCGTCCACACGCCCGCCGTCACACCGGCCTCACTGGTCTATCTGAATCTGGAAAAATCCAATCTCGATTCCCTGGGACTCCGACAAATCGTCAGGAACGCCTACCGGCGTCAGGTGAAGATACACCACCCCGACATCGGGGGCGACTCGGCGATGTTCCGGAAGATTCACCAGGCCTATGAAGACCTGATCCGCTGGGCTGAAAATCCGAACTTCATCCGGCATCGCGGCTTTCCGGACAAGTGGTTCTATGAAGGGGACAAGAACCGCTGGATCCAGCCGACGCCGCTCCAGCCGCAAATCCGGCGAGGGTAGTGTGGATGGGGTCATATTCCTTGACGGATAAGGATCGGGCGGTTATGATCATTCTCGGGTATATGATTATACAGGAGGGATGCGATGAACAGGATGTCCTATGATCTGGAGGAGAAGGTGGTCGTCGTGACGGGCGGGAGCCGGGGAATCGGCCTGGAACTGGCCCGAAATTTCCTCGCCCAGGGGGCGCGGGTCGTCATCTGCGGTCGGAAGCAGGAAAACCTTGCAGCGGCTGTGGAAAAACTCGGCGCCGGGGAACGCCTTCTTGCCCTGCCGGCCCATGTCGCCCGCGAGGAGGATGTGGAGACGCTCTTTGACGCGGCTGTCAGCCGCTTCGGCGGCCTGGATATCCTGGTCAACAATGTCGGGATGAATCTCCTGACTGCCTCGGTGGCCGATGCGGATCTCGCCGTCTGGAACAAGATCATCGAAGGGAATCTGACCAGCGCCTTTCTCTGCTCGCGGAAGGCGGCCCGGATCATGCGGGCGAAGAAGCGGGGAAAGATCGTCAGCATCTCGTCGCTTGCCGGCGCCAAGGCCTCGCCGGGGATGGGGATCTATGGGATCGCCAAGGCCGGCCTTGAGATGCTCACGCAGGTCCTCGCCTCCGAGCTTGCCCCCTTCAATATCCAGGTAAATGCAATCGCCCCGGGGGTGGTGAGGACCGATTTCAGCAAGCCCTTCTGGTCGACGCCGGCCATCTGCGAGCAGATCGTCAAAGCGATCCCGGCAGGACGTATCGCCGAGACGGCCGACCTGGTCCCCATCGTCCTGATGCTCGCCTCCGGTTATGCCGATTACATCACCGGGCAGACGATCATGGTCGACGGGGGGGCCTCCGCGATATGAGCCATACGGCCGGCATCGACATCGGCTCCATCACCGCCAAGGCTGCCGTTATGCGGGATGAGACGCTCCTGGGATCGCGGGTGATCTTCACCGGCTACAATTCCGAAGCGGCGGGTCGCCGTGTCTACGAGGAGCTCCTCGGTGAGCTGGGGCTTTCCCGCACGGAGATCAGCCGGGTCGTCGCCACCGGTTACGGCCGGAAGAGCGTGACGATAGCCGATAAGGCGGTCACCGAGATCATGTGCCACGCCGCCGGGGCGCGATACCTCGATCCTTCCGTCCGTTCGGTCATCGATATCGGCGGGCAGGACAGCAAGGCCATCGTCATGGACCAGAGCGGGCGGGTGACAAACTTCACGATGAACGACAAGTGCGCCGCGGGGACCGGTCGTTTCCTCGAGGTGATGGCGCGCGCCCTGGAGGCGGATCTCGACGAATTCGGAACGCTTTCCCTGAAGGCGGAGCGGCCGGCGAAGATCAGCAGCCTCTGTACCGTTTTCGCCGAGTCGGAAGTGATCTCCCTTATCGCCAAGGGCGAGACCAGGGAGAACATCATCGCAGGGATCCACGAGGCGATCGCCTCACGGGTCTCGGCGATGGCAAGCAGGATCGGCCTCACGGCGCCCGTCATGATGACGGGAGGGGTGGCCCGGAATATCGGCGTCGTCCGGGCGCTCGAGAAGGTGACCGGCATTCCGGTCGTCGTCTCACCCCATGCCCAGATTAACGGCGCCATCGGCGCGGCATGTCTCGCGCGGGAGGTGAGAGGTGCATGAGGATCTGAAGGGTAAAACGGCGTTGATCACGGGGGCGGGGAAGAAGACCGGTATCGGGTATGCCGTCGCCGAGCGCCTGGCCTCCCTGGGCTGTCACATCGTCATCGCCGATCTCGGCCGGCCGCCGGAGCCCGCAAACCCCGTCCGGACGGGGACGAGCGAGGAGATGAACGCCATCGCCGCCGAGCTTGGCAAACGTTTCGGAGGGACGGTCACCACCGTCGATGTCGACGTGACCTCTCCACCCTCCGTTGGACGGATGGCGGAGATTCTCCGGGAGCGATGCGGCCATGTCCATATCCTTGTAAACAACGCCGGCGCCTCCTTCGGCGTTCCCGCCGACATCCTTTCTTACGACGAAGCGGCCTGGATCCGGACGGTGGATGTCTGTCTTTTTTCCGTTTTCCGCGTCAGCCGGGCAGTCCTGCCGCTCATGCTGGGCGAGCCGGGCGCGATCATCAATACCGCCTCAAGGGCGGGGAAAGTGCCGCCCCTGTTCAACAGCGCCTACGCCGCGGCAAAGGCCGGGGTGATCATGCTGACCAAGACGATGGCCAGGGAACTGGCCTCCCGAGGCATCCGGGTGAACGCCATCTGTCCGGGGCAGGTCAGGACCGATCTGGAGCAGTGGCGCTTCGGCCTGGAGGCCTCCTTCTTCGGAAGCACGGTCGAAGAACGGGAGCAGGAGATGTGCCGGACGATTCCCCTCGGCCGGATTGGCGTCCCTGACGAGGTAGGGAGGCTCGCTGCCTTTCTCGCGTCGGAGGCTTCCGGATACATGACGGGGCAGGCGATCAACATCGACGGCGGCCAGTGCATGGAATTGTGATTAGGGAGCTGTTACTCATTTTTTAGGAGGCGAAATGGAGCAGGTGATCGGCGGCAGACTGGCGGCGGAGGCGCTCATTGAACAGGGGGTCAAATACGTGTTCACCTTGAGCGGGGGTCACATCACCCCGATTTATCAGTTTCTTGAAGGTTCGCCGGTCACCCTGTTCGATACCCGGCATGAACAGGCCGCCGTCTTCATGGCAGAGGCCTGGGCGCGGATCACACGGAAGCCGGCGGTCGCCATGGTTACGGCCGGGCCGGGATTCACCAACGCGCTCTCCGGGATCGCCAACGCAAGGCTCTCCAATGCCCCGGTGGTCCTGATCGCGGGCTGCGTCGGCCTGGGAAGCGTGGAGAAACTCGACCTCCAGGACATGAACCAGCTTCCCGTCATCGCTCCGATGGTCAAGAAGGCCTGGGTCTGTCACGCGGCCGAGAGGATCCCCGAGTTCATGGACCTCGCCTTCCGGACCGCCGCGGCCGGCAGGCCCGGGCCGGTCTACTTGGAGCTTCCCTGCGATGTCCTCAACACGGCCGTCGATCCGGCCCGGGTAAGGCGGCTCCGGAGCCGCATCGAGTCCCGGCCGGCGGATACAGAAGGGGCACGGGAGATTCTGATGATGCTCCAGGCAGCGGAGTCGCCGGTCATCATCGCCGGAAGCGGCGTCTGGTACGCCGATGCGGGGGAGGCCCTGAGGGGCTTTGTCGAGCGCTCCGGCATCCCCGTTTTCACGGGCAATTTCGGCAGGGGAACCGTCTCCGATACCCACCCCCTCTGTTTCCAGTCTTCCCTTGCCATCCGCCCCGGCGCCGCTTTCTTCACCCTCGCAAGCGCCGACCTGATTCTCTTCCTAGGGAGTCGTCTCAGCCTCTTCTACCTCTTCGGCGACATCTTCCGGAAGGATGCGAAGTTCATCCAGGCGGACATCGAGGCGGAGGAGATCGGCCGGAACCGGTCGGTGGACCTGGGCGTCGTCGGAGACGTCCGCGCCCTGCTGGAGGAGCTCAACCGCGGGATCGACGTGCAGGGGATCGGCGGGGCCCTCCGGAGCCGTTTCCAGGTCTGGGTGGAGACCGTTCGGAAGGCCGATGCCGACGGGAAGGCCCCGACACAGCCGTTATGGGAAAGCAGCGCCGTTCCCATCCACCCCCTGCGTCTTGCCCGCGAGGTGGACGCCTTCATGGACCGGGAGGAGGATATCGTCGTGGCCGACGGGGGCGACACCCAGGTCTGGATGGGGATGACCAGGACCGTCAGAAGGGGGGGCCGCTATTTCGACTCGGGGCTTTACGGCTGTCTGGCGGTGGGGCTCCCCTTTGCCAATGCGGCAAAACTCTATCACCCGGAGAGCCGCGTCCTTTTGATCTCCGGCGATGGATCAATCGGCTTTAATTTCATGGAGTTCCACACGGCGCTCCGCAAAGGGCTCCCCATTGTGGTCGTGATTGCCAACGACCAGAGCTGGGGGATGATCGCCCATAGCCAGACGCTCCGCCTGGGGCACAGCATCCCGGAGGGGACGTGGCTCGGACGCGTCGATTACCACCGCCTCGTCGAGGCCCTCGGAGGTTTCAGCGTCCTGGTCGAGCGGCCGGAGGAGATCCGTCCGGCTCTGGCGGCGGCCTTCGCTTCGGGACGGACCGCCTGTATCAATGTAATGGTGGATCCCGCCGTGATCAGCCCGGGGAGCGTCGCATTGGCCAATCTCGGCGGCTATTGCGCCAAGTGACAAGGATCTGAGACTAATCAAAGGAGAAAATCATGAAAAAAAGAGGGTTGCTTTTCGTTTCCTTGTTGCTGTCTGCTCTCACCGGCGGATGCGATCTTATCAAAGAGGCGGCAGACATCACGTTTACCCTTGTATACAGTCACGTCTATACGGTCGATGCGAACCTGACAACGTTCCCTTACGACATCGATTTGAATACGAACTCGGACTATCAGAAGTACAAAGGCAAGATACGGGATATCGAAATTGATTACCTGAGATATTCCATCACCTCAAACACGGGGGGTGGCGGGAAGGCCGACTTTTATGCCAACACATTCGGGGGCAGCTTCGCAACCGCTACAAAAGTGGCCCAAACCATCAGCTTTACGGCCGGCGAGACCCGCGGCGCCACCGATGTCGTCTGGCTGAACAAGGACTTCATCGAAACCCTTTTAACCAGCGGGAGGCTCAGTGTCTGGGCTGTGGCGGAGGGTGTGGGTGTGCGCCTTACCATACCGGTCGAGATCAAGGTCAAGGTGACGGCGAATCCGTTTGAATAGCTGATCGGCGCCCCCTGGTAATTCTCGATCGCCTTTTCGCTGGCCTCCTCCCCATCGTAAAAAACACTTGACTCCATATGTAGCATGTAGTATGTAGCCTACAACGTTGAGTGAGTCTGCTTACTTTACTTAACAAATAAAATACCTATTGGGAAATGTTATGGTTCATATAGAGAGGATAGAGAGGCCTGAGACCCTGCTGGCCCTCGCCTACGACAGGATCAAAGGTCTCTTGGTGCGCGGCGAACTGAAGCAGGACATCATCTATTCCGCAAACCAGTTCGCAGAGACCCTTGGCGTGTCCAGAACGCCTGTCCGGGAAGCCCTGATCCAGCTTGTCGCGGAAAGCCTGCTCATATCGGTGCAGGGAAGAGGGTTCAGGATCAGAGAGTTCACGGCAAAGGAGATCAGGGATTTTTTTGAAACCCGCTTGATGATTGAGACATACGTTATCGGGCGCCTGGCCGAGGGCATAGGGCCTGAGGACATTCAGGCCCTGGATGAAAGCCTGGTGCAGATGATTCAGAGCGCTGAGAAGAAGGACAGCTACGGCTTCCTGGAGGCGGACAAGGCCTTTCACATGAATCTGATTCACCGACACGAAAACCAGCTGCTGGTGTCCATTATGGAGAACATCCGGAATCTGATTTCAATCCTGGGGCGGAAAGCCCTGGTCATTTCCGGCAGAACAGAAGAGGTGGTTGAGGAGCACCGGAGGGTCCTGGACGGCATCAGGAGGAGAGACGCCGGGGAGGCCGCCGCGGCCATGAGAGACCATTTGAACACCACGGAGAACTATATCGTGGAAAGCCTTAAGGAAGAGCGGGGTGATGGAATAAGGGGCCGATCCGGAGTCGCTGTAACCGACATTCCGTGACACCTGCGGTCCAAGCATGCCTCGGTATGCCGATATAGACTTAGTTCACGGGGGTACCAGAACAGCCGCCATCATTTTGGATCGTACAGGGGGGATTTATGCGGGTGACGAGCGTTCAATTGCTCATGCAGGATAGGGGTAAGGAGGGGAATGTGCGTTATGCCCTGGGCATGCTGGATCGCTGCCCCGAGAGCGACCTGATCCTGCTTCCGGAGATCTGGACCAGCGGGTTCTTCTGCTTTGATCGATATGCGGCGGAGAGTGAACCCCTGGACGGCCCCGTAGTCGACGCATTCAGGAGATGGGTTAGACGCAGGGGATGTCATCTCCACATGGGGAGCATGGTGGAGCGAGAGGAAGACCGGTTTTTCAATACAAGCCTATTGCTCGATCCGGCAGGAGAGATCATCGGCAAGTACCGGAAGATGCACCTTTTCGGATACCAGTCCTTGGAAAGAAGACTGCTGACACCCGGAAGTGAGGTCGTCGTAGTGAAGACCCCGTGGGGATCTGCGGGGCTGTCTACCTGCTATGATCTCCGGTTTCCGGAGTTCTACAGGAAGATGGTGGACTTGGGGGTCGAGATTTTCCTTGTTGCGGCTGCCTGGCCCATGGCGCGTTTGCCGGCCTGGAACCTGTTCAACAGGACGAGAGCGCTTGAGAATCTTGCCTTCCTCTTTTCCTGCAACTGTGCCGGTTCCGACGCGGGCCAGCAGTACGGCGGACACAGCGCTCTGGTGGAACCGCTGGGAAACGTGATCAGCGAGGGGGATGAAGGGGAGTGTTACGTGACGGCAGAAGTGGACCTCAACCTCGTGCGTAGCGTGCGCAAGGAGTTTCCAGCGCTTGAGGACAGGGTCCTCCGGTGAGTCTTGGCGAAACGCAAAGCGTGACCATGAATCGAGAAAAATAAAGGACAGATGCGGTATGCGGACTTTAGAAAGTGCGGTTTCTTTGTAGGTTCCGTTGTTCTTGAGGCAGGGCGCCCAAAAAAAACTTGACAAACGCTATCCACTTCTTATAGAAATAGACATTGCATGAATGAACGTTCGTTCGCCTTGTACAAATCAGGAGATCGGTTATGCAGGTCAAAGCCCGGGTCAAGGACAAAAAGTTGGTCAGCGAAAAACGCCGGCTGATCATTGACGGGGCCATCAAGGTCTTCAAGAAAAAGGGATATCATAAAGCCACGATTCGGGAGATTGCCGAGGAGGCCAAAATCTCGCCGGGGAGCGTTTATGATTATTTCCATTCCAAAGACGATATCCTTTATCTGTTTTTCGATAACTATGCCCGCGCCTTTTTCGAAAAGCTCGGAGCTTTGACTCCCCGCGACGATCCCGCCGAGCGGCTGGAGGTTGCCTATCGGGCGGTTCTCGATGTTCTCCTGGAATTGCAGGACCAAGTGATGCTGGCCTACACCCAGGCCCGGTATGTAAAAAAGAAATACCTCAGGGAAATTCTGCACAAAGAATCCGAGATCGTTGAGTATTTTCAGAAGATTATCGAAGAGATGGGGAAAGGACCGTTCGATGCCCGTATGGAAGCTAATTTTCTGGTTTTCAGCGGCGTCTTTGGTGTTTTACGGCGCTGGGCGTTAAAGCGTCACTTCCGGGACGAGGAGATTATTGAATTTCTAGTGCAAGGCCAAATGAAGGCAATTGTACAAAGAATTCAGAAAGACAAATAGCAACAGGAGGGTATGATGAAAGCCGTGGAATTTGATGACGCTCAGCACCGCATGGACAGCCAGGGCTTTTACAAACTGGATGTCCCACAGAAATTGAACATGGCCCGGGTCATGGTGGATTACTGGGCGGAGCATGGGCGGGCCAATGATGTAGCCATCTATTATCTTGATCGGAAGATCACCTATGGAGAATTGAAAAAACTTACGGACTGTTTTGCCATGGCCCTATATAACCTGGGTCTCAGGAAGGGGGACCGTTATGTGATTCGTACCCCAAACCAGCCTGAATACATGATTTCCTTCCTCGGAGGCCTAAAGATCGGGGCCGTACCCATCCCTACCAACATCATGCTCCGCGAAGGAGAGGTCCAGCATATCATCAACAACAGCGGAGCCGTTGCCGCCATCACAACTTCAAAATACATCGAGGCCATCGAGAATATCCGCCTAAAATGCAAGAACCTGAAGCATGTCATCGTGGTGGGGGGAGCAGGCGAGAGTTGTCTTGCTTATGAAGATTTGATCAAAGAGGATGGAAGCAAGCTTCCCTTTATTGAAACCGGAAAAAATGATCCGGCGTACTTCCTCTATACGTCGGGCACCACTGGTGCGCCCAAGGGGGTTGTGCATTGCCACCGTTTTATCATTGGCGCCGGCGATCCCATCGGGAAATTCACCATGGGGTGTGAAAAGGGGGATATTGTCGGCGGTCCCACCGCACTTACCTGGATGTACGCGTTGGGACATAACTTTATTTTTTCTTTCCGCTGGGGTGTTTCAACGGCAATCTACGCCGACGAACGGTTCAGTCCAGAGAGAGCCTATGAGTTTATCCAGCAGTACAAGATTACCACATTTGTCGGAACGCCGACCATCTATCGCATGATGCTTACGGTTAAGGATGCGGAGAAGACGTATGATACCAGCTCTTTGAAGTACTGTCTGAGCTCCGGGGAGCCCATGCTGGCGGAAACCTGGCGGGAATGGATGCGGCGCTTTCACGTGAAGATCATCGACAGCATGGGGCAGACAGAGTGTCATGAGTTCTGCACGACGCAGACCAACCTGAAAGTGAAGATCGGTTCCATGGGCAAACCTCTTCCCGGCATCGACGTGGCGATCGTCAATGACCTGGGTCAGCGTCTTCCTCCCGGGGAACTGGGACACCTGGCCATCCAGAGAAACCATCCCGCCCTCTTCAAAGAATATTTCAAGGACCCAAAACGAACAAAGGAGGTCCGGCTGCCGAACAACTGGTATGACACCAAGGACTTAGCGTACATGGATGAAGACGGGTACTTCTGGTATGGGTCCCGGTCCGATGACATCATGACCTGTCATGGTTACCGGATCTCTCCGGCTGACGTGGAAACGGCCCTTCAGGAACATGATGCGGTTTTCGAGGCTGGCGTGGCAGGGGTTTCTGATCAGGAAATGGGAGAGCGAGTCAAAGCCTGGGTGGTTCTTCACAAGGGCCGCACCCCCTGTCCTGAATTAGCCAAGGAACTCCAGGATTTTGTAAAGAAAACCATAGCGCCCTATAAATTTCCAAGAGAGATCGAGTTCGTCAAGGAACTTCCTAAAACTTCGTCTGGAAAGATCATGCGCAGGGAATTGCGCCGCGCGGAAAAAGAAAAAAAGGCAGAAAAGAAATAGATCGGTCCCAAGCCGGACTTTGGAGAAAGGAACATCATTCATGCTGCAGAATTTTACCGTAGAGGATAGATTGGGCAAGAGGTCATGGTCTTGCGATATCAAAGGAGCCGTTTGCTGCGGGTATACGGGGAGGAACCAGGACGCGGTAAAAAAACATATCGAGGAATTGGCCAAAGCCGGAATCAAGCCGCCCCCCTCCGTACCTACCTTCTACCCGAAGCCCCCGGCAGGGGTTGAGCTTGAGGGCAGGATTTTTACCGAGGGGATGGAAACCTCCGGAGAGATTGAATATGTTCTACTGGTGGACCAGGGTGACATCTGGATCGGTCTGGGAAGCGACCACACCGACCGGGAACTGGAAAGACTCGATATTTTGAAATCCAAGCAAGCCTGTCCGGCCCCTATGGCGCGGACCCTCTGGAAGTATGGTGAGATCAAGGATCATTGGGATACAATCGAGATGCGGAGCTGGGTTGCCAAAGCAGGAGAAAAAGTCCTCTACCAGCAGTTCACTCTGGCGACCCTCCTTGCCCCGGAAGATCTGATCCGCCTGGTACAGCAGAAGGTGACGGGTTCGATGGAGGGGCTCGCAATCTTTTCCGGGACCTTTCCGATTTTGACAGAAGAGATGGTCTTTACGGATCGGTTTGACGGCGAACTCTATGACCCGATCATGAAAAGGAGTATCAATCTTTCCTATACCGTCTATACCCTGGACTGGTTCCGACGATAGGCTTAGGCCGAAGTTTTTTGGGAACGGTGCATTCCTGACCGAATCCAATCAACTGCCCATAAGGAGAAAAGGAGGAAGTGATGGCCGAGGATAAGAAGAAAACCACGGGCAATGGAAAAAGAAAGTGGGTAGGTTCCAGTTATAAGAGGAAGGAAGACCTGCGGCTGCTCACCGGCAGGGGGAGGTTCATGGATGATATCCGCCTTCCGAATACAAAGCATGCCGCGATACTGAGGAGCCCCTATGCCCATGCAATCATCAACGATATAGACATTTCAGAGGCGCAGAAGGCCCCCGGCGTGATCGGGGTGGTAACAGGCAAAGACGTAAAGGAGATGTCAAACCCCTATCCCTGCGGAGTCCCAATTCCTCCAAAGTACTATGTTTGCGCCGTCGATAAGGTTCGTTATGTCGGGGAGCCTGTAGCGGTTGTGGTAGCTGAAAATCGTTATCTCGCAGAAGATGCTCTCGACTTGATCGAAGTGGATTATGAACCGCTGGAAGCGGTTGTGGACATTGAAAAGGCCCTGGAGCCCGATGCGCCCGTTCTTCACGACAACATCGGGAGCAACATCTATAACCATCGTTTTTTCAAGTACGGCGACTGGGAGAGGGCCTGCAAAGAGGCCGATGAAATCGTCAAGTGGAAGTTCAACTTTCCCAAATACCTGGGAACCCCTATGGAGACCTATGCCGTCATCGCCTCCTACAATCCGTTTGAGAAATCCTATGTGGTGTACAATAATTACCAGGGACCTTTTGTCAATCATGCGCTGACCGCAATGGCCCTCGGGGTTCAGGAAAACAAGATGCGATGGATTATTCCCCCCGATATCGGGGGTGGTTTTGGAACAAAAACGGGACTATACCCCTACTGCGCCCTGATCGCCATAGCCGCCAAAAAGACGGGGGTCACCGTCAAATGGATAGAGGACAGACGGGAGCATCTGCTGGCGTCGGCAAGCTGTACGGACAGGGTTACCTATATTGAGGCCGCAGTCAGGAAAGACGGAAAAATCCTGGGTCTGAAAGACAAGGCCATGGATACCACCGGGGGCTACATCCGGCCTCCGGAACCGG
>CAZINF010000037.1:0-24049 GCA_964540555.1 uncultured Syntrophus sp. | reverse complement strand
ATTCGGAAGCTAAAACGGCTCTCCACACCATCGCCGATTACATCATAGAAAGAAGGCTCTAGGCGCCTCTCACGTCAAGAAGTAGGTGAAAGCATGTTGAAAGAGCGCGACCTGGAAAGATACGCCGATGTCCTGCTCTGGGGACTGATGACCTCCCGGCGGGAGCGCTTCCGCAAGAAAGACCTGGTCCTCATCCAGTACCAACATGCCGCCCTCCGGCTCGCGGAAATCCTCTATGACCGGATCATCACCGCGGGGATGCACCCGATCCAGAGGCTGGGACTCACCATCGACATGGAGCGCTCCTTTTACGGAAAGGCCGACGGACGCCAGTTGGTTTTTCAGCCGCCGGGAGAGAAGGAACTCTGCGGGAACCTCCACGGACGGATCTACCTCCACGCCCCGGACTCCCTGACCCATCTGAAGGAGATCGATCCGGCCCGAATCGGCAAGGTGCTGATTGCGCGCAAACCGCTCCGCGACATCCTCGAAAAGCGCGAGCGGGAAGGGCTCCACGGCTGGACTCTCTGCACCCTGCCGACACCGGAACTCGCGGCGCAGGCGCGCACGACAGAGGAACTCTACACCGAGCAAATCATCCGGGCCTGTTATCTCAACCGGAAAGACCCGGTCGCCAAATGGAAGGCCATTCGGCAGGAGGCGACCGCCATCAAGCAATGGCTGGGAGACCTGAAGGCGGCCTTCATCCATTGCGAATCCGAGAATTGCGATCTTAAAATCACGGTAGGGGAGCAGAGGAAATGGGCGGGGATCTCGGGTCACAACATTCCCAGCTTCGAACTGTTTGTCTCCCCCGACTGGCACGGCGCCGAGGGAACCTACTACGCCAACCTCCCCTCGTATCGCAGCGGCAACTACGTCGAGAAGGTGCGCCTGACTTTCGTCAGAGGAGTCGCCGTTGAAATTCACGCCGAGACCGGCGAGGCGTTCGCTGTCCAGCAGCTCCGGATGGACCGGGGCGCGGCGCGGATCGGTGAATTCTCCCTGACCGATAAACGCTTTTCGCGAATCGACCGGTTCATGGCCGATACCCTCTTTGACGAGAACTTCGGCGGGGAGCATGGGAACTGCCACATCGCCGTCGGCGCCTCCTACGCCGATTCCTACACAGGCGATCCCGCCACCATGACCGGGGCGCTGAAAAGAAGGCTGGGTTTCAACGACTCGGCCCTCCACTGGGACCTGGTGAACACGGAAAACAAGGTGGTTACGGCGCATCTGAAGACGGGGAAGCGGATCGTCATTTACGAAAACGGCAGGTTTCGGCACTGAAGGCGCATGGCGAACATAGCGGCTTACAAAATCCTTGACGATGCCTAGCGGTACAGGGTAAAAGTTACTATCTATTCAAAATAAGGAAGGTCTCCGAATCGCATGAAGCGTTTAACCGCAAAAAAAAGGCGACTCCTGACCATCATCCTGGCCCTGGCCGGAATCATCGTCATCGTCGCATATCATTACTGCTTCGGCTCGTGCAGCAACTTGAAAGGGTCCGTCCTGGGCGTGGATCTCAAATACCTGGGGATCCTTTACATGATCGCGATCGTCATCCTCGCCCTGACGCGGCAGACGCGGCTCTGCCTGCTCGCGCTGGCCTTCGGATCGGGCGGAGAGATCTTCCTGATCGGCTACCAAATCAGCAGCGGCGTCTACTGTTCTTACTGCCTGGCATTCGCCGCCGTGGTGATCCTGGCCCTTTTCGTTAATTTCGAGCGGTCAAAAAAGGGGCTCACAGCTCTGGCCGCCGGCGCCGGCCTCGTCTTCTTCCTGCTGCTCTTTTCCGGATCGGCGACGGTTTCCTATGCCGCCGGCCCCCGCCTGCCTGCCTTCGGCAAGGGCCCTGTCGAAGTCCGGGTCTATACGGATTATTTCTGCGGGCCCTGCCGCGCCGAGGAGGCGGAGGTCATGGCGCTCATCACGGAACTGGTTGAAAAAACCCTTATCCGTGTCATCTTCATCGACACGCCGATCCACAGGGAGACGGTCCTCTACGCCGGTTATTTTCTCTCAGCCCTGAATGCAAAGGAGGGAGGGGATCTCCGTCAGGCAATCGCACTGCGGGCGGCGCTTTTCGAGGCGGCGGTTGAGAAGATCGCGGACAAGGACGGCCTGGAGCTATTCCTGAAGAAAAAAGGGATTCCCCTCCGGCCCTTCGATACGGCGCCGGTCTTCAAGATCTACGGCAACTACCTGAAGGAGGACCGGATCAACTCGACGCCGAGTTGCGTCATCGTCGGTCCGCGGGGAAAGCAGACCCTTGTGGGAAGAGACGATACCGTCAAAGCGCTGCACAGCCTCCGGAAATAGGAAGAACGTGACGACGAGAGGAAACCCCGCTTTCTGAAGAGTAAGTGGGGTTTGCATTTTTGTTGCCGATCCGGGGTTATATTGGTTGATCCGGTTTAAGCGCACGTGTCATAAATGTTTTTGCTTCCCGAAAACAACATACCGTTAATTGTGGTATAGGTGCATCACTTCGAATAAGCGTCAATCAAAAGTTGACGGCTTCGTAAAAAGTCCTGATGCTGCGCTAAAGCTTCACCCTTCGTCATTATGGCGTACGCCAACGTCGGAAATCATAAAGATCTCAATCCCTGTTCTTCCTGATTTCCTCAGCATAGTAGATATGTTAGCTAAATATTCAATACCAAATTAATTACTATTGACATAATGCAGTTTTTGATATTTATTACGAAACAGAGTGAGCTACCCCGCACACAGAGCGGCGCATCTTTAAAAGCTCGATGAGAGGGATTGCATCCCCCCTAACCCCGCTCCGCATTCATCCCCGTCCACAGGACGGGGTATTCTGCGGGAGGATTTCATAAATTCTAGACTATGCTGTACGTTGTAGTACCATGAGTTCAATGATCACAAATCAAATGGCCCAATTGTTGGAGAAAGTAAGTTACACTAATTCTCTTCAGAAAGGGGACCGTGTATGAGGAAGTGTATATTGTGGTTTTATGCTTTTCTGATCACCGTCATTACTGGCCTTGTTTTTATGATCGGCTGTGGAGGTGGCGGCTCATCTTCAGGAGGTTCGTCTTGCCAAGTGAATAATACTGCCGAAATTAGTTTTGGGAACCGCTCTGCCACTGGTATAACAATGGATGTAATATGGGATGGTGGGAATTTGGTAAGGCTTTTTTCCGGCGGTACAAGCCAATCTTATACAGTAGCCGCAGGAGTGCCCCATACATTACTATTTAGAAACGCTGCCAATGGTGAGACTGCCTGTTCCCTGAGTCTCGCTACTCTGGCACAGTGCAGTTCATACCACTCATATACGTGTTCGAAGTAGGTTTCAGTGCATGTAGCCCATATTTAGTTCGACGACGGTAGTTCTCACAATATCAATGGAACTTGTCAGATCGCAGCGGTTACTAACAAGCCATATCTCATTATCGAGATTGGTAACGTCGATATCTTCATAGATAATGACAACATACTTTCCTGTATAAGCGCCTGCAAAAGTATGAAAGAACCGGATGAACCTAAATTGTCTTCTGCATCCTGTCCGACACTTCCCTGACCAGCTTGAGTATCGCCACGCTCTTGTCCGGTGTGAGGCTGCCCATGCCGCAGGAAGGCGTGATGAGGCACTGCCCGAGTATCGCCCGCCGATCAATCCCTGCCTTCTCCAGTTGCTTCATTCCTTCGTCGAGCCGGGAGATCAGCATCTCCGCGGTCTCTTCCTGAGTGAACATATCGGTCGGGACAATCCCCCAGGCGAGCGCACCGCCGCGGGCATAGAACTTTTTGATGTCGCCGGGGTAGAGAAGAACCCGGTCCATATACCCGTAGGCGTCGAAGTTCACGATATCCACCATGGTATTGAATATCATGGACCAGTCCGCGTTGCCGCAGCAGTGTATGCCGGCGATTCCTCCCAGCTCATGGATCGCATCGATGATCTCATTGAGCTTTTCCGGGACCATTTCGGACGAAACCGCAGAGTAGCCCGAGCCGAGTGTCTCCATGACAGGCTCGTCGATGAAGATGATCACCGGCTTTCCGAACTGTTTGAGCTCCTGTATCTGCCACGCGGCCTTCATGGCGAGACCCTTAACCACGGCATCAAAGAGTGTCTCATTGTGGATGATGTCCCTGCCGTTTTCATCTTTAAAAGACGTGCCTATAGTGAGCGGACCGGTGATCTGGCCCTTGACATACCTCATATTCGCCGGAGGGTTTTTCCGTAAGGCCCGAACAAGGACTGGAAACGCCGCCGCACATCTTTCGGTGATCTTGAAAAACCCGAAGTCCTTCTCGATGTATCGATCGTAGAACCTTTCAAGTTCAGGTATCAGGTCCCTTGATGTATCAAAGGAGATCTTCTTTTTCTCCTCATCGATAACGACCCCCGGCAGCGACTCGCTGTACTGCGCGTCCATGTGCTCGCGGAAGTTCCGCTGCGGGAGCTGCGGCCAGATCGGCGCCTCGGACAGATACATGAGCGACAGCCGGACCGCCTCCTCGGGATCAACCATCGGCATGCTGCCGATGCCGGTGGCTATGCAATTGAAATCGTGCTTCATAGTGACGGGTTCCTTTCTCACGTTGGCTTACTCATAGTTTATATCGTCTCTGGAACAAAAAACAATACGGATGCAGAGCCTAAATACCCATGTCAGCCTTCTGCTTTTCCCGAGTGTGCCTCGACAGGTTGATGTACAACGACAAACATCATTCTCCTGGCATGTTTTAACGTCTAACCGTTGTTATATGAACGATATTCGCTGAGCATTTTTCTAAAGAGCATCTGATATCCTATCTCTTTTTCACATTCCGGTGGCGTAGGGGAGGTTTCAGACGCTGCAAGCGCCTCCAGGGTTCTCCTGGCGGGATGTTTCTGGAGGTAATTCCAGAGATCCCGTTCGGCCGAATCAAGGCCTTCGGTTCGTCTCAAAGCCAGCTGACGTTCGACAAAATCCGCCAGTCTGTCGTCACGGGCGCACTGTTTCATAAGGAGCGCCCAGCACCGTGCCCGTCCTGGCATGGAATACAGCTCCATACCGGAAAACACCTCAATATACGCTCCGAAATGCTCCTGCAGGGAGGTTTTTCCTCTCTTAAGGCGGTCGATAAGGATGATGAGCACGGACAGTTTATCTGCCGGATATACGCCGGACCTGCGGATACCCCATGTGGATTCTCCCGACCCGTACACAGTGCAGGAGTTAAACCAGATGTCGGCATAGATCGAATCGAAACCGGTGAAGGGCGAATGGAATAAGTGGTGGAACTTTTCCCTGACATCCAACTGCGGCAGGAAAAGCACATAGAAGCTTCCCGGTGAAAAACCTGCTTCGCTGACTGTCCGCCACGCCACAGCACCCAGGTCCTGCATGTCCTCTGTCGAACGAACCGTGATTGGACCGTGAAACATTCTTGTGACAGAGCGCCGGTACCCTTCTACCGATGGCTTGACTATTCTTTCTCCACGCACACTGTGAAAGAGGGATAAGTGCGCTAGAGACAAGACCAGTAGAACACAGACGACACCCCATCTCATTTTCCAGAAAAACATGTCTGCCCTTCAAACCCGTTCTCTTTTCTCGCTCCTTCTTTCCGTATCTTCCTCCCGCATTTGCCCATCCGCACGAAGCTCCCCGCCCATAAGGCTGGGCTTGCGGGTTGAGCTAACGTCCGTCAATTGAAGAAGCTGAAAAGAGTCTTGTCTACATGCCATTCTATCGGCGCCCAGTCATCCGTCATTACCCTCGGCTTATCGCGCATCGCCAGCGGTTTTATTTGTTTCTCCACCAGGGAAAGTATGCCGGACGGACCATTGGGGAACGCCGCAGCAAGATCTTTCAGTCGCGGGGGGTCGGATGCCGCAACCAGTACGACGTTCTTAAAAGCAACATCATCATTTGCCACCTTATATGTGTAGACGTGAGGGAATACCGCACCAAGCGTATCGGCGATCATCATCAGGAATTCGGGATTCTCCGTGAACGTGGCCACATTGATGCCCAAAACGCCGCCCGGTCTCAGATGCTCTCGGCATTTTGTAAAGAACTCGACGGTGGTCAGGTGGAAAGGGATGTAGGGCTGCTTATAGGCATCGAGCATGATGACGTGATAACGGTCATGGGTCCCTGTAAGAAAATTTCGTCCGTCTGCAATATGTACGTCAAGATACCGTCGGTCGAGAGCGAAGAATCGGTCTGCCGCCTCGATTATCCTGGCGTCTATCTCGACCCCATCGATATGCAGGCGCTCCTGCCAGAAGTGGGAAAGCTGATTGGCGAAGGTCCCCCCGGCCAAGCCTATGATAAGCACGTTCATTTTTTCGTCTGTGGCCGTCGACATGGCAGGAAGCGCAAGAAATGTATCCCACACCCCTCCGACCAGCGCCTTATCGGGATCGTGAACGGAGTGATAGCCGTGTCCCTCGTTAAGATAGAGCAAAACACGTCCATCCGTCCTTACGACACGAATATAGTTGTAGAGGGACTCGTCTTCCGCGAGCGTGCCTGGTCCTCCTTTAACCGGGCCGAGACCCGGATAAAGTACGCATCCGAAAACCACCAATGCAGCAGCAGCGGCTATCCTACCTCGTCTAACCGTCAGAAGGCCTATCCCCCCGCTCAATAACATCGCGGCGGAGAAGATCAGTATGGTCGCTCTCGTTCCAAGCCACGGAATGAATATCAGAGTGGGAAGGTAGGTTCCGGCAATGCTCCCTAAGGTTGCCAGCGAGTAGATCTTTCCCGCCGATGTTCCTACCGTTTCCTTGCTCCTGGCCAAGATCCTTATTGCGTAAGGGGATACCATGCCGAGCATTCCCAGCGGTATGACAAAGAGGAATACCATCGCACCAAGCGAAGCTAAGAAGGAACCGAAATTCTGTGAGGCCACCGCTCTGTCCGCCAAGACAAGTATCGGTCTGGAGATCAGTGGAATGGCCGCGGTCAGTACGGCCGCACCCGTAACGAGCCAGTATATTCCCCTGGGATTTGGATACCTGTCCCCCAGCCGGCCTCCGAGCCAATATCCTGCAGAAAGCGCGATCATTATTGTGCCGATCACATTGGTTATCAGAAGCTGAGTGGTTCCAAAACTGGGCGCGAGAAGTCGGAACGCGCTCATCTCGATCGCCATGATACATAGTCCTGTGACAAACACATTTATCAGAAGCATATGCAGACCAATCCTCTTGATGAGTCTTAATTCCCGACATCGAACGCCCTTGTCGCTGCACGTCGGTTATTCACCCAAACTTCCAAAAGCCATCGACCGAAGTATTTCGAACCAACGATCCTATCAGGCAGCGATGAAGGCAGATACAACCAGCAGAGAACGGTTTGTTTCATAGGAGGCATCGGTGATCTTACCAGCTCGGAGTAGACTTGTTCTTTTTTATTCAACGGATTGATCCATCTGAATTCGACGCTCGTTTGCCCCCCCTCCGGAAGAAAGATAAAATCGGCGGTGATTTTCTCTCCCGGTGAGAAATCATCTCGAATTTCCTTTTTCCCCCCGGCTTTTAAACGGTACAACACGATCTGATCGGAAGCCTCTTCGGAAAAGGCAGGGAAGACAAGAACGAGAAAAAAGACGAGCATCGGTCCGAGGAAAAGAAATCTTCTCATATAAGGCGCCTGTTACTTCGATTCATTATAAGCATCGTTTTTCCCAGATTTTGCCGCGGGCCGACACTCAGTGGTTTTGTTTGTAAGTCTATCATACCGTCCAGCCGTTGTCCATTCAGCAAACCGTTGCCTTTCCTTCGCATTCGACGCCAGGAAATCGCCCCTCAATAAGCCAGACGCCCGAAGAAGGAGGACAACAGTATCATTCGACGTATCCGCTTTATCGTCTTATCCAACGGTGTGCTTGATCCATGGGCATGATCCACGATTGCCAAATAGAGGATCTGGTGCTAATGTCTAAGCGTATAGATGGACACGGCACTGTGTGGATGAATGCCTTCTTTAGGAGAATGAAATGGGGAATGGCACGGTCTTTAAAAAATCTCAACGAAAAGGGCGCGCCTCAAAGGGAAACGCCCCTCAGAATTCAAAAGGCTTTTTTGACTTCCTCCGGGAACGGAACCCTTACCTATTTGCCCACCATCCGAACCACCCGGCTTTCCGTGACCATATCTGGATATATCGAGGCTGTTATTTCTGTAAGGGATGTACGGTCACCTTCGCGGGAATCCTCTTCGGCGGCCTATTCTATTGGCTGACAGGGTGGCTCAGATGGTTTTCCGAGCCGCAGATAGGGCTCGTCTTTCTCGGATTGCTCCTGCCGTCGGTTTTCACCTCCCTTGTGAACTCTCCCCGCGTCGCAAAACACATCACCCGATTCCTGCTTGGAATCCTGGTGATCTCAGCGTTTGTGATGCTCTTTGTGACCGATGACTGGATGGTACGCTTTGTGATCGTTGGGACCTTTCTGGCGGTGAGAATTCCTCTGGAGAGGAAACGGCGCCGCGACAACGACTCCTTGATCAAAGCCACAGGTGTTCGCAAATCATGAAAGTCAGACAATCGCCGGCCCTTCATAGCGCTCCGCTAGCGCCTCGTCCAGACCCTCGCGGTCCTGCTTCATCGCATAGGGGAGGTAATTGAGGATATCCTGGGCGGTGATCCCGTCCTCCCCCTTGTCCGCCGCTGCCAGGTCCCCGGCAAGGCCGTGGATGAACACCCCCTTGCGCACCGCCTCCTCCAGGGACAACCCGAGGCCGGTCATGGCCGCGATTGTCCCGGTCAGGACATCCCCCGACCCCGCCGTCGCCATCCCGGGATTACCGCTGAGGTTGATGAAAATCTTCCCCTCCGGCGTCCCGATCAGCGAGCGGGCCCCTTTCAGGACAATCCATGCCCGCAGATCCGCGGCCGTCTCCTGAAGTATCGGAATCCGGCTCTTTTCGATCTCGGAAACCGACTTCCCGGTGATCCTCGACATCTCCCCGGGATGGGGGGTCAGGACCGTGGGTGAGCGTCGGCCCCTGATGATCTCCGGGTTACCCGCCAGGGCGGTGATCCCGTCGCCGTCGATCAGGATCGGCTTATCGATCCCGGCGGCCAGTTCCCGGATGAGCTGCTGTGTCTCGTCGGCAAGGGAAAGGCCGGGGCCGATGACAACCATGTCCACCCGTCCGGCCAGCTCGAGAAGGGCGTCTTTGTTCTTCAAAGAAAGGCTCCCTTCCGTGGTTTCCGCCTGGGGGACGAAAACGATTTCGCTCCCCCGCGTCGCGAGAAAGGGGGTCATCGACCAGGGGGCGGCAAGGCGGGCATACCCGCCGCCCGCCTTCAGAAAAGACATCGCGGAAAAGTACGGGGCGCCGAAGTAGCCCGCAGCGCCGGCGATAAACAGGACGTCCCCCACCGATCCCTTGTGGGCCGTTCGCTCGCGCGGCGGAAGCGGAATGAAACCGTTGATTTCGACCGTGACCGCCTCGTCGTCGCACAGCGAAGGGGGGAAGGAGATGCGGCAGAGGTGGAGCGTTCCGCAGAGGCCGCAACCCGGATAGAGCATGTTCCCGATCTTCGGAAGGCCGAAGGTGACGGTGTGGTCGGCCCTGACCGCCGCCCCCATCACCTCCCCCGTTTCGCCGTTGACGCCGGAGGGGATGTCCAGAGCGAGGACCGGTTTGCCGCTGACGTTGATCGCTTCTATTACGTCCCGATAAATACCGTTGACCTCCCGATCCAGGCCCGTCCCGAAGAGGGCGTCCACGATTCCGTCGCTGTGGACAACCGAAGACCGGACCGCCGAGATCTCCTTGACGCGTTTCACCTCGATTGGCAGTCGCTTGACGATATCCATGTTGGTCTTGGCGGCACCGCGGAAGCGTTTAGGGTCTCCGACGAGAAAGACGCGGGGAATTCCGCCGCCGGAGAGGATGTGCCGCGCCACGACGAGACCGTCGCCTCCGTTGTTCCCGATCCCGCAGAAAATGACGTACTGCCTTCCCGTGATGCCGAACTCCCGGGTGAGGACCTGTACCGATGCCTGTCCGGCGTTCTCCATAAGAAGGACTTCCGATATTCCCAGGCTTTCAACGGCCTGCCGGTCCATCTCCCGCATCTGCCCAACGCTGCTGACCTTCATTTTCCACCCCCGTGTTTTTCAGGGGGTCAGGTCTTGAAATTTAGCGTTTTCCGAGCAAAACGCTAAATTTCAAGACCTGACCCCATCAATTCATTTCACACCCTCGTCGAGAAGCGCCCCGAGCTCCCGCGGATCGGTCACCGGGCGCCGGCACGCAAAACCGGTGCATACGTAGGCGGCGGCGCGACCGTCGATGGCCCGCATCTCCCGTGTGAAGGGGACGATCTCCGTAATCGCCGGTGCTTCTTCCCCTTCGGGGCGGAGAAGAAGCGTCAGATTGGGGAGATAGGACCGCCTGACGACCGCCAGCATCTCAACGGTGTCTTTGTCTCCGGGCCGGCCGGCGATCACCACTTCGCGGGAGGGCGCCGCAAGAAGCTCCAGAGCGATCATCCACTGGGCGTGGGCGGACGGGATCCGCTGCAGCGACCCGGCGAAGGCACGGCTCAGTAACGCCGCCTCCTCTTCCCGGCGGGGATCCCCGGTCATCCTCCCGAGACGGATCAGGTTCATCAGCGTCACGGCGTTTCCCGAGGGGACGGCCCCGTCGTGCGCCTCCTTGGGTCTGAACAGCAGCTTCTCACCGTCGTCCGGCGTGGAAAAGAAGCCCCCGTCGGGATCGCGGAAGCGCCGCTCGACGATCTCCTGAAGGGCAAGCGCCGTCCGCAGATCGCCGGCATCAAAGCCCGCCTCGTAAGCGTCGATCAGGCCCCAGATGAGAAAGGCATAATCGTCGAGATTGGCCGTCACCGCCGCCTCCCCCTTGCAGAACCGGTGGAGGAGCCGTCCGTCCGACGTTCTGAGCCGCGAAAGGATGAACGCGATCGCAGCCCGGGCCGCCTCAAGATACCGGGGTTCGTCGAGAACGCGCGCCGCCCGTGCCAATGCCGCGATCATCAGGCCGTTCCAGTCGGTCAGAATCTTGTCGTCCCGCTGCGGGCGGACCCGTTTTTCACGGGCGGCCAGGAGGCTGCGCCGGACCCTCTCCAGGCGCTGCAGAAGCGCTGCCTCCGTCATTCCAAGACCTTCGGCGATCTTTGCCGGCGGACCGGAGAGGTGCAGGATATTGTCCCCCCGCCGCTCGGGTTCGACCGGATCGACGAAATTCCCCTCCTCGGCGAGCGAAAAGGCGGCTGCCGCCAGGCGGAGCTCCTCCGGATCGAGGAGCCGGCGGACCTCTTCCATCTGCCAGAGATAGAAGCGCCCCTCCTCTCCTTCGCTGTCCGCATCCTCCGCGGTGAAGAAGCCCCCCTCCGGCGAGCGCAGGTCGCGAAGGCAATAGTCGAGGACTTCCCTGACCGTCCGGGCATGGGCTTCATTGCCGGTCGCCTGAAATGCCTCGGTGAAGGCCATCGTCAGGAGGGCCTGATCGTAGAGCATCTTCTCGAAGTGGGGAACAAGCCATTGCCGGTCGGTGCTGTAGCGGTGAAAGCCATAACCCAACTGATCGAAGACGCCCCCTTGGCGCATCGCGGAGAGTGTCCTTTCGGCCATCCGGAGTGCATCCGGCGAGCCGGTCCGGCGCCAGTGCCGGAGCAGAAAAACGATCTGATGGGGCATGGGAAACTTCGGGGCGTCGCCGAATCCGCCGTGCGTGTCGTCAAATCGACCGCGGAGTTCCTCAATGGCCCGGGCAAGGACCTCTTCGAGACGAATTTCCCCCTTCTCTATCCGGGGCTGTATCAGGGAAGCAACCGTCTGTGCCGCGGCCTTATCAACCTCGTCCCGCCGCGTTTCCCAGAGGCTCCTGATCCGCGGGATCAGATCGACGAGTCCCGCCCGCCCCCAGCGGTTCTCCTTCGGGATATAGGTGGCCGCAAAGAAGGGCAGCTTTTCGGGCGTCATGACGATCGTGAGGGGCCAGCCGCCGCTTCCCGTCATCATCTGGCACGCGCTCATGTAAATCCCATCGATGTCCGGCCTCTCCTCGCGGTCGACCTTGACGCAGACGAAGGTCTCGTTGAGAAGGGCGGCCACGGTTTCATCCTCAAACGATTCATGGGCCATGACGTGGCACCAGTGGCAGGTGGAGTATCCGACGGAGAGGAAAACCGGTTTGTCTTCCCTTTGCGCCCGGTCAAAGGCCTCTTCTCCCCAGGGATGCCAGTCCACGGGGTTTCCCGCATGCTGGAGGAGGTAGGGGCTCTTTGCATGCAGAAGCCTGTTCGGGGTCGGAGAGATCATCGTTAGTCCTTATCAGAAACTGCAGCCGTCGAAACTGGATTAGTGGCTATATCCTCCTTTTTCCTCTCTATGAGCGCTTTGAAAATCGTGTTCCCTCCGCACGCTGGATATTTTTCGACCCTGCACCTCCTCGCTTCGCTGCAAAGACGAAACTCGCGCTGAAGCGCTCAAACAGTCGTCTTTGCTGGCGCTACGCCGCGGGGGCAGGGGCAAGGGGACAGATTTGAAATCTGTCCCCAAATCCATTCGTTGTGCTCGACTAGGGCATGGGCGTTATTTGAAACAGCAGCCGCCGAAGCGGGGTAATGGGTTACATCCTCCATTTTCCCTCCATCTTTACAAACTCCACATAAGGCGGTCGAGGCTGCCGGACACGTCGTCGTGCAGGTGAAGGCGGAGCACGCGGCGGCCCGCGTCGAGGAGGGCCTGCCGATCGCCGAAGGCCTGCGCCGCCTTGAGGACGACGAAGCTGAGCGCCGAGGCCGCATGCCCAAGTTCATCGGGGATAGGCGCATCCCGGGGATCGTCCGCCGTCATCTGGATGAAGAGGCCTCGACCTCCGTCCCCCTTGTGGAGCTGCCCTGTCGAGTGGAGGAAACGCGGCCCGTAGCCCACCGTCACGGCGATGCGGAATCGCTCCCGGAGACGCAGTCGAAGGCGGGCCAGCGCCTCGCCGGTTTCGGGACAGGGGCGCAGATAGGCCTGGATCGCCGCGTAGGCGCCCGGCCCGGCCTGTCCCATGAATTCGGCGAGCGCCGCCCCCGGGGTTCCGGATGTGACATCGCCGTATACGGAGATGCCCGGCGCCTTCAAGGCCGGCGTCTCTTCCGGCATCGCCCCTTTTTCCCTGTACTCCGCGATCATCCTTCGGGCAAGGACCTTGGCAGCCTCGACATCCGGCTGGTCGAAGGGGTTGATCGCAAGCTGCCAGCCTGCCGCGACCGTGGCCATCTCCCAGAAAAAGCACTGCCCGCCCAGATCGTAGAGATCGACCATCCACAGATCGATGATGGGGTGGCCGGCCGCCGCGAGCGTTCGCAGCCCTTCTTCGCCCGTCCGATCGTCGCCAATGCGCAGGGAGACAAAGACCCGGTCGTTTCCATACACGTCAGTCGGGCCGAGGGGTTCCCCCACGACAGGCAGGATCCCCTTCCCCTCCTTCCCCGTGCTCTCCGCGATGAGCTGCTCGATCCAGTCGCCGAAGGCCGCGATCTCCGGGGAAAAGAAGAAGGTAAGTTTGTCCCGTCCCCGCTTCGCCAGCTCTCCCAAAAGGGCGCCGAGAAAGGCCCCTCCCCTTTCTTCTGCGCCGCCCCGTGAGAACTCGCCTTCCATCTCCGCAGCGGCCCGTCCCAGAAGACGCTTCACATCCATCCCGATCAGGGCCGCAGGGAAGAGGCCGAAAAACGAGAGGGCGGAATAGCGCCCGCCGATATCCGGATCGTTGAGGAAGGTGTGGCGGAAGCGGCGGGTCGCGGCGACCTCGGCCAGGGCACTGCCGGGGTCGGTGATCGCGATGAAATGTCGCCCGGCTTCTTCGACCCCGAGGTTCTCCGTAGCGAGGTTGTAAAAATACCTGAGGAAGGAGAAGGTCTCCACCGTCCCGCCGGATTTCGTGGAAACGATGAAAAGCGTCCGCTTCAGGTCGAGCCTCCCGGCATGGTCGAGAACGGCCCCCGGGTCCGTACTGTCGAGGACGTCAAGGTCCGGGAAGCCATCGGCCACCCCGAAGACCCTCCGGAACACCTCCGGCGCAAGGCTGGAGCCCCCCATCCCCAGGAGGAGGGCGAAGGTATAGCCGTCGGCCCGGATGCCTGCGACGACCTCTTCGATCTCCGACAGGCGTCTCATCATCGCCCGAGGGCTCTCCAGCCAACCGAGGCGGTTTGCGATCTCCTTCGGCTCCGGATTCCAGAGGGTGTGGTCCTTTTGCCGGATCCGCACCACGATCCGGTTCTCCCGCAAGGCCCTTCTGACCTCATCCGCGACAGCCCGGCAGGATTCCGGGCGGAGCGTCATCTTCTCCGTCAACATCGCCCCATCTCCTCAAGAAGTCTCCGCACCGCCGCCGCGACAGCATCGGCGGTGATCCCGAATTTCTCGTAGATCACCTTGTAGGGGGCGCTGGCGCCGAAATGGTCGATCCCCACAACGCTCCCCTCCAGGCCGACATAACGCTCCCAGCCCAGAGTGATCCCTGCCTCGACGGCGACCCGTGCTTTGACGGAGGGCGGAAGAACCCCGTCGCGATAACTCTGCGGTTGGCTGCCGAAGAGCTCCCAGCTCGGCAGCGAGACAACGCGGACACGGAGTCCCTCGGCGGCAAGCCTCCTGCCCGCCTCGATGGCGATCTCGACCTCCGATCCCGTCCCGATGACGATCGTCTCCGGTTCTCCTTCCGCCGACTCCCAGAGGATGTATCCCCCCCTCCGAAGACCGGCAGCCGCATGAAACACCGTCCTGTCCAGGACGGGCAGGTTCTGACGGGTGAGGATGAGGGCCGTCGGACCGGATCTGTTTTCCAGGGCGGCGCGCCAGGCCTCGACCGTCTCGTTCGCGTCGGCTGGCCGAATTACCGTTAGGCGAGGGATGGCCCGTAAGCTCATAAGTTGCTCGATGGGCTGGTGGGTGGGACCGTCTTCGCCGACGCCGATGCTGTCATGGGAAAAGACGTAAATCACCCGGAGGCCCATCAGGGCGGCCAGACGGATCGACGGCCGCATATAGTCGGCAAAGGTGAAGAAGGTCCCGGTGAAGGGGAGGATCCCCCCGTGGAGGGCCATCCCGCTTGCGATCGCCGCCATCGCGTGCTCCCGGACGCCGAAGTGGATGTTCCTGCCGCCGTAGCCCCACCCCCCGCCGACCGCCCCCTCCAGGCTGGCGGGAGGTTCGCCCGGCCTTTGGAAATCGCCCTGCCCTTTGAGCCAGGTGAAGGTGGAGGGGTTCAGATCGGCAGAGCCCCCCATCAGCTCCGTGATCACCGGGGCGAGGGCCTGGAGAACCGCCTCCGAGGTCTTGCGTGTCGCCACGTCTTTCGTTCCGGGCCCGTACACGGGCAACGCCTTCTCCCAATCGACGGGCAGATCGCCCTTCATCATCCGCTCGAATTCCAAGGCTTCCCCCGGATGGGCTGCGGCATAGCGCGCAAAAGCCCCCTGCCACGCTGCCTCGCAGCCGGCGCCTGCGGCGCCGGCCCCGCTGTAGAAGGCGAGGACCTCTTCCGGCACGAAGAAGGGAGGTTCCTGAGGCCAGCCGAGGTGTTCTTTGGCCGCCCGGACCTCCTCCGGTCCGAGAGGGCTGCCGTGCGCGCCGCTGGTATTCTGCTTCCCGGGCGCCCCGCAGCCGATGGTCGTCCGGAGGCGGATGAGCGACGGCCGCGTCGTCTCGGCCTTCGCCTCTCCGAGAGCCCGATCAACCGCCGCGACGTCGTTCCCGTCCGGGACGGAAAGCACCTGCCAGCCGGCGGCGGCAAACCGCCCGTCGATATCCTCGGTGAAACAAAGCGCCGTCGATCCCGAGAGGCAGATCCCGTTGTCGTCGTAAAGGACGACGAGCTTTCCCAGCCCGAGATGGCCGGCCAGGGCGGAAGCCTCGGAGGAGAGCCCCTCCATGAGGTCGCCGTCGCTTGCAAAGACATAGGTGAAATGATCCACGATCCTGTGATCCGGTCGGTTGAAGCGGGCGGCCAGATGGGCTTCCGCGATCGCCATCCCCACCGCTGCGCCGAATCCCTGACCGAGGGGACCTGTCGTCATCTCCGCCCCGGGGGGATGCCGGCGTTCCGGATGGCCCGGCGTCTTGCTCCCCCACTGCCTGAAGGACTTGAGATCGTCGAGGGAAAGGTCATAGCCGGTCAAATAGAGGAGCGCATAGAGGAGCATCGAGCCATGCCCGGCGGACAGGACGAAACGGTCGCGGTCGGCCCACAGCGGATCGGCCGGGTTATGCTTCAGGCGCCTTGTCCAGAGGGTATAGGCCGCGGCCGCTGCCCCCATCGGCATGCCGGGATGCCCCGATTTGGCCTTTTCGATGGCGTCCGCCGCGAGAAAACGGATCGCATTGATGCACCTCGCTTCCAGGCTGCCCTGCTCGCTCATGCTGAAATCTCCTCTCATCGTAACCGTTAATGTTTTTCGGTATTTTTTGCAACGCCGACACTTTACAACAACACGCTTCTTTAGACAAGGGGATTGGATTGCTGTTCTTTTTTTCAACGCCTGAACAGCTCATGCTCAAGAAAGAGCGCCGAGATGACGCCCATGACAAAACCGTTTCCCGCAACGGGACGGATCAGGACGGGAAAAGACTGGATCACCGGAAAGGGGAGAAAGGCGACGATAGTCACCAGTATCAGAGGCATTCCCACAACGATGCAGTCATCGAGTTCAAGCTTTGCTGCGGCCCCAAAGAGGGCCGTGAGCCCAGCCGCCGCCTGCGTCGAGATAACATAAATGAGGGTCCAACCGCTGCGTCGCAATCCTTTATTCATCAAGGGACTTATCCTGCCAGAAGGAGGAGGCAAGATCATGGCATATGAACATAATTGTCGCAATCCTTTATTCATCAAGGGACTTATCCTGCCGATCTTAGCGCCGTATGAGTACGCGTATATTCAGGATGTCGTCGCAATCCTTTATTCATCAAGGGAGGAGAAGGAGGAACGGGAGGCCATCGCGCGGGCAAAGGCACAGGTGAAAAAAGGCAAGACCATATCTTTGGCTAACGTCAAAAAGAAGTACGACCTGTCATGAGCCATTCCATGGAATTCTCCCTGAGGGTCGGTGATTATCGGATCGTCTATGAACTTGCCGCCCATACCATCTCCATTCTCACGATAAAACACCGCAAACATGTCTATTAAAGCTTCAACTCGCATCTCCCCAGCCCGAACGTAGCGCCCTTCCCCACGTGCAGAATCTCCCCCGCCCTGAGCAGGAGGATGAAGGAGTTATGTTACCGTCCCTCACCAGTTTTCGGGCAAAGCTTCCATAAGGTTTAGCGAGACGCCGCAATTTTCGATGCATCGGTGGGCTTTTCCGTCGAAGGTCACCCACAGGCCGCCGATCTCTTTTGCGAGGGCCGCGTAACAGGCGTCATATCCGGTCAAACCTTTTCCAACATAGAAAGAAGCCTGGCGAGCCAACTTGCCGGTCATCGGCTGACGTAAGATCCCCCCTTCCAAAATGGGCAGCATACCTTCAACAAAGACTTCACTGCCTTTGGGATGCAGGCGGCACAAGACGGCGTAAACTTCAAAGGCGAAGAGTTCCGGTGCCATAAACTGACCCGTCTGCCGGACGACCTGTTCCATTACGGCATCCGCGTGGGGATGCTGTTCCGTTTTCAAGAACCAGCGCACAGCGACGGAAGAATCGAGCACCCAGATCATTCTTCATAGCCCCGTAACTCGCGCAGAACCGCCACGCTGTCCTTGTCGCCGATCCTGTCAGCACGCAACGCCAGCATCTTCTCCAGCATTTGTTGCTTTTTTTCTTCCGCCTGATAGTCGAGAAAACGCTTCTCAAACTGTTCCGGCGTGATCAGAACAGCCTTTGCCTTCCTGCCTTTGCTGATCAACAGGGGCTCTCCGGTCTTGTTAAGCTGATCCAGGACTTCCCCCAGATTGTTTCTCAATTTCAGAGCATTTATTTCTTTCATAGGGTTACCTCTTAATATTATTGTAAATTATAATATGATACACTATACATGTCAAGTGTATATGTTACTATACACTTAGAAATAATCTGTATCCTATCCCGGTCGCTCTTCAGACCGCAGCGGGTATCCGGATTGAAGCCGCATCTCGTATCTCCCCAGCCCGAACGTGGCGCCCTTTCCCACGTGCAGAATCTCCCCCGCCCTGAGTAAGGGAAGGAAGGGGGCCGCGTTGCCCTCATACCCCAACCTCATCACCAAATTCGTCATTGACTTACAACGGTGGTTCTCGTATATTCCGCACACGAAAAAGGGAAGTATTTGCTCCACACCCAACGCTGCGAGAAAGGACAGACCATGATCTACGAATTTCGGACCTACGACATCAGGCACGGCGCCCTGGCGGAGGTCGAGAAGCGCTTCGCCGAATCGTACGAGCATCGTAAGACGTTTTCCGAGCTTGCCGCTTTCTGGCATACCGAGATCGGTCCGCTCAACCAGATTATCCATGTCTGGCCATACAAGGATCTGGAGGAGCGCTCGCACATCAGAGCCGCGGCCCTGAAGGAGAACGTTTGGCCGCCGGCGATCGGCGAGTTTCTCGTCAACATGCGGTCGGAGATCATGATTCCGGCGCCGTTTTCACCACTCATCACACCCGGCAAGACGGGGCCCTACTTCGAGATACGGACGTACACCTATGCACCGGGCGCCCTGCCGGGCATCATGGAAAACTGGGAGAAGGCGCTGCCGGACCGCGTGAAGCTGAGCCCGCTCTGCCTGGTCTGCTACTCGGAGCTCGGCGGTCTCAACAAATGGGTGCACATCTGGCCCTACGCGACGCTCGACCAGCGAAACCAGGTGCGCGACCAGTCGAAGACCCTGGGCATCTGGCCGCCATCGCTGGTGGCCGCAAAGGAAGGCCGCAAGAGCGTCCCCTACGTCGCGCAGGAAAACAAGATCGTCATGCCTGCGGCATTCTCGCCTGTACAATAGACCATGCCGCGCCCCTCGCTGTGGCCCGCCGCTGCGAGGGGACGCGAGTATCCGTCAACGCTGATGACCCTGTCGGAATCCTTTACGATATGTATCCAGAACCGATATCATCATCAATATATGAATATCAAAGCATAAATTATCATCGAGACCCTTCTGTATCCCTCCGATAGCCTTGCCAGTGTCGGAATTATTTACAACCGTAACAACAGACAGCCCTCAATAGTCAGACACTCTCTCCTGCACAACAAAAAGGAAATACAGATATAACCGTGTATTCTTGATTACTTATATGCCGTTTATCTGAATTGAAATGTCGTTAAGCGGTATTGGCATCCATATTGCTTGGTAATGGGCAACGGTTCAATATATTCGATAGGGAGGTGTAAAATGAAGAAGATGACACTTGTAATGGGCATGATGCTGATGATCATGATGCTCTGGGCTCCAAGCGCCCAAGCCGATACAATTACCGCCGGCAACTTGATCCAGTTGTACGATAAGCCGGGTTACGGCACCACCAACGGCGGTGCGTTCGCTCTTTATAAGGGAGGTGTCTACCAATTCGATACATTCTGTCTGGAGACAAATGAATATTTCTATTATGGCGAAACCTTAACCGTGGCAGGTGTTACAAAGTCAGCGCTGAATGGAGGTTCTGGTGGTGCTTCTGTAATTAATGGAGTGTTGCAGGATTCCCTCGATGCAAAGACCGCTTATCTGTACTACCATTTCAGAATAGGAGATCTCGGTTCTCTCACAGGCAATACCTTTGCGTACAATGACGCAGGTGCGGACTTTCTGCAAACGGCTATATGGTATCTTGAACAGGAAACGCCAGGCCTAAACAATTATCTTGTCACCCTGGCCAACAACGCCTCGGCAGCCGACCTGCAAACGGCTTATGCCAATGTCTGGGTCCTCAACATTACGAGGGCAGACGGAACAACAAAAGGACAGGATCAGCTTACGTATATTCCTACCACCTCCGTTCCCGAACCGGCCACCATTCTGCTTCTTGGCCTCGGTCTGATCGGATTGGCAGGGGTAAGGCGAAAGTGTAAAGCGTAGATCAGATCCTTCACTCTCGGGCAAAGGGCAGAGCCGAAGCGGCTCTGCCCTTTTTTATGCGCTTGGAACGACGGAATGAACCACCCCGGCAAGCTTCAGGGAATATTACCCGGAGGGATTCAGGGGACGCGCGGGCGCCAGGGCGCATCTGCTCACCACGGCTTCATACGCCGATGGAACGGCCGTCCGCGGTTCAGCTCCGGTGGGCCGTGGCGATCGCATCCCCGAAATGCCTTCGCAGGAGGGTGAGATCGTGTCCCAGCGTGATCACCTGTGCCTTTTTCTTCCAGAAAGCCACAGTATCGGCAAATTTCTCGGCGGTGGGATCGAGATTGACCGAGATGAATTTCCCCCGCTTTTTTGCGGTATCAAAAATTTTCTCTTCCAGGGCAAGGACGGACGGGTGATTCTTTTGCCCGGTAAGACCCAGGGCGTTTGCCAGATCCCCCCTGCCGCTGCCGATCATATCGATCCCGTCCACGCCCAATGTCTTTTCCAGGTTATCCGCAGCTTCCTTGCTTTCGATCTGCACACCCAGCAGGATCTCCTCGTTCGACCATTTTGCATACTCCCCGCTGCCGATCGCGCCATACCGGGTGATCCGCGAAGCGGCGAAGGTGCCCCTGCCCCCCACGGGGGCGAAGTGGACGGCGTCAACGACGGACCTGGCCATTTCGACCGTTGAAACGTCAGGAATGAAGAGGCCCATGGCGCCCGCCTCCAGGACTTTTGCGATGAGGTGCGGGTCGTAATCGACCCTGACCGTCGGCGTGACGCCGCTCGCCTCTGCGGCCCTGATCATGTCGGCGACGGTAGGCAGATCGACGGCGCTGTGGCAGATGTCGATGCGGACGAAATCAAACCCTGCATATCCGGCCAGCTCCACCATCACCGGCGACGGGACGGCGATGTACAATCCAAACACGGTCCGTCCGTCCCTAATCGCCTGCTTTACTGGATTCTTTTTCAGTTCCATAATCAGCACTCCTCTTTATCCCGATAATATTCAAGGCAAGGTTTCGATCACCCTACGGCCTTTCGGCAGCGTCACGCCACGCGGTTCATGGGCTGACCGCCGCCCAGCACATGGACCAACTGCTGCGCGGTGATCAACGAACTCTTCTCCTGGGTCTCGCGGGTTCCACCCGCGGCATGAGGAGTGACGACGATGTTCGGCAATCCGACCAGCGGGTTATCCGTCGTCGGCGGCTCCTTCTTGAATACGTCGAGGCCGGCCCCAAAAATACGGCCGGACTTCAGTGCGTCATAAAGGGCTTCCTCATCGATAATCTCACCCCGCGATACGTTCACAAGGACAGCGGTTTCTTTCATAAGGGCAAGTTCACGGCGCCCGATCAGGTGCTTTGTTTCCGGCGTCAGCGGCGTGTGGATGGTCACGACATCGGCCCGCTGCAGAAGCTCATCCAGAGATAAAACGCGCTCATGGGGGATATCCGGCCAGCAGCCGTCGGGTGCGTACGGATCATAGGCAATGAGATTCGCGCCGAATGCGGCTTGATATTTACGCGCGATCCGTGTGCCGATGTTACCCATCCCGATCACGCCCACGGTCTTTTCCCACAGCTCGATGCCGAGATAGTTGATCCTTTTCACAACCTCCCCGGAGCGTATCCGGCGATCCAACTCCGCCACCCGCCTCGTTACGGCGAGGGCAAGGGCAAGCGCCATTTCGGCAACCGCCTCGCTGTTGACGCCGGGCGTGTTGCAGACGATGACCCCTCGGGCCTTAGCCGCGGCCAGATCGATGAGATTGACGCCGACGCCCTGTTTCGCAACGACCCTCAACTTCTTCGCCCTGCCAAAATCTTCCGCTGTGAGCGGCGTGACGCGCACCATAAGACCATCCGCGTCCTCATGCCAGTTTTTAGCTCGAGGGTCGTCCCATCGCACCACATCCGCGTGTTGGGACGCAAATTCAACGCCGGACGAAACAAATTGATCGAGAATGTAGATTTTCATAATGATCCTCTTTCCTTTCTCAGAACTCTACGGGGATTCCCAGGTCCTTCCCGAGGGCGGTCAGTTCTTCCGCGACTTTGACCTGCAGCGGGATCCCCTTTTTCATTCGCTCCTGCATCTTGATGACCTCCGGCTCGCCCACCACATAGATCACTTCGCTTCCCTTGGCTTTTTTCGAGGACTTGATCTCATCGATATAGACGTCCATTCGGGCTTTGAAGGCTGCCACATCGGTGAAGGCGGACGCGGATCTTTCCAGCCGCCACAACGCTGTTGGCCATATCCAGCACAACCGGCGGCCGCTTACCGGCAGGCACAGCGACGCAAAAGGGATTGTTCCCCAAGAGCTTCTCAGCGCCGCCGGTCGGGGCGAGACGGGGAGAGGCATTGGTGAACGCAAGGCCGATCATGTCATGTTCCAGAGCCATCATGGGATAGTAGGCGGCGGCGCCGAAATGGTTGCTGTGCCTGACGGCCACATAAGAGACTCCGGCCTCCCGGCCCTTGCGGATGGCGATCTCCATCGCCCGGCAAGCGACGACCTGGCCTATGCCGTTGTGCCCGTCCAGAAGCGCCGTGGCAACCGTCTCTTTCTCCGTTGTGAGGGTCACGGAGGGCGTCATCGCGCCCCGCTTCAGCCTGGCCGCATAGAGGGGGAGGCGAAGAACGCCGTGCGTATCGACGCCCCGCAGATTCGCCGTCACCAGCGATCCGGCAGTCATCTCGGCTTCCTCGCGGGGGACAGCCAGTTTCTGGAGAACCTGTGTGCAGAAGGTCATCAGCCGATCGTGTCTTGCCATCACCTTGGCGCCCGCAGATGTACCCATTGCCATAATGAACTTCCTTTCAATTTGCGTTTTTCGGGGATATCAGGAACCTGTCAGCCCCGCGAAAGCGGGCGCCTGTAAATTCATTGATGCAATCGCATTCCCGTCTACGTGAGAAAGAAAAAATGTCGTACGCGCGCAGGCTATAGCGACACCTCATGCCTGTCAAGCGCTTTTTCCATTTTGCACCTTACGGTGGATCATTTTTTCTTGATCGGTTTTGAAACCGGTTTGTTGCGATAAAATCTCCTTGACAGACAAAGCTGCTTTTCATATCTTCCATCCTCCTAAATTGCGCATTAGCGGTCAGACCACACTCCAGGCGGCGGGAGGCCATACCGATATCGCCGTCGTGGGTTTGGAGTCCGCAAAGGCTCAAATCGATGCTGGAAACGCCCGCTTGCTGGCGGTGATCGGACCCAAACGGGCCCTTCCCCCTATCATTATGCGCCAACCCTGAGAGAAATTGGATATGACATCAGCTGGGGCACTTTTGGGATTCTCATCGGCCCCCCCCAAATGCCCAAGGAGGCGATCGACAAAATGGTCGGTTTTCTGGATGAGCGACAGAAACAGGCGCAGAGAATCATGGAAAAAGCCGGCATATTAAAGAAATGAAGATCTCGTGGAGCGTATGCACGGACGCGTGTTTGGGAATGCCGGCCTTCCTGATTGCCTTTTATATTACATCCTGTATGGCAGAGTCGCTGATATGTTGGCGAGTTCCATCAGTCGCAGACCCGCACCGTAGAGTAGCCCGGCGATGAGCAAATATTTACCGTTCATACAGGCCAACAACCGTTTGACTTCTTCCATCGAAAAGACAACGGACAGTTTCTGGCCGCGTTTCGCGCGGACGGTATCGGCGAGATTTCTGACTTCTTTTCCCAGCACGTAACGGAAGAAAAATAAAATAGCGTTAAATGCCTGGTTCTGCGTAGAAGCAGAAACTCGCCGTGCGAGGGCAAGATGGCTAAGGAAATTCTTGAAATCGGAGGCGTCTATTTCCGTGATTGCTTTTTTTGTCGTTTGCCGGGCATATTTAAAAAATCGCTCAATCCACTGAAATAGGTTCTCTCCGTGCTGTACGAACAATGCTTCAGGCGAATCAGGCGTGTCGTTTCTTGAATTATTTCGGATATGCTATCAGAGGCCACAGCTTTTACCAACAGGACATCTGTCTTGTTAACTGAAGAGTACCGTATTTTACCAAATAAATAAATCAAGCGGTAAGTCTCAATCCC
>CAZINF010000036.1:0-24087 GCA_964540555.1 uncultured Syntrophus sp. | reverse complement strand
ACCGATCCTATCCGCCGATACAAAACTTTTCACGCAGCCTTACCGGAAAGACACGGATAATCGCGATGGCGAACTCTTCAATGGCCTTGCAAGATAGCCCAGTAAGGCTAAGTGCAGAGAGATTCTTTCTTATAATCTCTGCCGCATCGCTATCAGACTTGTTTAAAGCATCTGGATGTTTAAGCCGCTCTCCAATATCCATTCTGAGTTTCTTGACATACTTTAACTTCTCGTCAAATTGACGAAGGGTGTCTTCAGCAGCTTTTGCTGTAGGGTCAGCATCAGAAAAAAACCTAGGCAAAAGAATACGCGACATTTTTGGATATTCATTCGGCCTGACTGAATCTAACTCTGTTGCCAGTTTTTTTGTATCTTCTGGATCGAGCTTAAATTCCTCTCCGCCGAGAAACTCTGTCACAGTTTCGAACGTTTTTTCAAATTCCTCAAACTGAGGCAGGATATCATTCAACATTTTTTCAATCTTCAAATCATCGCCCGGCATCAGTTCTGTAGGTGAAAATCCCCAGAATGGATGATCCGGTCCGAATGCGCCTATATGCTTGTACTGCCGGCAGACGTGTGTGAGTGTGTCCCGCAGCGACTGAAACTCAGCGTCAGTCAATTCATGTGCCTTTGAAATATTGAGCCCTTGTGCGGCCTTCCATTGATCTCCGCAGCCTTGCCGGTAGCGCTCCGCTCTCCAGATCACTGAGTGGATAGTAAGTCCCTGAGCATTTCCTACCACGGTGTTAATGAGGTCAGCGTAAGCTTTAAGCGTGTTCCGCTTTTCCTCAAGCGCCGTTAACTGGGCGCTCAAGGCCTGCGGCAAAGGAAATCTTTTTGTCTTACTTGACTCAATAGCGTCCAGTACACGTTTCTTCTGTGTCTTATTGCTATGAAGTTCAAGACAAAAATCGTCTAGTCCAGCCATTGCCAGACGCTTTTTTACAACTTCTAAGGCCGCCATTTTCTCAGAAAGAAACAGAACCTTCTTTCCCTGAGCAATAGCTGCTGCGATCAGATTCGTTATCGTCTGGGACTTGCCGGTACCGGGTGGACCTTCGACGACCATGTTGCGGCCCGAGAGAGCATCAATAAGTGCGCTATGTTGGGAGCTATCAGCATCATAAATCAATGGTATGTCATTACGTGGATGCGCATCGATGTCGTAGTCTTCTCCTAAAGCTCGACCTGACCCCCCATCAACATTTCGAACACCTTCGAATACCATGCGGACGATTGGGTGATCAGCAAGAGCTGATTCTTTATTGCGGAGCGTCGGCCACTTTGCCGGGTCAATATCGCGCACAAGTAGCATTTTAGTAAAAGACAAAAGCGCCAGTGTCATCTGACGCTTGATCTTCCACCCGTGATTATTTTTGATGATACCGTGAATTTCATTAAGATAATCATCAGGAGTGGTTTCACTGTCATCAAACGGTGGGAGATCGAACCCATAATCCTGTAGTAGCTTTTCACGAAGCGATAGGTTTTCCGAAAGCTCTTCGCCGGTGTGCGATATGTAGTAGCGGTAATGACGTGTCATCGGGTCTATGTCCCCCTTCTCAATGGTGACAGGAAGCGATATGAGGGGTGCTGACATGGTTCGTTCGGCGGGACCCTTCTCTGGAAATTCGAGGAAACCAAACACAAGAAAAAGCATGTGTGCGCCAGTTTCTTCAAGCGCAGATTTCATTTCTCGGTGAAGCTTTCGACAGTATCGTTCTAAGTCTTCAGGGTAGTGAAGAGCGCGTACACTATTGGTATTATTAGCTTGATTATTGGACAACTCTAATTCAAAAGATGGGTTAATGCCGATCTTCTTTGCATAGTCTTTGGCGTCAGGTTTCGTTACACGGCCAGCGATGTTAATCCATTCTCTGCGATGCGGCTCTGGTATGGGCAAGAGGAGAATTCTCTTGTCTGTTCCTTCCATTAGCCGATGGGAAACAATGTTCAGCTGTGCATCCACGAATTGAATGCACTTGCCTGGTGAATGCCTGAAATTAAGAAGACGGTTATGAAGCGTTAAATCAAGCAACCGCAAGCGTAACTTTTTTAGCGCCTCTTGGATTGGAAGACTTCCGGTAAAAAGCTGGTCGGGCGTCCAAATAAAAGTGGCTTGACAGCGCGGACAATTGACTTTTATTGTGCCGCGATCTTCAGGGACTCTTAACAATCCGCGGCACTGCTCACACGGGATGACGGTCTTATCGGTCATCGATCAATCCCCTCCGGACCGGTGCAGTCGATGGTTAGCTCGATATTTTCCTACGCTTGATCATTTCTTCTTTTGCACGCCGCGCCGCTTCAGGTACGACAAACAATTCAGTCGAAAGATCCAGAAAGATCGTATTCAAGTCTTTGGCGTCCTCATCAGTGAAGTAAAGCAAGTCCGGATCAGCATCAGGGTGAGCCGCTTGATTTGCGGCCTCTTTGATGATGTATGCATTGTCATGGAAGTCTTGGGATAGAGTCACGCCGAGTTTGTTGGGCTTGCCTTTGAGCCACTTCAGCTCAACACCCAGATTTCCCCGTGGTGCCCCAAGAATCTCGCGTGTCATGACTTGTAAGGCGCGCCTAATCATTGCGGCCGCCGCCATGGGACAATTTGCGTTTAAGGCACGTATGGCTTCACTGTATGCTTTGCGTAGAGCAGGGGGGTCTGCGGGCAGTTCATCAATTTCGGCACCGGAGTCGCCGGGAATAGACATTATGCGGTACGTTCGCTGCCTGACCTCATAGAGGAACCAACGTCGTTCGGCTTTGCAGTCAGGGCAATAAAAGATACAGATGTAGGGATAGTCGGTATCCGGCTTTTTTTCCGGGGGTATAGTTGGTATTCTTTGTACATAGTAGCAGATATACTCACGGCGTATCACATCTAGCCCCATTCGCGCCTTGCAGTACGGGCAGTATTCAAACAGGCGATGATTGGAGTTCAGGCTGTCGGTGACATCCGGATAAGTCTCCTCGACGTAATCGTCAAAGTCATCTTGAGAAAGGATCATTTGTCATCCCCCGAGATCACATTGTATGTATGAATCGGTATAAAATCCCCGCAACCTCATTATTTATAATAAAAAACCCCGCTCTTTACAAAAAACGGGGTGTTTATCAGCCAACCCATATTTCCCTCCAGCATTGCTATACAGGATGGAACTATTCACAGCCTTTCATATCTGTTGGTACCACTATCACGATTTTCATTTCAAATCTACTATTTCAATGAAATCATTCAATCTACCACTTTCAGAAAGGCATGCGCTTTTTTCTTAAGCGGAAAAATTCACGGTTCAGCCCTCCATATTTCAAACCGGATTCAATGGTCTGGCCCGGTCAGCCGACCTGAGCATTTGTATTTGTTGTCAGTAAGACTGATTTTATCAAATATCACTGAAGCAGGGCTGTTGTATCTACAAAGGTTTACTTGTGAAAAGGTGACAGGACTGAGCAGAACGGATCGAAAGAGTAACGAAAAGATCAGGGAGTAGATGGAAGTCGTCCCCTACATGCCTTTATTGGATACCTCATTGTCGTTCGTCTGTGGCAGGTTTTTCTCAGTTTCAAGCGGCGCAAGATGTATCCCACCCAGGAGATCAAGGAGGAGCGGCCGGATGGAACACTCGTGATCACTTTTTAAAGTGGGCAATCTTGAGTCTATCTATAATGTCCTCAAATCCTGGATACCTCATATCGTGATCTTGGAGCCGTAAGAGTTTAAAAAGGATTTTCTTGCGGATGTGAGGAGATGGATCCGAAAGCAGGGGATACTATGATTATTCAGCGGTACGCAGTTTTGCGGTGGGCTGATTTTAAGGGCTCAATAGGGCTTGACGATATCGACATCTTTCATCGGATAATGCTTGATATTCCGGGTAACGAGCTTCATTCCCATCTCTTTGGCGGTGGAGGCGATCACGGCATCTCCGATGTTCAAGGCATGGCTCTTGCGGAATTTCATCAGGTATTCGCCGGCCCCGTCAGCGATCACCAAGTCAACATCAACGGAAGTCATGATATCAAAAAGGGATCGGATGGTTTCATCTTCCCCTTTTCTGGCGCCGGAGAGGATTTCGATTCGACTGATGACGGAGATGAAAAGAGGGGATCCGTCAACGATTTCCTGTTGGATATAGTCCAAGGCGCTTTGCTCTTTTCGCAAGTGGTCAATCAGGATATCGCTGTCGATCAAGAGTGCCTGGGACATCAGCTCTTCATCCCTTCCAATCGCGATTGCCACTCGCTGCGCAACTGATTCACATAATCCGTACTGCTTTTGATGTTCCCGCGATTCGCCCACAATCCGAAGCTCTTTTTAAGGATTCGTTTTTTGGGGAAAGCGGGCGCTTGTTTGCGCTGCGACAGCATTTCCTGAATGAACCGCTGTTGGGAAGGGGTCATACCCTCGATCTTCTTGATAACGTCAAGGAATTTCTCTCCTTGAATGGCTTCCGTTCTTTGCATGATAAATTCCTCTAAAGCTCGATTTCATGCAATTATGATTTAAGTACCGTTTTATGTCAATAAGAAAAACGGTCGATGTCAGAAAGGCGGTCGACAAGGACATCCACATCATCCTGATCCCAATCGCACCTTGGGTTCTTTGATGGCGATTTCCCTTTCGCGGGCTCTCCCGTAGCGGATGGCGTCAACGATAGCCAGTAATTCATAAGGCGTTTTGTCTCTGAATGCAGCCTTCCGGACGGTCTTGTGAAGGTGCGAGAATTCATAACCACGGTTATCGCCTTCCTGATCCGGCCATTATGGGGGTGGTTCATTCGGCTGAAAAATGATGCTCTTGAGCGGCGGTGCTGCATATCCGGTAGGGACGCCTCAAAGACGGTTGTTGAAACCACCTCGGACGGCAAGGTGACGGGGGGCAGAAACCCTCTACCCTTCCAGGTTCAAACTGACCCGCACGAGGTCGTCGGAGGTGCGCCGGCGGGTCATCCCTAACTTCTCGCAGAGGGCGGTCATCCTGCCGTTCGTTGGCTCCACAAATCCGTAGAATTCTTTGAGACCTCGCTCCGCGGCGATCCCGATGAGGACATCGAGGAGCTTGGAGGCCAGGCCGCGCCCCCCGAAGTCATCGTGAACGATGATGGAAAATTCTCCCGCGGGGACGCCGCTGGCGTCGGCGGTGAGGCTTCCGATGCCGACGATCCGTTTTTTCTCACCCGTCCGCGTCTCGGCCACGATGGCCATCTCACGATCGTAGTCGATATGGCAGGACCGCACGTGCATGTCGTGGCTGATGTGCTTCAGGCTTTGGTAGAACCGGGAGCGTATCGTCGCCTCGGATACGGTGGTGAGCATCTCGTGTTCCAGAGGCTCGTCCTCGGGACGGATGGGGCGAAGAATGACCTCGGTTCCGTCGTTCAGGCGCCAGGGTGTCACATAACGCGTCGGATAGGGGGTGATGACCAGGTGGGAATAGGGCGCCGCCTTTTCGGCCAACGCATCCTGATCGAGGAAGATCCGGGCGTCCAGGGCGACGGCTTTCCCCTGGCAAACGGCGAGGGGATTGATGTCCATCTCCAGGATTTCGGGGAAATCGATGATCATCCTGGAAAAGCCCACCAGGATCTTCTCCAGCTGGCGGAGATCAGCGGGGGCTTTCCCCCGGAAACCGTTGAGCATCCGGTAGACCCGCGTCTCCTCCATGAGCCGCCTGGCCAGCGCCTGGTTCAGGGGCGGCAGGCCGACGGAAAAATCCCCCAGCAGCTCCACGCTGATGCCTCCCCTGCCGAAGAGGATGACGGCGCCGAAATGGCGATCCTTCTTCGCCCCCAGGATGAGTTCGTAATCGATGTGCTCGACCATCTTCTGGACGGTCAGACCCCGTATGGTTGCCTGAGGGGCGAACTGGCAGACCCCATCAAGGATGCGCTGGTAGGCGGTCTTGAGTGTCTCTTCGGAACCGATGGCCGTGATCACGCCTCCCGCGTCCTGACGGAAGATGATTTCGGGGGAAGCCACCTTGAGAACCACGGGGTACCCTATGTCCCTGGCTGCGGCCAGGGCTTCCTCCAGGGTGGTTGTCATCCGGGAAGGAATGACGGGGATGCCGTAGCTGCGGAGAATTTTCCGGGAGTCCTCCTCGGAGAGCATGAAACAGGCCTCCCGGCCGGTGCGCCGGATGAGGGCCCTGAGGTGGTTTTTCGGCGGCGCCTCGTCCAGGGGAAGTTCTGCCGGGGTCTCGTGAAGGAGCTGCAGGTTCCGCTCGTATTGGGTCATGTAGATGTAAGCGCGGACGGCGGCCTCCGCCGTCTCGTAAGCGGGAATGCCCTTCTCCGTCATCAGCTCGCGCCCCCGCTGCACCTCTCGTCCGCCCATCCAGGCCGTCAACAGAGGTTTGTCCGTTTTTGCCGCCGTCGCGATAAGGGCTGCCGCCAACTCCTCGGGGAGGGCGAAGTCCTGGGGGGTGTAGATTGCCAAAAGCCCGTCCACAGCGGGGTCCCTCAGGCAGATCTCCGCGGCCTCCGCGTATCGGCGGGTGTCGGCGTTGCGGAGGAGATGTATGGGGTTTCCCCGGTTCCAACTGGGGAGGATCAGGGCGTCCAGTTCCCGGATGGTCTGTTCGGAGAGGTTTGCCCGTGTACCGCCTGAGAGCATCAACTGCTTGGCGGCGATGATCCCGATGCCGTCGGCGTTTGTCATGATCGCCAGGCGGGGGCCCCGGGGGCGGTTGCGGGAGCACAGGACGCCGGCGGCGTTGAAGAGGTCCTGGGCCTCGCGGACGCGGACAACGCCCAGGCGGCGAAAGAGGGCATCGTAGACTTTTTCCGGACCGGCCATTGCGCCCGTGTGGGTCAGGGCGGCGGCAGCCTCGTCCTCCAGTATCGGGGGCTTGAGCAGGATGACGGGCTTGTAGCGGGCGAAGCCGCGGACGGCGCTGACGAAGCGCTTCACGTTGCCGACAACCTCCTCCATGTAAAGGATGATGCTCTTCGTGTGGGGGTCGTCGGTGAGGAACTCAATGACGTCTCCAAAATCCACATCGATGGCCGAGCCCAGGGAGACGACCGTGCTGAAGCCGATATGAGAGCTGATGCCCCAGTCGAGCAGGGTCCGGCCGAAGCTCCCCACATCGGCGATGAAGGCGATGTTCCCCCCTTCCGGATTCTCCCGGAGAAAGGTGGCGTTGAGGTTCAACGCGGGCCGCATGACCCCCAGGCAGTTGGGGCCGATGATCCTCATACCGTAGGTCTTGTTGATCCGGCGGATCTCTTCCTCCAGCCGCTGCCCTTCCGCTCCCGTTTCCCGGAAACCGGCGGAGATGATGATCAGCCCCTCCACGCCGGCCCGGCCGCAGGCATCGACGATCGCGGGAACAGTGGCGGCAGGGGTCGCGACGATGGCCAGGTCGACCGGTCCGGGCACCGCGCCGATTTCGGACCAGCAGGGATTTCCCAGGACCGTCTCCCGGTTCGGGTTGACCGGGTAGACCGTCCGGCGACCCGAAGCCAGTGCGTTTTCCAGGACGGCACGTCCGAAGGTCCCTTCCTTATCCGTAGCGCCGATGACGGCGATCGTCGCCGGATTGAAGATTTTCTGCAGATCGCCCATTCCCTTCCCTCCTTCGCGTTCGCGAGCGCTCCTGTACATATGGCCAAGGCGCCGGCAGGATACGGAATCCACTGAAATCAATTCCATTCTAACGGCCCGGATGCGGGAATGCAATCTTTTTTCCTGATCGGCGCCGGCAGCTCGCTTATTTGAAAAAAGTTGTTGGCAAGAACAAAGGGATCGTATTAAGAAGAACGAATAAACAGATAAAATGGGATTGCCGAATTCCTAAGGAGGGAAGATGAAGCCAATCGAAGAAATCCAATTGCCGAACGAACTCCGGTACAGCCCCGACCATCAATGGATCAGGCCGGAAGAGGGTCTGGCGAGGGTCGGTATCACAGACTATGCCCAGGACCAACTCGGGGATATCGTCTATGTCGAGCTGCCGGTGGTCGGAGCTCGCATTGCTCAAGGGGCGGTCTTTGCCACGGTGGAGTCGGTCAAATCGGTCTCGGACTGCATCATGCCGCTGGCCGGGGAGATCGTCGCCGTGAATGGGCCGTTGGCGGACGATCCCACCCCTCTGAACCTGAGCCCGTACGGCGAAGGGTGGATGGTTCTGGTCAAGCCGGACAACGCCATCGCCGTGGAGAGTCTATTGACGGCGGAGCTCTATCTGGCGCAGTTGAAAGGGGACATGTAGATCCATTTTCATTACATATGAACAAGGAGGGTTTTATGGGTTTGTATGCGGACAGGGCAGGGCTGATCGGCAGCGAGAATGCGTTCAAGATGGGGCCTTATATTCGCACCGTCGAGGAGCAGGGAAAAGAGGTGATCAAGTGCAATCTGGGCGAGCCCGATTTTCCGGTCCCCGCTTTCATCAAGGAGGAGGTGAAACGCCAGATCGACCGCGACAACACCCATTACTGCGATCCCCAGGGGATCCTGTCGCTCCGGACGGCCATCGCCAGACAGCTCGCCGAAACGCGGGGAATCCGGGCAGAGGCGGAGCGCATCGTGGTCTTTCCGGGGGGCAAGCCCCCCATCGGCTTTTGCCAGCAGACTTACTGCGGTCCGGGGGACGAGGTGGTCTATCCGAGTCCAGGCTTTCCCATCTATGAATCCTTCATTCCCTATGTGGGCGCGACGGCGGTCCCTATCCATCTGAAAGAGGAGAACGGCTTTTCCCTCTCCGGAGAGGAGCTGGCGCCCGTCCTTTCGCAGAAAACCAAGGTGATCTTCCTCAACTTTCCCGCCAACCCGACGGGCGGGGTCGCCTCCCTGGAGCAGCTTCAGGGGATTGCCCGGGTGATCCACGCGCGGTGTCGTGAGGATGTCCGCATCTATTCCGACGAGATCTATGAGCACATCCTCTTCGATGCGCATCGCCACCATAGCATCCTCTCCTGTCCGGGCATGGAGAGGAACACGATCCTGGTGAGCGGCGCCTCCAAGAGCTTTTCCTGGACGGGCGGTCGGATCGGCTGGGCCCTGTTTCCCACGCGGGAAGAGGCGGAGGTCTTCAAGAACCTGAACATCAACTACTTCTCGTGCACCGCCCCCTACAACCAGGAGGGAGTCCGACTGGGGCTGGAATCTCCGGAAGGTCTCGAGGCGATCAAAAAGATGGTGGACACCTTCCAGATGCGCCGGGACCTGGTCGTGGACGGCCTCAATGCCATCCCGGGGATCCGCTGCCTGAAGCCGAAAGGGACGTTCTATGTCTTTCCGAATGTGGAGGAGGCCTGCCGCAACCTGGAAATCTTCGATGCCTTCGCGAGCCTTCCCGAAAACATCCGCGAAAAGACCAGCCCTTCGACGCTCCTCCAGATGTTTCTCCTGTTTGTCCACGGGGTGGCGACGATGGACCGGAAATCATTCGGCCGGATCGGCGCCGAGCCCTTCCATTATCTGCGGCTTTCCATAGCCACCGGGACGGAAGAGCTCAAGAAGGGGCTCACGCGCATCGCCGCCGCTGCCGAGGACAGGGAGGGATTCCGGCGTTTCCTCGAAAAGGGGGAACATCTTTTTTGACGGCTTCGTAAAAAGTCCGGATGCTGTTCTCGGTTGTCGGCCCCAGCACGATATCTTGCAGCGATTCATCCGTTGATACACAGGATTGATCATCAGAGGATGTGGCTGTGGCCATCGAGGCCTGCATCATGCATGTGCTTTGCTACCGGCCACCGTGTGGTTGTTGATGGTGGCCGTCACCTGCGCTGAGCGTTTCAACTGGCCGGGATATTCATGGCTGCGCCAATGATATTTGCAGTGCGCCGGAAAGCCGCGGCCGGCCTCGTCAATGTGTCTCGTTCCGGAACTCGTTAATTGACGAATTATGAAAAGTATGCAAGATGACAACACACACTGATGAATGGAGGTCATACCGATGGAAACCCTTGAAGCGATCGAGACGCGCAGAAGCAGCCGCTCTTTCAGGCCCGATCCCATACCCGGCGATGTCATCAAGAAAATACTGCAGGCCGTGAGCGCCAGCCCTTCGTATACCAACACGCAGCCGTGGGAGGTTGCGATCGTCAGCGGTCAAAAACGGAATGCATTGGCGGAGAAACTGCTGAACCTGGCAGCGGCAAAGGCGCCGACCTGTTCAGATCTGCCCATACCCAAGGGCTGGCCGGCGGCGATGGATGAACGCTCCCGGGAGCATGGCGCCCGCAGGCTGAGCACGCTCGGGCTGGCCAGGGATGACGGAGGGGAAAGAGAAAAATTACGTCTGATGAATTTTGAGTTCTACGGGGCGCCGTGTGCCGTCTTTCTTTTTATGGACGGGTCGCTGGGAGAGTGGTCGATCTTAGACATGGGGCTGTTTGCCCAGAACCTGATTCTGGCGGCGCACTCGCTCGGCGTGGGGAGCTGCCTGCAGGCCTCGGTAACCAACTACGCGCAAGAGATAAAAAAATTCCTCGGCGTAGAAGAGAGCAGAAAACTGGTTGTCTGCATCGCCCTGGGCTACCGGGACGAGAAGGCAGTACTGAACACATACCGCAGCATCAAACAAACGCCGGATGAGTTTACACGCTGGTATGAGTAGGAAATGAAAGGGGAAATGACCATGATTTGCATGCTGATTGAAGTTCATGTCAAGCCGTCGGCGCTCGACGAGTTTCTGGAGATCATCACGTACGATGCGGTGCATTCGGAGGGCGACGAGCCCGGATGCATGCGCTTCGATGTACTTCGCGATAACGATGATCCGCTGAAGTTCCACTTCTACGAGGTCTACAGGGACAAAGCCGCACAGCTCGCCCACCGGGAGACGCCGCACTTCGCCAAGTGGGCCAAATTCATCGAAAACGGCCTGGACCGGGAGATCGTGCGGCATTCAACGACGAATGTTCACCCGACGGATGCAGGGTGGCGGTAGGCAGCCGGATTTCCTCCTTGCCGGGAAGCCCCGCCCCCGGGGGGGCTTCACTCCATTTGGATGAGTCGGCTGATACCCAAGGGGGGGCCATACGCCTCGCCCCACCCGGTGACGCCTTCATCCGTGGTGACTTTAACCAGGGTGGTGGATCGGCTCTGATGTTTCTCGGCGCTGTTTGCAAAAGACCTGCCCAGTGCATAACTGACCGGAAATGACGCAACATCCTGTATTTTCACTTACTTTCTCCTTTTACCAACCCGTCGATGCTCCCCCCTCGTTTGCGATTAAAATAAAGGCCATCACGCATGGCTGGGTCCCCCGATTGACCCAGTTATGGATGGTTCCCCTCTGGATAACGATGTCGCCGGCTTTCAAGTGGACCTCTCCCTCGTCGAGCTGCATCCACAGCTCTCCGGAAAGGACAATGCCGTAATCAAGGGAGTCGGTTCGATGCCATCGCTCCGCCACCCCCGGTTCATACCGGCAGAGGCGGAAAACGGATCCGTTCGCCACGCTGGTTCCAACGTCCCAGGCGGTCGGATCCTCTTCGGTCAAACGCGCCGGCAGGCAGTCCGTCGCCTATAATTCAACATTTTCAAACCGTTTCTTGCCCGGCCTGCTTTCCAGCTCGGAATCCCATTTGACCACGCTTCGCCCGTCCTGGTTGTGACCGGTCACCACCCTTCTCGTTTTCATCATTTCCGAAACTCCTCCTTTCGGTTCCTTCATTGAGACCGTTGCGTAGCTTGAAAATCGGATTCCTTTAAGCGCGCATTGGAGATTTGGGGGAGGGGGCTGATTTCAAATCTGTCCCCTTGCGCCCTGCCCCCGCAGCTTGAGCGAAGCGAGGAGGAGCAAAGTCGAAAAATGACCAGCGTGCGGAGGAATCACGATTTCCAATAAAGCTCTCGTATCGCCAAAGACGGAGGTTAACCGACCACGGCGATTTCGTCTTTGTCAAACAGGTTTTTGTACAGAGGAACCGCTCCGGACTCGGTCACAACGTAGGTATCCGAGAGGCATACCGCGGCGTGTTTTGTCCTGGCTGTGGGATGGAGGCAGACGATCATTCCTGCCTCAAGCTTGCAGACCTCATCCTTCAAAAATACAGGTCTCTCCACAAGATCCAGCCCCTGGCCGTGTCCCGACACACGGGCCTCCGGGGGGCATCCCTTGCTCTTCAGGAATTTGTCGCAGACCTTAACGGCGACACCCGGAAGCAAGCCGGGTTTGCAGTTTTCGGCCATGATGGCCCGCGCCTCCCTGACGATCTTCCAGGCTTCCTGGTATGCCGTGGGAACGGGACCGATAGAGAAGAATCGTCGCATATCGTACCAGTAGCCGCCCGCCATGCTCGATTCCACCAAAAGGTTGACGATATCGCCGTCCCGCAGTTTCCGTCGGATGTAAGTGTTGCCCCAGCTCATCTGCGCCATGTGCGGAGCGCCCGGCTGGCCGAATGCGATCGCCACCTGTTGCTCTTCGCTGCCCGCCTCCATCTGTGCGATCCGGATGTCCAGGATGACCTCCTCGATGGTCCTTCCCGGCTCGATCGCCTCCAGGGCGATCTCGTAGCTCATCTCATGCATATAGGCGGCTTCCCGGTGAAGCAAGAGTTCCTCTTCGCTCTTGACCATCCTGATTTCATCGACGAGATCGGTGGCGTTGATCACATTGACCTTCGGCAGTCCCTTCTTCAGGTTTTCATAGAGCGCCGCGGACATGTTTCCCAGCCCCACGAGACCGACGGTTTTCGGTTTCTTCCTCAGCATGACTTCCACGGCCTTTTCCGCATCCCAGGCATCTTCCCACCACACGTTCGGGAAGGCCGGCGTATTGAGCTTCTCCTTCCCGCCTCTCAGGGCCCAGTCGGGGGGGTTGGCCGGTGGCGCGGGCGCCGCCGGACCGTGCGAGATGATCGTCATCTCTCCATCCAGGGGAAACACCGCGGTGTTGGGGTAATTTCCGCCCGGCAGATCGGCGAACCAACGGAAGTACCCCCCGACGCCCCGGTTCTGGCTCTGGACCACCAGGTAGTCGATCTTCTTTGCGACCATCCGCTCGCGCAGGGCCGTCCACCTTCTCTCAAGCTCATGCTGCGATATGGAATATTTTCTTGCATCCGCCCTGTTCAGAAACTGCTCAATCATTTCAGACCTCCTTCGTCAGGACTCGCTTTTTGGGCAAAGTCAATATTATAAAACTTAGCGCTTACTTCCGGGTAATCGTTCCTTCCCAGGTGCCGATCTTCGTCTCTTTCTTCTCCTCCTCGCCAAACCAGCGGGACGTCACACACTTCGACTCCGTATAGAAGGCCACGCCATCTCGGCCCATCACGTGCAGATCTCCGAAGAAGGAATCCTTGTGACCGGCGAATGGAAAGTAAGAGACGGGCACGGGAATACCCACGTTGACCCCCACCATGCCCCCGTGGGTCCGGTGTACAAACTCGCGGGCATAGTGGCCGTTCTGTGTGAAGATGCAGGAGCCGTTGGCGAAGCGGCTCGCGTTCATGATCGCCAGCCCCTCCTCGAAATCCTTCACCCGCTTGATGCAGGTGACCGGGCCGAAGATCTCCATGTCGCCTACGCTCATCCCGGATTTAACATGATCGAATATCGTCGGACCCACAAAATGGCCGTTCTCGAAGCCCGGCACCACGACATCGCGGCCGTCCAGGATCAAATCCGCCCCTTCCTCGACCCCTTTGTTGATCCAGTTGATCACAGACTCTTTGTGTTCGGCAGACACGACGGGACCCAGTTCCGTTGCCGGATCGTAGGCGCAGCCGATCTTTCGCAGCTTGGCAAACTTGACGAGGTAACCGATGAATACATCGGCGCAGGCCTCTTCGACGCAGAGTGCCGGCAGGGCCATGCAGCGCATCCCTGCGCAGCCGAAGGTCGAGTTGATGATCCCCAGGGCGGCCCGCTCGAGGGCTGCATCCCGCAGGACCAGGCCGTGATTTTTTGCTTCGCAGAGCGCCTGAACGCGTTTGCCGTGCGCCGCCGCCGTGGAATAGATATGAAGGCCGACCGACGTGGAACCCACGTAGGAGATGCCCCGGACGTCCGGGTGCTTCAGCAGCAGCTCCGCCTCGACGCGGCTACAGGTGACGAGATTCACGACCCCCTTGGGCAGCCCCGCCTCGATGAGCAGCTCCAGAACCCTCATCGAGGTCATCGGCGTCAGGCTCGACGATTTCAAGACGAAGGTGTTGCCGAGCGTGATGCAGAGCGGGATCATCCAGCCGAAAGGGATCATGGCCGGAAAGTTGAAGGGCACGATCCCGGCGAAGACCCCGACCGGCTCCCGGTACATGACCGTGTCATGACCGGTTGATACATTCATCAGCGCGTCTCCCTGCATCAGGATGGGCGCCCCGCAGGCCATCTCCACGACCTCCATCGCCTTGATGATGTCCCCGCGGGCCTCCTCGACGTTCTTGCCGAGCTCCGTCGAAACCGACAGGGCCAGCTCCTCCAGATGGGCGTCGAGCAGCGCGCGAAACCGGAACATGACGGCTGTCCGGTTTTGGACCGGCGTCGTCGACCAGCCCGGAAACGCCGCCTTCGCCGCCGCCACGGCGCTGTTCACCTCGTCCACGGTACAACAGGGCGCCTCCGCAATCACCTCGCCCGTGCTCGAATCCGTCACGGGCATGTACGGCTTCGTTGTCTGCGACTCGATCCACTGATTGTCCACACAATACCTCAATCTCTTTGGTCCTTGCATATCTGTTTTCTCCTTCATTTTAATTCAATTAGACAACACGCATATGACCGCTCATCATAGCAATGGTATGAGGCTGTGAAAAGCATTTTATCCGAGGTGCGGTCTTCTGAAATGACCCCTTCGGCTCTGAAGCTCCTATTTGCCTGATCCCCTCCTCAGGATATCGGCGATCCGGCGCTGGTCCTTCGCTGCGAGGTAAGGGTGCATGGGGAGGCTGAAGATCCGATCGGCGCAGACTTCACTGACGGGAAAATCGCCCTCGCGATAGTCTGCATAGGCGAACGCCTTCTGGAGGTGGAGTGGCTTCGGGTAGTAAACCGCCGTGGGAATGCCCTCCCCTTTCAGCATTGCCATGAAGGCGGCTCGCTCCGCGGAGTCGCGGGTGAGGAGTGAATATTGCGCCCAGACGCTTTTGTAACCACTGGGGATCACGGGGGTTGCGACGGTGCCGTCAAGAAACTCGCTGTACCGAAGGGCGACTTCCTGACGTAAATCGATCTCATCCGGGAAAATCGAGAATTTTGCGAGCAGAATAGCGGCCTGAAGGGTGTCAAGGCGGCCGTTGATCCCGATCCTGACGTTCTCGTACTTGTCTTCCCCTTGGCCGTGCACCCGGATGGAGCGGAGGATCTCATCGAGATGATCGTCGTTCGTGAAGCACATCCCTCCGTCGCCGTAGCAGCCCAGGGGCTTGGCAGGGAAGAAAGAGGTGCAGGCGATCTCTCCGAAGGCGCAGGCTTTTTTGCCTTTGCAGTCGCCGCCGAAGGATTGGGCGGCATCTTCGATGACCGTAAGGCCGTGACGGGCAGCGACGGCTCCGATCGCGTCGTAGTCCGCGGGGAGGCCGAATAGGTCGACGGGGATGACGGCGCGGGGGCGGAGGGTCGTCCCAGCCATTTTGGCGCGGTCCTGGGTCCTGCGGTCAATAATGCGCCTGTTGGGGAATGCCGCCTGAATGGCCGCCACGCCTGGGTTGCCGGCCCCGACGGCGCAGGGAAACAGATGTCGGGAAGGATTTTCCTTCAGGGTGACGATCGCATGATCCAGTTTTTTCGGGTCGATGTTGAAGGTGATAGGGTCGATGTCCACGAAGACCGGCGTCGCGCCGAGGAGGCTGATCACCTCGGCCGTGGCGACGAAAGTGAAAGGCGATGTGAAGATGGCGTCCCCCGGACCGATGTCGAGGGCCATGAGCGCCATGAGCAGGGCATCCGTGCCCGAGGCGCAGCCGACGGCGTGCTTTACGCCGACGTAGCCGGCAAGGGTCGCTTCCAGCTCCCGGACCTCCGGTCCGTTGATGTACTGGCCGTGGGCGAGGACCGAAGCGATACGGGCATTCAGTGTATCGGCGATGCGCCGCTGCTGGGCGGCAAGGTCAATGAAATCCATAATGCATGATCCCTTCTTTTTTCCTTTTCCCCTTTCCTCCTTGCGCGGACTAAATGCGGACTAAATGAGGATAAGGGGGACAGAAAAGTTCATTTCAGATTCCGCTCCCAGGACCAGGCGGTGCGGATGATGAATTCAAGATCGTCGCGGCGGGGTTGCCAGCCGGTGAGGCGGCGCAAAAGGCTGCTGTCGGCAACGAGGGCGGGAGGGTCTCCGGCGCGCCGGCCGACCTCCTCCACGGGGAATGCGACCCCTGTGACCTTCCTTGCGATGTCGACCACCTCGCGGACGGAATAGCCGTGGCCGTAACCGCAGTTCATGATTTCCGTCCTACCGGTTTCGATCAGCCGGCTCAGGGCCAGGAGATGGGCGGCGGCGAGGTCGTCCACGTGGATGTAGTCACGAATGCAGGTGCCGTCCGGCGTCGGGTAGTCGGTCCCGAAGACAGCGAGCATCGGATATTCGCCCTTGGCGGTCTTCAGTGCCCGGGTGATCAGGTGCGTGGCTTCCCGGTAGGATTGGCCGATCCTGCCTTCCGGATCCGCTCCGGCGACGTTGAAGTAGCGGAGCGCCGTATAGCGGAAGTCCGTCACGGCCGAGAGATCGGCGAGGACCCGCTCGATCATCGCCTTTGACGCGCCGTAAGGGTTGATCGGCGCGAGCGGCGCCTGCTCGTCGACGGGGTTCTTTGCCGGGATGCCATAGACGGCGGCGGTCGAAGAGTATATGAGGCGCCGGACGCCTGTCTCCCGCATCGCATCGAGGAGGTTCAGGGTGTTGATCACGTTGTTCCGGTAATAGCCGAGGGGCTCACGGACCGACTCCTCCACCTGGATCGAGGCGGCAAAGTGCATGACCGCGTCCGGCCGGAAGGTGTTGAGCGTCTCCGCAATGAACGGCCGGTCGGCCAGCTCTCCGCGGATGAGATGGCCGGCGAGGATCGCCCATTCGTGGCCGGTGGAGAGGTTGTCGAAAATGACGAGGTCATGGCCCGCTTCACCAAGGGTTTTGACGATGTGGCTGCCAATATATCCGGCGCCGCCGGTGACAAGTATTTTCATGGAAATTCCTCTACCCCATTCGTTCCAAAAAAACAAGCCCGGATGTAGGGGCGCGGCGATTCGGCCGGAGGAGGAGTCGAAACCCTTCCCTTCTAAAAAGCGAATTGATTTCGAATGTTAGGAATATCGACGGGAATTCCTTGACAGATCCCCGCCTGCCTTTCTATAATACAACGTTTTTGGGAAGGGGAGTATGGAGAGATGTCCGAGCGGCTGAAGGAGCACGACTGGAAATCGTGTGTGCGCCCCCAAAGGTGCACCGCGGGTTCAAATCCCGCTCTCTCCGCCATAGTAGATGGGGTCAGGTCTTTACATTTAGCGTTTTACTCGCAAAACGCTAAATGTAAAGACCTGACCCCCCTGGAAAAAGATAGCCGGGCCCCGCGCGACCTCGGTCTGTGAACCCCGTCAGATCCGGAAGGAAGCAGCGGCAGCAGTCGCCGATGTGTGTTGCGGGTCGCCTGGCTATCCCTTTTTCCTCACACCTTAGTGGAAGTGTCCGTGGAATATCTCGTTCTGGCCAGAAAATGGAGACCCCAGATCTTCGAAGACGTCCTGGGACAGGAGCATGTGGTCCGGACGCTCTCAAATGCGATCACCCAGGAGCGCATCGCCCATGCCTTCCTCTTCAGCGGGCCTAGGGGTGTGGGGAAGACGTCGATCGCCAGGATTCTGGCGAAGGCGCTTAACTGCGAGCACGGGCCAACCCCCACCCCATGCAACGTCTGCAGCTACTGCCGCGAGATCACCGACGGGATCGCGATCGACGTCCGGGAGATCGACGGCGCTTCCAACCGGGGAATCGACGAGATCCGGGAACTCCGCGAGAACGTGAAGTTCGCACCGGCTTCCTGCCGCTACAAGGTCTACATCATAGACGAGGTCCACATGCTGACCCGGGAGGCGTTCAACGCGCTCCTGAAGACTTTAGAGGAACCGCCCTCCCACGTGATCTTCATCTTTGCCACGACCGAGACCCAAAAGATACCGGCAACGATCCTCTCCCGCTGCCAGTGCTTCGACTTCCGGAGGATCCCGATCAGGCTCATCGCCGACAATCTGAAAAAGATCGCCGCGGCCGACGGGGTCCGGATCAGCGACACGGGGCTTTACTGGATCGCCGAGGCGGGCGACGGAAGCCTCCGCGACTCGCAGAGCATCTTCGATCAGGTGATCTCCTATGCGGGGTTTGAGATCGAAGACAAAGCGGTAGAGGAGATCCTCGGGCGTTCGGACCGGCGCTTCCTCTTTCATCTGTCCGAGGCGGTCCTCGGGAAGGACGCGGCCGGATGTCTGAAGATCATCGACGATGCCTATTATGCGGGTCTCGACATGAAGTTCTTCTACCAGACACTCCTTGGTCATTTCCGGAACCTGCTTCTCGTCGGAATTACCGGCGGGGAGGGCGTCCTCGTCGATCTTCCCGCGGACGAACTGGAAAAACTGAAATTGCAGGCGGAAGAGGCGCCGAAGGAAACCCTCCAGCGGTACCTGGAGATCCTGATGGCCGAAGAGGAGACGGTCCGACGGAGCCAGAATGCGCGCCTGAATCTCGAGACGATTCTCTGCCGGATGGCCTGGCTGGAGCCCCTGATCCCCATCGAGACGGTCCTCTCGCGGATGGAGGGGCTGGAGCGGCGCCTGGCGGGCGATGATACGCCGCCGGTCTCGGGGGAGGCGAAAAACAAAGAGGCGGCCGGACGGGATTCGGGTGATACCGGGGATCGGACGGCGAATTCGACGCCTTCGGATGATGCTGCGCCGCGACAGCGACTCTTGGAGGAGCGCGCGAGCTACCGGACCGGCGGTGCGGCAACTCCGCCGGGGCGCTGGAATGATTTCAAGGACTTCGTGAAGCGGAAGGATGCGGCTCTCTGTGCGAAGATCGAATCGGCGCCGTTGCAAGCCATTGAGGAGGGGCGTCTCCGGATCGGCTTTGCGAAGGGTTATCTCTTCCGTGACGATGTGGAAGCGGGGAAGACGGCGCTCGAGGACCTCGCTCGGCAGTTCTTCGGGCGGGAGATGAACCTGGAGATCGAAACCCTCGAACCGGAGGCTGCTGGGCCGGCAAAGATAAATCATAACGGCAACGGTCCGGCTGCCCGGGCGGCGAAGAACCACAGGCTCCAGGAGATCAGGCGGGAGGCGCTCTCCCACCCGCTCGTCCAGAAAGTTCTCGATGTGTTCCCCCATGCAGAGGTGAGGGATGTGAGATTGCGGGAAGCCCCCGCATCGGCTGCCGTTCCAGCGCTCCCTCTGTCGCATGAGGCGGATCTGCCTTTATCCGAAGAGTCCCCTGACATCCCGCCGGAGGATGAGTGACTATTGATGCTACGTAAAAAGTCCGGATGCTTGCGTTAAAGCTTCATCCGGACTTTTTACGAAGCCGTCCCATTTTATTGAAGGAGGTTAAAGCAACATGCAGAATTTCGGCAACATCATGAAGCAGGCGAAGAAAATGCAGGAGAGGATGATGGAGCTCCAGGAGGAGCTGGCGGGAAAGACCGTCGAAGCGACCGCCGGCGGAGGTATGGTCGCGGTTACCGTCAATGGGAAGTTCGAAGTCCTCTCTCTGAGGATAGAAAAAGAGGTCGTCAATCCTGAAGATGTAGAGATGCTTCAGGACCTGATCATCGCGGCGGTGAACGAGGGGATCCGGAAGGCCCAGGAGATGTCCGCTTCCGAGATGGCGAAGATCACGGGCGGGATGCAGATCCCCGGTCTGATGTAGGGGGGGCGGTATGAGCGGTTACGCCCTCCCCATCAAACGGCTGATCAAAGAGCTGTCGAAGTTTCCCGGCATAGGAGAGAAGACGGCGGCAAGACTTGCAGCCCATATCCTCCGCGCCTCCGACGAGGACGCCCGGAGATTGGCCGAGAGTATCCTCGACGTGAAGCTGAAAATCCGACTCTGCTCCGTCTGCTTCAACCTCGCCGAAGGGGAGATCTGCGACATCTGCACCGATGCCGGCAGGAACCGGGAGTTCATCTGCATTGTCGAAGAGCCGGATGCCCTGATCGCCCTGGAGGAAAGCGGAGAATACCAGGGGGTATACCATGTTCTCCACGGGGCTCTCTCCCCGCTCGACGGCATCGGTCCGGAACAGCTCCGTATTCGTGAGCTCCTGGCCCGGATTGCCGCACATCCTGTCGCGGAGGTGATCGTGGCGACGAATCCGAGCGTGGCGGGGGAGTCGACGGCGCTTATGATCTCGAAGCTCCTGAAGGAGCGGGGTGTCAAGGTCACCCGGATCGCCCTCGGCATTCCCGTGGGTGGAGATTTAAAATACGCGGACCGGATGACGCTGGCCAAGTGCCTCGAATTTCGCCGTGGAGTGTAAGTTAATGGCTAAAAACTATTGACAGCGGATGTCAGGTGAGATAGTAAAGGCGCGATTTATTCAAAAAAGCCAATCACTACGGGAGATTTGACGAATGTTAGAAATCAGATGGCATGGGAGAGGTGGTCAGGGAGCGGTGACATCCGTTGAGCTGCTTGCATTGTCCGCCATTGAAGAGGGGAAGTACGCACAGGGGTTCCCGAGCTTCGGACCGGAGCGGCGCGGGGCGCCGGTGACTGCGTTCAACCGGATCGACGACAAGCAGATCAAAATCCGGTCGGGCATCTATCATCCGGATGTGGTCGTCGTCCTCGATGAGAGCCTCGTCGCCCTGGTCGATGTCGCCGAGGGATTGAAACAGGAAGGGATACTGCTCGTCAACAGTACGAAATCGCTGGCAGAGATCAAAAAAGAGACCCATTTCGGGGGAAAGATCGCGACCTGCGACGCAACGGGAATCGCCTGGAAGGAACTGGGAGTGCCGATCACGAACACGACCATGCTGGGGGCTCTGGTCAAACTGACCGGGACGGTAAAGCTCGAATCCCTGGACGGCCCCATTCAAGAGAGGTTCGGCAGGATCGCTGCGAAGAACATGGCGGCCGCGAAGAGCGCTTACGAACAAGTCAAGATCATCAACTAACGATCAAAATAACGTTTGAGGGTATCACGATGACTGAGAAAAAATGGCCAGAAACCTGGCAGGAGGTCAACCCCGGATGCATGGTTTTCCGGCCGGGAAGCGCTTCGGAGTATCACACCGGAAGCTGGCGGGCGAAGCGCCCGATCTGGGATAACGCAAAATGCATCAAGTGCGGCGTCTGCTACATCTTCTGCCCCGAGGGGTGCATCACCGAGGATGCCGATGGGTTCTTTGTAGCGAACTTCGACTACTGCAAGGGGTGCGGCATCTGCGCCCACGAATGCTGGCCGAAGGCGATCGTCATGGTCAACGAGGAGGATTGAGGATGGGCAAGCGAGTAGGAATGGAAGTCGCGATTGCGTCCGCCGAAGCGGCCGCACTCTGCAAATTTGATGTGGCGGCGGTATATCCCATCACGCCTCAGTCCCATGTTGCCGAGCACCTGTCGGACATCGTCAATGACGGGCGCGTGGACGCCTCCTTCATGACCGTGGAATCGGAACACTCCGCGCTGAGCGCCGCGGTCGGCGCCTCGGCGACCGGCGCCCGAACCGTTACGGCGACGAGTTCTCAGGGGCTCCTCTTCATGAGCGAGATCCTGCCGATTGCCTCCGCGATGCGTCTTCCGATTGTCATGATCATCGCCAACCGCGCCGTCTCGGGTCCCATCAACATTTGGAACGACCACAGCGACATCATGCCGATGCGGGACACGGGCTGGATCTCTCTCTTCGCGGAGAACGGTCAGGAGGTGGTCGACATGACCATCCAGGCCTTCAAGATAGGCGAGGACCGGAGGGTGATGCTCCCGGTCAACGTCAATATGGACGGCTTCCAGCTGACCCATATGGTCGAGCCGATCATCATGCCCGACCAGGACGAGGTGGACCGTTTCCTTCCGCCGTATGTTCCCTTCGCCACGCTGCATCCCGACAAGGTCGTTTCGATGGGAACCCTGGGTATGCCCGAAATCTTCGCCGAGGCGCAGAAATCCAAAAGCGTGGCCATCGTCAATTCGATCAAGGTCATCCGCGAGGTCTGGAAGGAATGGGAAGCGCAGTTCGGGCGAAAGTATGAACCGATCCAGTCCTACCGGACCGATGATGCCGAGATCGCCCTGATGACAATGGGATCGATGGGTGAGACGGCGGAGATCGCCGTCGACGAGCTCCGCAAGCAGGGCGTGAAGGCCGGCTTGCTGAAGATCAAGCTCTGGCGGCCCTTCCCCTTCGACGAGTTTAAAAAGGCAGTCAAGGGGATCAAGATCCTGGCGGTGACCGATCGCGCCTGCTCCTTCGGCGGTCCGGGTGGCCCCGTATTCTCGGAGATCCGTTCCGCCCTTTACGATATGCCGAAACGGCCTAAGATCGTCAACTACATCATCGGCCTCGGCGGCAGGGACGTTCAGGTGAAGGATTTCATGGAGATGGTCCGGCGGGCGGCCAAAGGAAAACTTTCAGAACCATACGAATTTTATGGAGTGAGGGGATAATGAATACGGCGACGAAACATCCTAAGAACATTATCGAGAGCTTCGAATTGTATGCCCCGAAGCTGGTCAGCAAGGAGGAGTTCTTCAGCCCCGGTCACCGCGCCTGTCAGGGGTGCGGTGAGGCGCTGGCGATTCGATTGATGTTGAAGGCCCTCGGGAAAGACACGGTCATCACCAACGCGACCGGCTGCATGGAGGTGATCTCCAGCCTCTATCCGACGACGGCCTGGAATGTCCCCTGGATCCACGTGGCGTTTCCAAACTCCGCTTCGGTGGGATCGGGTGTCGAGGCAGGACTCACGGCGCTTCGGCGCAAGGGAAAGATTGCCGATCGCCGCGTGAAATCGGTCGCGATCGGCGGCGACGGCGGGACGATGGACATCGGATTCCAGGCCCTCTCGGGGGCGATGGAGCGCGGCCACGATATGCTCTATGTCTGCTTCGACAACGAGGCGTATATGAACACGGGCATCCAGCGATCGAGCGGCACGCCCTTCCTCGCCTCGACGTCGACTGCCCCCGCCGGAAAGAAGATTCCCGGAAACCAGGTCTGGAAGAAAAACCTCGCCGAGATCATGGTGGCCCACAATGTGCCTTATGTGGCGACCGCCTGCCAGAGCTACCCGATCGATTTCATGAACAAGGTGAAGAAGGCCCGCAAGATAAAAGGACCCTCGTACATTCACTGCTTTGTGACCTGTCCGACCGGGTGGCGTTCCCCGTCCGAGACATGCATCCAGCTGGGGCGACTCGCCCTCGAGACGGGAATCTTTCCCCTCTACGAAGTGGAAGACGGCAAATATCGACTGACGGTGGAGGTCCCCGAAAAGCGGCGTCCTGTCCAGGATTACCTCAAGGGGCAGGGGCGGTTCCGTCATCTCACGCCGGAGCAGATCCAGGTCATCCAGGAGCGTGTCGACATCGAATGGGAGACCCTGATGATCAAGGTGCGACACTCCAGATCCAAAGAAGAACTGCGGGCCCCGCGGGCAAAATGACCGGTGCGAATACCATCTTAAGACGAGGTTAAAAGAGAATGGAAGAAAAGGTTAAGGAGATCATTCAGCAATACAAAGGGGACAAGAGCTATCTGGTTCCCATCCTTCAGGACGTCCAGAAGGAGTTCAACTATCTGCCCAAGGACGCCCTGTGCGCGGTCAGCACCCACCTGAGCGTGCCGATCAGCCGCGTCTACGAGGTGGTGACGTTTTACAAGGCCTTCAGCCTGAAACCCAAGGGGCGCTGCCAGTTAAGCTTGTGCTTGGGGACGGCCTGTCACGTCCGCGGCGCCGAGCTGATCGCCGGTAATATTTCGGATATCCTGGGCATCAAGGAAGGAGACACGACGGCCGACCTCGAGTTCTCCTTCGAGACGGTCGGCTGTCTCGGGGCCTGCGCTCTGGGGCCAATTCTCGTGGTGAACGGCGAGTATCATGGTCACATGAACATCGCCAAATCGACAAAGATTCTCAAGAAATTAGGGAAGAAGGGTGCGACTGATGATGAGCAAGATTAAATCCTTC
>CAZINF010000035.1:0-24510 GCA_964540555.1 uncultured Syntrophus sp. | reverse complement strand
GTCGGCGTCGCCATCCCTCCCACGATCCGGGAGGTATCGTGACGCTTATTGGATTATCAAAGAGCAAAATGTAGTGCCAAGACTTTTTTCAGGGCATCTATGTGCCTAATATCTCGTAACATCTTTTTTGCAACTGTTAAAGATCAGCTTTACAATGCTGTCGTTTCGAGCGAAGCGATAAATACTAACGAATATAAGTAATTAGAAATATATTCCCTCGGACAATGTGACAACTTATTGCTGAAACACTACACTAGCCATTCACGGTGCGATTCCTGCATTGGTTCGCCAAGGAGCCCCATCAATTGACATTTTGGCTTCGACTACTGATGGGGGCAGGACAGTCGGAATCCAAGTAAAAACCACAGAATGGGCGCTCAGAACAAGAGGAAGAGGCGATGAGAAGAAACCCTATGAACTGCAATTTCCTCTTGGACATCACGCAATAGAGCAAACCGATGATACGAGTATTTTCTGTTTTGTGGATTTGCGCATCCACGAAAAAGAAACTGCACCTGACGTTTACGTCATCACTGCAAAAGCACTGAAGGCGGAATATGATGGGGTGAACATCCGCCAGTGGTCATACTTCCGATATCATCGCTCCGTTGAGCACATGCAACCGTTCAAGAACAACTGGGAACCGATCCTGAAAGCTTTGAAGATATAAATGCCGAACCAGCGCTTGCAGTTTACGTTTTGCCCGCGGCGGGCAAAACGAAACTGAAGCGCGACGTTAGATGGCCGTAGACCGGTCGGAGCGTCACTGATGAAGTACCTCTTCCGTCTGGACATGGCGAAGGACAACGACGAGTTCCTCGCCTTGCGCCGAGGTCGCGAGGTAGACCACGTCTACTCGGGGACGCCGATGAAGGTCGGGCCAGGCTGGATACCCGACTTCGTTGAGGTCGCGGTGGACGCTGATGCCGATACCTGCAGTCTTACCTTGATTGAGCTTGAGGCAACCGAGATCCCCGCTCGTGCCGCCTGTCGGAAGTATCTTCCGGAGGTGTCGTCTGTCGTCGTACGGGTCTTTCTCGAATACCTCAACACTGTCATCTCACAGTGCCGTTCCACGGCAGACCCGCGGCTCGAGGCCCTTGATAAGCTCAAAGGTATCCTGGCCACTCGCTCGACGATCAGCGTACACACGGCCGGAGGCCTCCGAACATCGGCAGATTTCGTGGAGGACCTTCCCCTGATCGATCAGTCCGAACGCATCACGGTGCCCGTCAGTGCCGCCGTCGGGTCCCCGTCATCCTTCTCGTTTCACGGCGAGCTCCGTCTCACACGTGCTGAGAGTGACGGCGTCCGCCGCGCGATGAGGATTCTGCATGCTGTGGTCGTCGGCCGCGACCACAGTGGCGGCACGATGAAGTCGTGGAGAAACCTCCGCCAGAAACCCCTCGACCGCGCGGTGTCAAAGGACGGCACCCGGTATCCTCATCTTCACGAACTCCTTACCTCCAAGACCGAGTTCGGTCTTCGCGTCAACTGCGAGAAGTTGTCTGCCGAGCTCGCTCTCTTGTGGCGTGGGGCCGGCAACGAATCCCTGAGTGCCGAGCGCATTGCGAGCATTATCAGTAGCTTCGTTCCGGAGGCTGTCAGCTTTGCCGAGCATGAGCCTATGCAGAATGTCTTCGAGGCAGCGCGGGCTGTCGTTTGCGGGCCGGCCAACAACGCGCTGCACCCGACAGCGGGCGGCGGGCGGTGCGCTGTGCGAACGCTTCCCCTCGCCCGCTGCGGGTGAGCGCGAGCGTTCTGTGTCACGGTGATTTCCTGAACGCCGATCACAACTATCAGCACAAAAACAAGAGCCTCAAAGGGTTCGGTAGCTACGGGGATATAATGATCCGTGACCGAAAAATGTATGTGGCGCTTACTCCCTTTGCAATCGCCGATGGTTTGACTGGTGCGCGTACCCTTGTGATTCCTTCGACATGGAATCAGCCTCGTGGATTTCGGAAAGTAGGTACGCTAAACCGCGTGGAAGCGGAGAATCTGGTCGTGGGGTATGAGTTCGATCTTGCGACCAACCAAATAACGCCTAAGACAGTACCGAACCCATCTGCAGGCACGGTACACTCATTTGATGCATACCGCCTTGAAAAAGACTCCGACAAACCAGTCAGCCTCAATGTGAATGAACCTATGGTTGCCGAGGATGACGAAAAGTCCTGATCACGGGGTAAAATGGATTACATAAATGCCAAAGTTGATCGAGTCGCAGTTTCCTTTTGCACGCCTATCACAGATTGCCGAACAGGAATCCTGGCGGAAAGAGGTGTACCGCCCTGTGTATTATATTCACAAGTGGTGGGCACGCAGACTTGGCACAGTGTTCCGAGGCATAATCCTTGGATCGTGCATAGATGAGTCGGAAGACTTCTGGCGGCGCTACTATGGGGCCAACGACTTTCGCCAAATCTCGCTTTTTGATCCCTTCATGGGTAGTGGCGTCACCGTAGGCGAAGCCATCAAACTCGGATGCAGCGCCATAGGACGCGATATCAACCCGGTCGCGGTTACAGCCTGCCAGGCGGCTTTCTCACGTTACGATTTCCGTGAGATTGATGCAGTCTACCAAGTTCTTGAATCAAGCGTTGCGCCGAGCTTGCTCAAGTTCTTTGAGACCCGTTCGGCATCAGGCGAGCCGGCTACGGTGCTCTATTACTTCATGGTCAAGGTCGTTGAATGTCCAAACTGTCATAGTACCATTGACCTCTTCAAGAGGCGGATATTTTCCGCTAACGCAGTGCCCAAGAAAGATCCTTCGGCACGTGCATCATGCCCAGCGTGCGGAACAATTACACACACAAGATATGATGCTGAGAACGCATCCTGCCCACAATGCCAGCATCGATTCAACCCGCAACTGGGGACTGTCTCGGGTCCGCATGTAGAATGTCCGGATTGCCATATACGCTTTAGGCTTGTTGACAGAATGAAGGGCGTGAATGGGCCGCTTGGCTACCGCCGACATGCAAAAATGGTTTTACTTGGAGACGGTCGTAAGGTTTACGAGCCGATGAATGAATATGATCGCCGCCTGGAAGAAGAAGTAGCCCAGAAGTATCGATCTGTTGTTCAAGCGCTTCCACGAGTTCGCGTCCAGTCAGGCTATAACACCGATCAGATGATCAAACATAACTACCTGTATTGGCACGAATTATTCTCCGACCGGCACATTCTGTGTATCACGAAGCTGGCGGATGCAATACGGACACTTGAGAATCATGATATTCGCCGCCTTTTCGCATGTCTATTTTCAGGGACGCTCGAGTTTAATAATTTGTTTACGTCATTCAAAGGAGAAGGTACTGGCGCAGTGCGACACATGTTCGCGAATCATGTCCTGAAGCCGGAACTCATGCCCATCGAGGCGAACCTCTGGGGCACAAGTAAGTCATCCGGAGCCTTCTCCTGCCTCTATCACTCCCGCATCGAACGAGCCCTGGAATACAAAGCGAATCCAACCGAAGTTGTTATAGATTCGTATTCCGGAGCCAAGGCGGGCGGATTCAACCGCCCCCTTTCTGCGCCCATCTCCAAGACCTATCGTGAGTTCCAGAACATCCGCGATAGTGTTTACCTGAGCCAAGGCGATTCAGGCTGTACGGACATTCCCGACGGTTCTGTTGATGTCGTTGTATCCGACCCGCCATTCTTTGACAACGTTCACTACTCTCAGTTAGCCGATTTTTTCTACTACTGGTTAAACCATGTTCTGAATTTATCGTTGCGGGACAGCACTCGGTGCCCGGCGGAGGTTCAAGACACAGACGCGGCGCTGTTCACAAGCAAGCTCACATCCGTCTTTGCGGAGTGTCGTCGTGTGCTGAAGGATAACGGATTATTTATCTTTTCATACCATCACGCGAGGCATGATGGATGGACTGCTATCCATCGCGCCATAAGACACGCTGGATTTGTATGCACGCGATCATACCCGATCAAAGCTGAAATGTCTGTGTCGATGCCCTTGCAACAAGCGAAATCACCGATCCACCTTGACCTTATACTTGTGTGCCGGAAATCATCCGGCTCTGAGCTGCTCGCCGAGAGCGGCGATCCATTGCATGTTGCGGTAAAGACAGCGAGCTCCCAGGTGTCCATGTTGAAGTCTGCAGGGATTGATGTCTCTCTTGCCGACGCAAAGGTTATCCTTATGGGGCAACTGTTGTGCGAAGCGCACAAATTGTGCTGCCTTGATCGGGAAGAAAGGTTTCTTGAACATCGTGCGCAAGATGTCGATTCCTATGTTGAGGATATCTTGTTGTCCAAAGGAGAGGTTCTCTATACCGCAACAGAGTCAAGGCAACTTATGCTTTTTGAAGAAATGGCAACATATCTGGCCGACAAAGGGGGCAAGCGTTCCGATGACCCAGTTCGCGACTAACCGTCCGCTCACCCCTGCCGTTGGGCGCCGTGCCATGTACGTCGCGAATTGCGAAGCTCTAAACTACCGCTTTTCAGCTCCTTGTTGGGTGTCATAGCTCTCCCGTCCTACGCTGCGCTATTCATCACCCGGTAGGGTTGGATCAGGACTTCCGCTGACATGCGCAGCCCTTTTGATAGATTGCGGATCATAGCCATCGTCAGGGGCCGCTTGCGGTTCAGTACTTCGGACACGCGGGCGCGGCTGCCGATGAAAGGTTCGAGGTCGCAGCGGGTAAGGCCCCGGCTTTCCATGTGGTAAAGGATCGCCTCGATCGGATCGGGCAAGGGGATCCGATAGTGTTGTTCCTCGTATGCCTCGACCAGCGTATAAGGTGGGTGCTTTTTTCAAGGACCCCGGAGACCGCCGCCATTCGATCAAAAGGAGGGTAAAACAATGGCAAAGATCACCATAGATGAAAATGCTTTTCCCTATCCGATGTCCATGGTTGTAGTGGGGACATTAGTGAATAAACGCCCAAACTTCATGGCGGTCGGATGGGTAACGAGAGCCAACTTCAAGCCGCCCATGATTGCCGTCGCGCTGGGGAAAAGCCACTACACCAATGGCGGGATTCATGCCTCCGGTGCTTTCAGCGTCAATGTCCCCAATATGGACCTCCTGGAGAAGGTGGACTATTGCGGATTGGTTTCAGGCAGTAAAAAAGATAAATCTACCCTGTTTAAAGTGATTACGGGCAAGGCAACAGGAGCTCCCATGATCGACGATTGCCCGCTCTGCATGGAGTGTAAACTGGTAAACGTCGTGGATCTTCCTACCAACGAGGTTTTCATCGGAGAGATTGTGGGTGCATACGCCGACGCCGAGTGCTGTTCCGACGGCAAACCGGACATCAAGAAGATGAGGACTTTCACGTTGACTATGCCCGACAATCAGTACTGGGAGGTCGGAGGCAACGCAGGAAAGGCATGGAGCATCGGAAAGAATGTCAAGCAATAGGACTGTCGAACCATAAGAAGGAGGTTACGTTTTTTGCCGGGGCGGTAAAACGAAACTTAGCTCTGTCACTGGGTAACCACGAATGATGCGACCGGGCTCGTGGTGGCGCCGGGGTTTATCGACACGCACTTCCATGCGAAGGCTGAATGGGTGTGAAGGAGAGTAAAGATGGGAGTCACTATTCACCCGATCACATTGGGGGTTGATCACTGCTATCTCATCCGTGGTGAAAAGATCATCATGATCGATGGCGGCGCCCCGAAGCAAGGAAAGCGCTTCATGAAAGCCATTGAAAGGCTGGGAAACCATTTTCGGTTGACTTCATTCGAAAGGCATTGTTGTGGCGGGATGCAAATAGCAGGGAAAGGCCGCCCAACGCTCCGTTTGCTGCCGATATACCTCAAAAAAAACGATGGCTTTGACGGTGATCTATGGTAGTGGACAGACCCATGAATGGCAACAACCGATCCGACATCGCACCCGGCATGCGGGTGAGAGTGGTCCGGAAAGAGGATCAGCGAAGCGGTGTCCTTACAGAAGGGATCGTCCGGGATCTGCTCACGAAATCGTCCCACCACCCTCATGGCATCAAAGTGCGCCTTGGGGGCGGGATCGTCGGCCGGGTGAAAGAGATTTTGGGCGCATGAAGGGCGCCGCTATTTTCCCGCGCAAAGGATCTCCATGCAGATTTACGTCGATGCGGACGGATTTCCGAAAGCGGCGAAGGACATTCTGATTCGGGCCGCCCTGCGCCTGGGCTTGCCCGTCGTCTTCGTGGCCAACAAACCCATCCGCCAGGATCCGTCGCCCCTGATTTCGAGCCTTCTCGTTCCCGGGGGGCCGGATATCACCGATGACCGTATCGTAGAGTTGGCAGAGCCGGGCGACCTGGTGATTACAGCCGACATCCCTCTGGCGGACCGGGTCGTCGCCAAGGACGCCTTCGCCCTTAACCCCCGGGGCAAACTCTACACGGAGGAGAACATCAAGGAACGTCTGGCTGTGCGGGATCTCCTGAGCGAACTGCGGGACGGCGGCCTGATGACGGGCGGACCGCCGGCCTTCGGGAAGAAGGACTGCCAGGCCTTTGCCGACCAGCTCGATCGTTTCCTGATCCGTCGGTTGAAAGGGGAAAAAACCAGCAGGCTGGAAAAAGGCGCATCATAAAGCGCTGAACCCAGTCGCGCAAAAAACCGCGCACCAGTTAGCTTTTCGTTATGTTACCATAAAAGGGAGTTTTCAGGGAATGTCTTTGAAAGAAATGCCATTCACAAAAGATGATCTGGAAAAGATTGCAGCGAAATTCGCAACGCCATTTCATATCTACGACGAGAAAGCAATCAGGGAAAACGCTCGAGATTTACTCCAAGCCTTTGAGTGGAATGAAGGTTTCAATGAGTACTTTGCCGTTAAAGCAACACCGAATCCTTTCATACTGAAGATCCTAAAAAGTGAAGGTTTCGGAACCGACTGCAGTTCACTGCCGGAATTATTGCTGTCCGAAAAAGCGGGAATTGTTGGCACTGACATCATGTTCTCGTCCAACGATACCCCCGCAATCGAGTTCCAAAAAGCCCGCCAATTGAACGCCATCATCAACCTGGATGACATCAGCCACATACCGTTTCTTGAGAAAAACGGCGGCATCCCGGAGATCGTCTCTGTGCGATATAACCCCGGCAAGCTAAGGGAAGGGAGCTTTGTCATGGGTAGCCCGGAAAACGCCAAGTATGGGTTCACCAGGGAGCAGATCTTCGCAGGGCTTTCAGAATTGCGTCAAAAGGGGGTGCGGAAATTCGGGGTGCATACCTTTATTGCCTCCAATGAATTGAATCCCGACTATTTTGTCGATACCGCAGACATGCTGTTTGATCTTGCGCTCGATATAAAAGATAAACTCCGAATCCGGATAGGATTTGTCAATATCAGCGGCGGTATTGGCATTCCATACACACCTGATCAGAAAAAGATGAGCTTTGCGCATGTCGGTGAGGGAATCCGGAAAAAGTATCGAGAGAAAATCCGAAAAAATGGGTTGCATCCCCTGTCTATTTTTATGGAATGCGGTCGAGCGATCACTGGACCTTACGGATACCTGGTATCCCGGGTACTGCACAAAAAGGAGATTTACAAGACCCATATCGGCCTCGACGCATGCATGGCGAATCTCATGAGGCCCGGAATGTACGGCGCCTATCATCATATCACTGTAGCGGGCAAAGAAAACCGCACATACGATCATGTATACGACATCACAGGTTCCTTGTGTGAATCGATCGACAGATTCGCTGTGGACCGATTGCTGCCCGAGATTGAAATCGGAGATTTGGTTGTCATCCATGATACCGGCGCGCATGGACATGCAATGGGATTCAATTACAACGGCAAACTTCGGTCTTCCGAATTACTGCTTCGGGAAGACGGCGATGTCGTCGAAATCCGAAGGGCGGAGAGGGTTGAGGATTATTTCGCCACACTGGATTTTGATAAACTTCAACAATTTGAAGTGTAACAAAGCCGGCGATTTCCTGCTGGACCACAAGGACTTCCAGAACCCGCTTGAGCTCTACCTTTCGGGCGAAAGAGCATATCCGACTCAAACTCTTCAAACTTGACCGGAAGATTGGCTGTACTCCCATTTTGGTATCCAAAGGACAAATACGCTACGAAATCGACCATCTGAAACAGAAATTGAAAGTGCGCGATACCGCGCGCTATGAGAAAATCAAGACAGTGAGGATACTGAAACCGCATCCGCTTTTCAAAGTGGTGGATGGCGGTATTGAAGCGTGGGAGAAAACGGCCAGGCGGTAAAAAAGGAAATGAAGGGGGCGCATCTTCTCAATCATGCACCCCGCGACATCCGGCGAAAAAACCAAAACAGAGCGGCAACCTGCAATACTACGCTCGCCCCGAAGGCAACCGTGTAACCCTCCGATGCGTAACTTCCGCCGCCCGTGGGGTAGAGGTTGATCACGATGCCGATGCCCCATTGCACGAGAAAAGAAGCGACAAACACCATCAGGTTGAGCGCTGTGTTGGCCCGGCCCGCCATCGACACCGGAAACGCCTGCGAGAGGATGGCAAAGTTCACGGTTCCGGCAGTGCCGAGAAATCCGAACAGAAGCCAGATGGCGGATTGCATTCCGGAGTATCCGATGACCAGCGACGTGTGAATCAGGATCGCGAGGCCGACTCCGATTCCCACCACATAACTCGGAGTAATTCCTGCGCGTTCCAGGCGCGAGGCAAGGTTGCCCATGGTCAGGTGGCCCGCCGTCATGCCGACGGCCGCGAGCAGCAGATAATGAGCGATGTCATCACGCGCCTGCCCTCCCACGTCTTTCATCCAGCTTGCCGCCCACAGCCCCTGCAGGGACATGAATGTCGATTGGGAAAGCATGCCGAGCGGGGCGATGCGCCAGAATTCACGGCTCTTTCCGATGCGCCAAAATCCCCGGAACTGATCCGCGACCGTTGCATGGACCGGCGGTTCGCGCCGCTCCGGAACCAGAGCGAAGATCAGCGCGCTTGTGATGGCGAAAACGCCGGCAAACACAGTAAAAAGCATTCGCCAGTCGATCCATTGCAGGGCCCATTCAACCGGTGTGGTGGAGAAGACGGCGCCGACACCGCCCGCAGCGAGTATCCAACCGTTCAGTCCTGCAAGCCGCTGCCGGGAAAACCAGAGAGCATTCGCCTGAAACCCGGCCATCAGGCACGCGCTGACCCCCAGACCGATGAGCGCCCGTCCGGCGATCAACAGGAAAGCGCTGTTGCTCCAGGCGAACAACAGCGAACCTGCGGCCGCGACCAGCAGCAGAGAACCTTCGACGCGGCGCGGCCCGAAGCGATCGAGCAGCACGCCAAGCAGGGGTTGAAAGAGAGCGAACGTAAGGAAGTAGGCGCTGGTGAGAAGCCCAAGATCGGAAGCGTCAAGCTGGAACGTTCTCACGAGATCGGGCGAGATGACGGCATTCACGTTGCGCAGCAGATAGGAGAGGAAATAGCCGCAGGCAAACGGCCCAAGAACCGCAATGAGCAGGCCGCACCCTCCCGGTGGACCGGGTGTCGGGCGTGTACCGATATCAGTCATACGAGATAGGACTTTCCGCGCTCTGTTCTTTTCATGGTGAGCCTCCTTTCTTCAGCATCTGTTCGTAATTGTAGGTTAGTCCTTTGTCAAGAAGAAAACGGTGAAGAAAAGGGTGCTTCACATCAGCAATTTGATGACCATGATGAGGATGACCCCGATAAATATCCGCTTTATTGCATCCCAAAACGGACCGTAATAGGGTGCATAGTGCTGGTCTGCGAGGGGGGATAAGCGGTGATTTCCTGTGCTGCCGATTTGTTGTTGACCTCATTTGGGATACCTGATAGCAAGCATGCGCGGGGCGTCCTCGGGCGTTTTCCGTCATATGGCGAAGAAAATGGCCGCTGTTCGGGGCGGCTTCAGGAGTAAAAATGTCTGTTTTGGAGGGAGAGGGGATGAACAAGATTCTTTTGGTCGAACACATTCATCGAGCCGGCGAGGAGATGCTGGCCGGTAAAGCGCAGCTGGTTTTTCCGCTGCCGCAGAACGAGGAGGGCATTCTTGCCGCGATCGGCGATTGCGACGCTCTCATCGTTCGGAATACAAAGATTACCCGGCGGATCATGGAAGCCGCGCCGCGACTTGCCGTGATCGGGAGACACGGTGTGGGTTACGATACGGTCGATATCGACGCCGCGACCGAGCTGAGGATTCCCATTGTCTATACGCCGGCGGCCAACACGGAAAGTGTGGCGGAGATTGCCGTCGGATTTATCATATGTCTTTGTCGAAAAATCGTTCAGGCCCACGTCGCCATGCAGTCGGAAGAATTGCTCAGCGATACGGTGACACTCCCTATCAAGACGCGGGATAGGGGATTGGTTAACACCGATCTGTGGGGAAAAACTTTGGGCGTCATCGGGGTGGGCAGGATCGGTTCTTCCGTCTCCCGGAAAATGATCGCGGCCTTCAATATGCGCGTGCTTGGTTACGATCCTTATGTGGATGCGGAAAAGCTCGCGGGCTATGGCGTGGAGAAAGTGGACCGCCTGGAAGAGATGCTGCCCCTGTGCGATTTTATCACCATGCATTGTTCCGGTGGCACGGAAACGCGGCATATGATCAACGCAAGCACCCTGGCCTCGATGAAACCGGGCGCCCATGTCATCAACACGGCGCGGGGCACCATCGTGGATGAGGCGGCGCTGGTCGAGGCGCTGCGAAGCGGCAGGATTGCCGGTGCTGCAATCGACGTCTATGACCCTGAGCCTCCCCGGCCGGGCAATCCGCTGCTGCACATGGAAAACGTCATCGTGACGCCGCATTTCTGCGCCATGACGGAGGAGAGTCTGTACAACATGGCGACCGCCGTGGCTCAAGGGGTTCTGGATGTTCTCGAAGGCAGAACTCCTCAGTATCGGGTCAATCCCTGAGTCCGGGATATGCCGGGATGATCAATCCGATCGCCGCAGGCTATCGCTTTTTTTCGATGGATGCGCGGAGAATTCCCGCGAGCGGGATGGTCAAGGCGACGAAGACCGCCAGGACGGCGAAGGCGAAGTGAACCCCGGCCCAGTCCGACAAGAGGCCGAAACAGGGCGGAAAAAAGGCGCCGCAACCGATGCCGATTGTATAGAACAAGCCGTAGGCCCTTGAGCGGCGTTCGGGCATGACCAGTTCGGGTACGGTGCCGTAGAGCACCGACGAGGTCCCGTTCAGCATGATGCCGAGAAGCGGCAGCAGCGCCAAGGCGGGATAGAGCGGCAGGGCCAGCAGGAGCAGGGTGCCGCCTGCCGTGGCCGCCTCGGTCAGGATCACCGTGCGGATGACGCCTAACCGCACGGCAATGAGCCCGCAGAAGAACTTCCCTGCCGCGCCCCCGCCCAGGAGCAGACCGAAGGCCAGCCCCGTCGCCTCCATGCCTGCCCCCTTGTCCAGCAAGAGAAACGGCAAGAAGGTCAGAAACACGGTCCGCGAGCCGTCATCGATCCCATGGATCCCCGCCAGCGCCTGGAACCCCCGACGATCCCGAATTCCCCATCCCGAATTTGAGCCCCCGGAAGTCGGCGGCGTCTTTCCCGGGGACTCCGGCGCACGCGAGAGCCGGTCCAGCCCCACCAGCGCCGCCACTGCGCCCACGGCCGTCAGCAGACCGACGCTTTGCGTCGCGGCGCGCCATCCGACCCAGGTAAACACGAAGGCGGCGCATGCCGGGAAGAGCATCTTACCCAGGTCGCCCGAAAAATTGAAGGTCCCCAGGGCGAAGCGCTGAGGTCCCCCCTCATAGGCGCGTGCGACCAGCGACGCCCCCAAAGGGTGCTGCGTTCCGGAGCCCATCCCCGCAGCCACGAGCACGACCAACAAAGCCGCGACGCCCCCCACGGCGCCCAAGGCGAGGAATCCAAACGCCGCGAGCGCCGTTCCCGCCGCGAGAACCCGCGCCTCCCCCCATCGCTCGGCCAGAAATCCAGCGGGGATCTGAAAGAGGGCGAGGGCGCCGGAATAGCAGGTTCGCAGAAATCCGATTTCGGTAAAAGAGAGAATGAACTCCCGCTGCAGGACGGGAAAGAGAACATACAGGAAGCTGGAGAGGCCGTCGTGGAGGAGGTGGATGGCAGCCGTAGTCATTAGCGTGGCCCGCGCACGACGTTTATCCATATGGTGCAATCCGCTTTCGCTTACCCGAAGCGTCAATCCCCGATCGCCTCTCATATAGAATCCTTTCGCAGATTCTAATCCGGACCCTCTCTGATGGTCCCTTCAGAAGCGCTTCGGAAAGGACGACAGCTTTCATTCTTAACACAGTGATCCCTATTCCTTCTCAAATTCCTGGCTCGTGAATTTCAGCGTCCGGCTGTTCTCGGTGACGGTGCGAACCACGTGATCCGGCGCACCGGAGGGAATATCCGCCTCCACCTCCAATGTCACCGTCACTTTCGCGCCGACCAGACCGGAGAGATGAGCAATCACCTCATCGGCGATGCGGCTGGCGTCTCGCCCGACGCGGGTGGGGTCCAGGGTGACTGTGCCATGAAAGCGTTTCAGCTTCGGCGCCACCGCCGCAGCGTCAGGCGTTCCCGCTTGACCAGCGCCCGGTTCCGTAGCCGTCGGTCCTTCTCCTCCAGCGGTCGGTCCGACAGGTGTCCCACCCGCAGGCTGCTTACTTTTCTCTTCGTCCATCTGCTTGCAGGCAATATCCGTTTTCACAAGCAGTCCCTGCGTTTCACCATCGGCAAGCTGGGCATTTTCCCCGCAGCGCAAGCCGCGGTAACGACCGGCGCTTTCATCAAAACTGTCGGCAAAGGCAAAGGAATCCTGCATCCACAAGAACGACGGCAACCCATTGCGGATCGCACCGATCAGTACCGATGAATCCTTGAGCCGCGGCAGGTAGATAAAGCTGGCAAAGTCTTCGGCAAGCTGCTTGATGGCCACATGGTTGCCGCGCCAGAGCGGAATCCGGTCCAATTCCATCCGCAGCCGCGTGGCCGCAAAGCTGGTGATGAGCAGCTCGTCGTTCTTGAGCTTTTTGCTCGCCCGGACAGCCAGCGCATCCTGCCCCGAAAGACGCATGGCCTGCCATTCGATTGCCACCTGCGGCGTAGTCTGCACGGGCACCAGCAGCCACTGATACGTCTCCGGCAGGCGGGCGGTAATTGCCCCGTCCGCGGCGGTCTTCTGGGTTTCAGCCTGCTTCACCTGTTGCGGATCGAGATTCAGCCCCTTCTCCCCCTTCTCGGCGAGGATGGATTCCCAGGCAAGGTACTTCCGTGTCGCCTCGTCGAGGTCTTGCAGTCGTATCTTGTCTGCCGCAAGAAAGACGAGTGCGTTGCGATAGTGGCGGGGGGTGCTGCCCTTCGACTCAAGAATCGCTTTGGCGGCGACCTCAGCGGCGCTTCCCGGTTCCTTGCCATAGGGATGATTGATCCCGAGCACAACCAATCGCGCGTCAAGATCATCGGGTACATCCTGCCCGGATTGCGGCAAGGGATGAATGCGGCTGAAGTCGCCCTTGCGCTCCAGGTCCTTGCGCAGGCGTCCATCAAGCTCGTGCATCACTTTATCCGGATCGCGTTTGAGCTGCTCGGCCCGGTCCTCCGCCAGCTTGGTGACGGTGGGCTGGGTCGAGTACCAATAACGCGGGCCATCCTGGTATAGGTAGGTGGCCGCAGCGGCCAGCCGTCGCAAGGCGTCTACGAAAACGGATGGAGACTCTCCCGGCATTACGCAGCCGAGTTTCACCCGCCGATCCTCAATTCCCCGATGGGCGGCTTTCATGAGGGGCGCCGAACCCATGTAGATGGTGCGGGCCACGCGCCGGCACGCGGCAAACTTGCCGAGATTGGGCACTTCGCCGTCAATCCTGAGCGGTAGTGAGCTCGGTCCGTCCACGTCCTTTTCAATAACCGGCACCCAGTTGTCCGAGAGATAGCGCGTCAGCTCGAACTGAACGCGCGGATCGTCAATCGCGATATTAGCCGGCATGATGAGCGGGTTTTTGTCGCCCTTCTCCCAAAGGCTGTGGATCACGGCCGCCATCAGCCGCAGCACGCCCCGGGTGCGCTGAAACTTCACCAGCGTGGACCAGTCGGTATAGAGCCGGTCGAAGATCTCCGGGTGGATGGGGTAGGCCGCCTTGATGCGTTTTTCATAGTCGGCGTCGCGGCAATCGGGCGGAAACTCGGCCTGCTGCGTTCGGTAAAAGTCCGCGAAGGCCCGCGCCACAACGTCACGGTCCTTGAACTGCACCGGGTCGGCCAGGGGTTCAAAGAGCCTCCGCCGCACGATCTCAAATCCTTCCTCCGCACTGGCCGGCCTCCATGACGATTCCACCCGCCCGACGACATTTCGCAGCCTGTCGAGCGCCTCGCGCCCGCGCTGGCCGCCCACCTCCACATCTTCCGTCTGCGCGTGGGGCGAGCCCGTCGTATCCGAAGCCGGGAGGCTGATCACCAAAAGACAGTTCTTGGCCAGTTTCGCCGACTCCGTCAGCACCTGGGCAAAGGTAAATTGCGTCTCGAAACTGCCCGCGGGCAGATCGCTCTGGTCATGGAGCTGGCGAGCATAGGCCACCCATTCGTCGATCAGGATCAGGCACGGTCCATACTCCACAAACAGCTCGCGCAGAACATCGCCGGGGCTGGTTGCCTTTTCGTCATCCGCGGCGAGGCGATTGAAAGCCCGTTTCGCCTCACTTTCCCCTCCGGCAGCATGTCCTAACTGCCAGGCCAACTCTCCCCATAGGGTGCGCACCACGGTGCCATCGGGCTTTGTGACAGGATTTCCGGGAGAGATTCTGTTGCCCACGAGCACCACGCGGCGTACGGTCGGCAGCGCTGCCGTTCCCGCCTCCTGCATGACTGCGTCGACGCCGGAAAGCTCTGTTGGTGAAATACCGGAGAACAGGTGATAGAGCGCCAGCATGGAGTGCGTCTTGCCGCCGCCAAAGTTGGTCTGGAGCTGCACCACCGGGTCAGCACCCTGCCCGGCAAGGCGCCGTACCGCGCCGATGAGCATTCTTTTCAGGCTTTCGGTCAGGTAGGTGCGGCGGAAAAATTCTACCGGGTCCCGGTATTCATCAGTGCCTTCTCCCAGACGCACCTGCCAGAGGTCGGCAGCGAACTCCGCCTGCTGGTAGCGGCCGCTGGCGACATCCTTGTGCGGCGTGACCACCTCGCGCCAGGGTTTTAGATTGCCTGACACCGTGCTTTCGATTGCAGAGCCAGCGCTTTTGCGCTTCTCGCTGCGCACCTGCTCGTCGAAGCGCAGGCGCAGGAGCTCCGTCTTCATCTTCTCAATATCATCTGCCTGGGGCGCTGAGATAGCTGTCAGGAGTCTCCCCGCAGAATCAAGGGCGCGATAGGTGTCATCGCCGGAGAAGGACTCCTGGTGCGCCCATTTGTTGCGGTACTCGCGCAGTTCGCTCACCAGACTCCGTTCGGTGTGTCCGAGGGTTTGGCGGAAGACATCGTTCCAGGATTCCCACATCAGTTTCAGCAGCACGGAAACGTCCCATTCCACGATCGGCTTCTTCGCATTCAGGCGATCATCGCCGATGAACCGATCTATCTTGGCGGAAGCGCCATCCTTGAAGATGTTCTTGAACTCGCGTTCAACAAAAGGGCTAAGGCCGATCTTCAGGAGTTCGAGCGCCTTGCCGACACGTTCATGGTTGGTCATTGCCATGTTTTATTCCCTTTCTTCTTCGTCAAACAATCCGGGCGCTGCTTGTCGGGGTTTGCCCCCCTCTCGGGCGAGACGAGTGATCTCGGGCCAGCTTTGCACCAGACCGTTATAGGAGAGTGCTTCCACGGCGCGCTTCTTACGCTCACAGAGTGTATAGAGCCGGTAGGCCAGTTCGCGGGCAACTTCGGCCTTCGTGCCCAACTTGGCAACGAGCGCCGCGGCCGCCCCTTCGCCGCCGGATTCAAGCGCGTGGATGAGCTGATGCACCCCTTCCCAGGCTGTCAGGCGTTTCTCTGTCCCCGGATCCCAGTCGGCAGGCAATTCGTCGGGACGGAGTAGCCGCACCTTGCCGTGGCTGGAGGCCAAGATGCCCGTCTCGACCATGCCGGCGACGCTGGTGTTCTTCGCTTTGGAAAGCGTCTCAGCTATACCATACTCACCTTCTGCAAAGCCTGACTGCTCAAACCAGGCCAGTGCCCAGCGGCTGTCGGCATCGAAGTCACCCTCCTGCTCGGCGAGAGCTTGATCGAGTGTCTGATTGATGAGGGCCAACGCCTCGCGCACCGAGAGCGGCTTACCCTCGGCGTCGAGCACTTTGGCATAACGGGTATAGACCGCCATGCCGGGGCCGATGGCCGCCTGCGCCAGGTCCACCGGGGCGATGTTGCCGCGCTGCAGGTGAGCGAGAGCAATGGGCAGTTCTGCCTTGAGTGCGTTGACGAACTCGCGGCGTGTGGCGGTGAGTGAGTCGGATGAACGCGGGCGGCAGACAAGGATGATACTAGAGGCTAAGGCATTCATGTTTTTCTTCAGAGCTTCAGTACGTTCCGTCCTTACCGGCCATGTGCCAGTAAGGACAAAACCGGCACAAATAACAGCATCAAGGAAGGTTTCCCAACCTGTACTGGCGATCCCGTCATCACTATCACCCTCGGACTGCTTGAAAGCATAGTAAATAGTAACTGGGAAAGCTGGATGTGCTTGCTCTGCAAGTCGATGCATTGCTTGCTTCATACCTTCAAGGAAAAATGCCTCGGCTCTTTCCTTGCCGCCGTGACGGTAGGGTGTAGCCACCAGTTCCTCGAGTTTTGGCACTGTGAGTGTGGTAAAAAGATCGGGGAAAATTGTTCGTAGTGAACGACGCAACCAAACATAAAAGAAATCCGATAGATCTGCATAACCAACATTGTCATAGTAAGGTGGATCAGTCGAAACTACCTTGTTGGCACTAGTTAACTGTACTCTGGCATCTATCTGTAAAGATTGACCTGTATGTGTAGCAGGTAGGCTAACAAATAGCTTATATATTGTCTCAATTGTCGAACTAAAGGATGCACCGTTGCCGAACGGGTTAGACTCAGCAAAGTCCCATCCCATTGGTATGGCTTGTCGTGAGAATAGGTTCTTAATGTTTTGATTTGTAGAATTCCAAGCTGACAGAGAACAAAACAAGTCGGTCCAGCGAGATATTGCCAAGCCAAAATAGACTTCCACTGCATCGGCGTAAGCGGCGGCACCTGTACCGCCAATTGTTAACCCCTTGCCGTCGTCAGACAGACCAACAGACAAAGCATCGCGCAAAACGCGATCGCGCACTTCCTGCGCCAGGTCAGAGAAGGTTGTCAGCGTCACTAATTGCCGCGAAGTGAAGAGGTCGCCGTAAGTCGTCAGGCCGTAGTTTGGGGTCTTGAAGTCGCGCGGGTTGTCGGGCAGAGCTATCTCCGGCTTCCACTCCGGTTTCACCTGGCGTGCTGTGCACTCGTGCTCCGGCATTGGTGCGAGGTAGAGCCGTCCCCGATCCCCCTCGGCCACGATAGCCATCAGCCGTTCGCCCATGCGCCCAGCCTTGCCCTCAGTGCGAATGTAATCGTATGTAATCGGTACCTCCGAGATCAGGCATCGGAATGCGCTTCGCTTACCGGCCGAAGTACCCAGTTTCGCCCTCTCCGCATCTTTTGGCTTGCCAACCTTCACAGCAAAGTGATAGCTGTTACCATCGATTATCGGATCGACATAGACCTCTTTGCCAAGCTTGGTAGAAAGCATGAATGTGGAAGCGAGGGGAACATCAACATTTGCAAAGGCCGGGTTCGGGCTCTTCACTGTCCGCGCCCAGAGCCAGGCGGTGACGGTGAGCTTCCGGCCCACATAAGGTTTGAGGTCCGGCCGTTCCTTTGCCATCTCTGCCGTGATCTCGATCTTGGGGTAGAGATGGCCGATACGTTTCTCGGCCTCGTCGCGTATCCACTTTCCGTAATAGCGCACATCCTCGGCTAGACCCTGGGCACCCTTCCATGTCTTCTTAAAAAGTTCTTTATCGCCCCGCGCTTCGGGGTTCACCGGAGGTTTGCCAGCGAACTTAGGCGGGATTTCGATCATCGCTTTGTTGATCAGCACCGCCACCGGGTTGAGGTCGCTCGCATACGCCTCAAGACCCAGCCGCTGCGCCTCCAGAGGTAGCGCCCCGCCACCGGCGAAGGGGTCGTGGAAGGCGGGCAGTTTGAAGCGGTCGAAGAGTTCCTTTGCCCTCGGATGGTCGGCATTTTCCGCGCACGCCCGCCGCCAGCTATGCCAGATTTCATCCCGCGCCTGCTGCAAGACCGTTTCGTTGGTCGTATTCTCCCACAGGACCAGGTCCTCGATGATACGGAACAGCCTTTCCCTTTCGATATCGGCAACGCACTCCTGAATCGAGGGCTCAGGGCCTGGATCGGGGAGAGACGGATCGCCCCGACGACAAGCTTCCTCATGTCTATCCTTACGCTCCTCCCAGGTGCTTTCCCGTTTGCCAAGTTCCCGGGTTGCCGCCCGTTTTTTGTTGGGATCGCTCAGGAGGGTTTCGGTATATCCGGAGGGGTCGTCCACCATCTGCGCAAAGATAATCGCCCGCGCCGCCGCCAGTCGCCGCCGCGCCCACCAGACATGCAAAGAACGTGGGTGTCGCGGTGTGAATGGGCTGCCCTCGTTTACGCAGGCCTTGTTAATGGCATCCAGCGGCAAGGCGACTTCGATAAGTTTCTTCTTATAGGGGTCTCTCTCAGTCATACGTATCAACTTGTCTCAACCTTCGGAGTCCCTGTACACATGGTTTCTCCATCAGCTCGTCATTCTTGGTATCCGTGCTGTAAACAGATTGCGTTCCTGGTCCGATTCCAGCCATAGTTCCGGGATGCCAGCCAATGCACGCAGAATCCCTGTCCCTATCCCACGATAGGGCAATTCCTTGGTCGCAAACGAGGCAATCAAAGGGTTACGCATATTGGAGACCCCGTTTCGGATGTGCTCAACGGTCAGGTTGTTCGGCAGTGCCCCAGGGCTGATCAATTCAATCCGGTCGTCAAAGATCATCACACGCCACGGCGCAGAGATGAAGTAGTCCCGATGCAGAAGCATGTTAACTACCAGTTCCTCCAGGGCGGCCTGCGATACCTCCAATTCGCCCTCGGTGTTGAATCCCTGCCCCGCCTGAACCCGGTGCAGATTGCGCAACAGAAACGACATGGTCCGTGCATACAGGTCTCTCAGGCATCCCCCGATGTCCTCGCTGTCACGATACTTTTCGCCTGCTGGATCGTTTCCGACGAAACATACGGCCTTCACCATAAATGCAGGCCGTTGTCGTTGAGGATTGCGGGCGAAAAGCAACAACCCCGCTAGTTTGAGAGTACCACCTTTCGCTAGGTTGAGGTTTTCCAACAACCGGGTCAGCGGAGCAACTTCATCCTCCAACGGTTCCCCGTAATGCTTCTCGAAGAACGTCCTGAAGTGATCAAGGTCCACGTCCGCGACAGTCGCACCTTCAACCGGAACCTCATCGGCGTGAACGAGATCGGCGCTCTGAAGCATCCGCTGGACCTCCTCGCGTGAGGTTACCCGGCGCTTGTTCGCTCCCGACTTCACCCAGAATACGCCCTCGTTGTCGGCGTATGGCTTCGAGATGCCTTCAGGCACTGTGACGACCATGACCAATAGCCCGCCGACAGAGATGTTCTCGGTTTCGGGGTTGATAGAGGGACGGACGCAATCGGTTGCCGTGTTGGAAATGAGTTGATTGATCCTTCGTATGTCGTCGGGCGACAAGCCGATGACTGAGCCAGCATCGTCAACGCCGATCAGGATCCTTCCACCCTTACGATTTGCAAACGCTACCATTTCACCAGCCAGCGATTTGGCGTTAGTGACATCTTGGCTCAGCTTAAATTGAGTTCGGCTGTCTTCACCGCGACTGATCAATTCAATGAGTTCTATTGCTTCCATAGTTGGTAAATCTCCTTCCGACGAGCGAAGGCTTCATGCCCGCCTTCCATGATGGATACGATGGCCTTCTGAATCTCAGGCTCGTCAATACTGCCGACCTGGATTTCAGCGCTTCTACCGGCGAAAGAACACGCGCCTACCTGTTCCGCGTCGCCCAGTACGGGGAAATTGGCGTTGTGTGTCGCAAAGATGAACTGGATACTCTTCTTAAGCGTCCGTACCAACTTGATGACATCCTCAAATATGGTCTGGTTGTCCAAATCGTCTTCAGGTTGGTCAATGACGATTACATCGTTGTCTCGCTGGCTCAGAATGAAGAGGATCAGTGCTGAAGCCCTTTGCCCCAGCGAGTGATCGCGTAGCTCCTTTCCGTGATACTCGATTTGGAAGATGTTTAGCACCTGCCAAGTGAGCAAGAATGCCTTGGCTTCATTGAAGTACCTTCGAAACACATCGCCCGAATCGCCGAGGTTGTTGCAGATCGTATCCAGTGCTTCGTAGACCGAGATGAAATCAGCATGCGAATCCAGCACGCCCTTCAAAGTTGCCTCTCGGAGCTTGCTGCCGCGGAAATGATTCTGCAACTCTTTCAGAAACGCAACCTTGTCGCCCTTATACTGTGGGATAATTCGAAGCGCAGTTTGGCTTTCGTTCAGTTTCTTAATTTCCGCTTCGATCTGCTTGAACTCCTGGTGCCATAAGTCCGAAAGCCGCTTCAACTCTTTCAGAAGCTCGTCTCGAAGGGCGTTCTTTCGTGTACGACTCTTTGCTATTTCTTCGAGCGCCAGTTTGGCTTTCTGCAACTCGGCATTCAGCTTGACGAAATCGTCAGGTCGGACACTAACACCACCGGCCTGCTGCAGTTGTTCGCTCAGTTGCCGCTCAATGGAAGCGAAATTGTCCTTGAGTGCCTCGCGACGACGCTCCAGTTCAGCAAGTTTCTCGCGCAAGGCGCGCGCATCGTTGCGCGTCTCGGTGAGAATCTGCCGCGCTTTATCAGGGGTCTTGCGTATCCGGTCAAGGATAGCGTTGATGTCTGCAATGACATCAGCGTTTTCTTTGGACTCAAGCTTGGACTGCGCGGCCAGTTCAGACTCTTGTTCCTTCAGAAAAGTATCGAAAGATCGGACAAAGGTATCTGCCGCGTCGGCGACGCGGCGAGCATGCGTCACGTCGGCGTTGAATTCCACCTGACGCCGAAGCTGCTGCTCAACGCCGTACTTTTTAAAAAGCTCCAGACGATGCTCTGTGTCATTCCTCTTGCTTTGATATTCCTGCTCCAGTGTGTCCAAGTCTTTAAGTTTGTCGAGATTCGCCATTACGTCCAACACCCGTTGGCGTTGGGTTAAAATCTCTCGGCGGATGGCATCGAGTTTCGAGCCCAGCAAGCGTTCCACGAGTTCGCGCTCGGAGCCTTTGTCTCTCTTCACCAATTCCTTTTGTCCGAAGAACAGGGGATTCTTCAAGGGAATGCGCACGCCGGGTCGCAATTCCCCATCGACGTAAATGTCCGCTCGTTCGTTCAGGATTCGGCGGCTTTCGTAATGCCGTCCTTGAGCGTCTTCCACTTCGACCACGACCTTTCCGCCACTGCCGAGGGCAAACCGGACAAGATCCTGCTTGTACTTAATGTCCAACTCTTCTGTGGATTCAGGCAACGGCAATTCAAGCGCGAAGCGCAAGCACTCGAGAACGGCCGACTTTCCACTACCCCGAATGCCGATTAAGCAGTTCATCTCGTTGGAAAGCTCAATCCGCTTTCCATCCAATATGCCTCCCTCAAAGCTAACTGACCGCACCCAGGGGTGAACCTGCCTCTGAATGGCCTTGTCGGACAAACGATCTGCCCCAGGTTTGAGGGCGAACTGGACCGCCTCAAAGGTGAATGCGCCGATCTTGATAAAGGTCGGCTCGCCGCGTCCGATTTCACTTATCGCCTTGGGATCCGAGCCTTCTACTTCCGAAGCGTACCAAGCACCGAGCCAGCCCTTTACCTTATCTCGCTTGTCTCGCGTCCGGACTTTCTGGAACGCCGCAGTGCGGGAACGGAACAATTCATTCGAGCCGAGCTCGGTGATTCTGCCTCCATCAAGCGCGTCCCAGAGGCCTTTGTCCTCTTCGACATGGGCGAAGATGAACAGGTAGTCCCTTTCGAACTTGTCCAGTTCGCGAAGGGTCTCCAGCAGATCATGGTTTGATCTGGCGTTGCTGTTGTCGTAGCCGGTCTGTCCGGCGAAGGTCAGTCCGAGAAAGCTATTGATGTAATCTTCATTCTCTTGGTTGTCGACCCAGTCATCATGGAATACTACCAGTGTATGAATGCCATTTCGACCATCCTTGACCGACAGTTCGACTCCAGGCATCAGATGGATGCTCTCCTTCTTCGCGGCTTTCCGGAGGGCCTTGAACTCCTCCCGGTCAAATTTGTTGTGGTTCGTGATGACGCCAATGCAGATGTCCACTTGCTTCAGCGCGGTGACGTAACGCGCCACGAAGTCCTGCTCAGCGCCGTTGTCCTTGAACTCCCGGTCCCGTCGGGTGTGCAGATGGAAGTCCACCCTTACCCACCGACTCCCGTGCGCGAAGAAACTCATTACTTCAGCCATGATCTTTCTCCTTCATCTAATCGGAAGATTCCCGTATGCAATCGCAAGCTTGTCTGATCGTTCAAGTGCCTTGGTTTCTTCCCCATCGATAGATTCTTGAATTCTGTCGATAGATTATCGATAGATTCGACCGCAGGGAAGCCGCTCTGTCCGTCGATAATTCTCGCTTCTTCCTCGATAGAAAATCGATAGATCATGGATTCGGCCCCTGAAGCGAATAGCGCGTTCCGCGTCCGCTCCCTTCCTGCATCAGCAACCCCAGCCGAACCAGTGTGTCCAGATCACGATAGGCTGTGTTGTAAACGACCCCGAACTCCTTCAAACACCAGCCGCTGGTCACGCTGCCCGTCTCCAAAACATGCTTTACAATCCGCTTCTGCCGATCATTCAGACGCGCCTCCACCGCCGGGGTAACCAAAAGGCGCTTCTCAGGCACCCGCAGGCGCTCGATGTTATCGCCCGGACCGGGGAATGTAATCTGGAAATAACCCATGTCGGTTCCGAGGAGCGGCGGATTGAGCCCATGGTTGAGCATGTGATCGTGCATCCTGCGGAAGCCGCTGCCTCGTTCTTCGATACGATGGAAATAGGAAAGACACTGCGCCAGGACAGGGTTCCGCGAACAGGGGCGGTATTTCCCCTTGCGCAAGTTGGCAAGTGTGAGCGGGCGAGGGGGAAGACCGGGGCTCAAGAGTGTGACTCGATCAGCGAAGATCTCAAGGATGATCTTGCGGCCGGCGTCCTCGTACTGGCGATGCGCCACCGCATTGACCAGCGCCTCGCGCAGACCATCAACAGGGTACTCGTCGAGACGCAGGCGTTCGAGCCCGACGATACGCATTGGGTGGCGGGTGTTACGATCGATGAATGCGATGGCGCGATCGATCGCCAACGGCATGGGCGATCGGATGTCTTCGTGGTCCCGCGGGTCGCCGTCTGGTTCAGTACTCCGGTAGGCATCGGCGAGGATGCGGCACTGGGGGAACACCGTCGAGGGATCCTTGGCAAGGAGAACGATGCCGGCAGCCGTCGCGTAGATTTCACCTGTACCCTGGTCACGCCAGGCAAGGCCGCGAGCAGCGGCGCCGGACACGAGATCCGCCGCCGAAAGACTACCAGCGTCTCGGTTCTCTGCCGCGGCAATCAATCTGCGTAGCACCTCGTGATCAAGATCCTGCCAACGGAGACGAGCAAGCGGTTGTGATTCGAACGAAGAAGTAGCCTCGATGGTCTGTTCGGCGATCTGGTTTTCGTCGCTGGTCGGCGAAATGCCAAACCGATCCTTCAGCAGTTTCACCAGCGCCGCACGTACCTCCTTCTGAAGTTCGATGACATTGCCGAAACGCTTGTACTTCGGCCCGTCTGCATCGAGTTCGGCAAGAAGCTTCGCTGTCCCGTCCGCCCTTTTCACGCTGCGGTCGCTCCTGATGAAAGCGAGAACGGGAAGTTCCCTCTCCTTCGCGCGACGGTACTCGGCGTGGGTGATCGACAGACCTCCCACCGGCGTGCCGTACTCGATACCTACGATGAGCAGATAAACCTGGCAGCCGTCGAGTGATTGCAGGCATCCCTCCAAAGCCTTGTCCGGGGATGCCGGTTCCATCTCGTAGAGTACGGGCGTGCAGTAAGCCGACAGGAAAGCGTCGGTGTTGACCAGGTTCTGGACGATAAGGCGCTCGTCTTCAAGCTCCTTCTGGACCGAACTGACAAAAACACAGAGTTTCGCGGTCATCGTGGTACCTCCGCCCGCACCCACCGGTCGTGCAGTTTCGCACCGATCTTCCTTCCGACTGGCGAAGCGGTTGGGCTTGGCCTTCCGGTAGTCAAAGTTATACTCCGGCAGTAGATCTTCCCGAACCATTGAGGGCGTTTTAGACGGTGCAGTTTTCTTCATAATCTTCTCGTTATCGAATCGATTACCTTCAGGTCGCTGAAATAGGTTCTATACACCCCAAGATCCCGTGAAAGAATACAGTCGGCCTGGACAAGGGCATGGGCGCCAATGAGAAAATCGGCCAGGACATGGA
>CAZINF010000034.1:0-25221 GCA_964540555.1 uncultured Syntrophus sp. | reverse complement strand
CCGGGATGGCGCCGGGCATGGTCACCATCGCCATTTCGCCCTCCCAGGTTTTACAGATCCAGCCGCTTTTTGACAATTTCTGGATATAACCGGTCCGTTCACCGCTCGAAAAACTCCACGTCAGCGTTAGCCATGTGTAGAGGATAAAAACGGCCGACGGAACAAGAACAATCCCCGCGATCCATAATGTGATGCGTGATTTTTTGTTATCCCCGGAATTGACGTTCATGGCGATGACTCCTGGATGAACCTCATTTTTACTTTACATGGGGAAGGCTATGATGGTGTGCCATGTTTGTCAAGAAATTCTTATCTCCGAATAATTCGAGATATTGGCAACGGGGACATCAACCATTTGAACATGAACCATTTGAAAACCGAAAAATGCGGCTTGACAAACCGCAGTTTCTTTTATAAATGTTCCTGTCATAAAAGATCGAGGTGGATGTGTGGAAGGGGGGTGAGATTCCCCCGCTGCCCCGCAGCCGTGAAGGGAACGAAAGCCCGAATAGCCACTCTCACGATGGGATCGTGAGGGGAAGGCGGGCGAGTAGGCGGCCCGAAGCCGGAAAACCTATCCACCGGAAGCATACTCGCGGGAGGAAGGTCTTGCCCCATCCGGTGTCCCATCTGACCCTGATCAGAATTTTCAGGGTTTGTCTCTTGTTGCTGGCTTTTCTGGCCGGCGTTTCTGTCCTTTCCCTTGTGACGGGTCCCGCTCCGATCGGGATTGCCGCCGTCTTCAAAGGTATTCTCGCCGCCGTCCGTTTCCCTGGTGTATCCGATCCCCTGACCGGGGCGGAGCGGACGATCCTTTTTTCGATCCGGATCCCCAGGATACTCTTGGCAGGCCTGGTCGGCGCTGCCCTGTCGTGTGCGGGAGTCGTCTTTCAGGGTCTGTTGCGCAACCCGCTGGCCGATCCCTATGTTCTCGGTGTTTCCGGCGGCGCCGCCGTGGGCGCCATTGTCGCGATTGTCACCGGCCTCGGCGCCCTTCCTTTCGGCATCCCCGGCCTGGCCTTCGCCGGCGGGCTCCTCTCCATCCTGCTCGTATGGGGGCTTTCCGGCGTGACCGGCGACCGACGGACGGACCGCACCCTGCTGGCCGGGATCATCGTCAACGCTTTTTTCTCGGCGCTCATCATGTTTCTCGTCTCCATCACCAGCGGCGAGCAGATCCACAGCGTCATCTTCTGGCTGATGGGGGATCTGGCGATGGCGGGAGAAAAAGACATTCTCCTGGCGGCCCTGTTTCTGGTCGCCGGTTTTGCCGTGATGTTCCTCCACGCCCGCGATCTCAATGTTATCCTCACCGGCGAGGAGACGGCCCTCCAGTTAGGGGTTTCGGTGAAGAGGACGCGGATGCTCCTGCTCATTTCCGCTTCGCTGGTGACAGGGGCGGCCGTTTCCGTCAGCGGCATCATCGGCTTCGTAGGTCTCATGGTTCCCCATATCGTGCGGATGCTGTTCGGGTCCGATCACCGGTTGCTGCTTCCGGCCTCTCTGCTGTTCGGCGGCGCATTCCTGATGGCCGCCGATACGATCGCCCGCATTGTCCTGGCCCCCGCAGAGCTGCCGGTCGGGGTGGTCACGGCCCTCTGCGGCGCCCCCTATTTTGCCTATCTGATGAAGAGGTCGGCTTGAATGATGCCTATCCTTGAACTGGAGCGGATCGGTTTTAAATACGGCGAAAAGCGGGTGCTTCAGGATGTCACCCTGACGGTGGAAAAAGGGGAGTTCTTCGGGATCCTGGGGCCGAACGGCTCCGGAAAATCCACGCTCCTGAACCTGATCGACGGGATACGGTTGCCTTGCGAGGGCGAAATCCGCCTCAAAGGCATCGCCCCCGGTACAATGAAGCGAATGGAACTGGCGCGGCTGGTCGCGGTGGTTCCCCAGGGGGCGTCATGGATATTTCCCTTGACGGTGGAGGAAGTCGTCCTGATGGGAAGGACCCCCCATATGGGTCGTTTGGCTTTTGAATCGGAAAGGGATCTTGCCGTCGCCCGGTCCGCCATGGAGGCGACTGACATTCTTCCCCTCGCTTCGCGTCTCATGGATACCCTGAGCGGGGGTGAGCGGCAGAGGGTGTTGATCGCCAGGGCGCTGGCGCAGGAACCGGAGGTGATCCTCCTGGATGAACCCACCTCCTCCCTCGACATCGCCCACCAGATCCGCACATTCGATCTGATCCGGTCGCTTAGCCGCAGCGCGGGCCTCACCGTCGTCTCCGTCACGCACGATATGAATCTGGCGGCGCTTTACTGCGACCGGATCGCCCTGCTGCAGGAGGGGCGGCTCCACTGCCTGGGACGTCCCGGGGAGGTCATTACCGAATTAAACATCAGGGAAATATACGGGGTCAACGTCGTTGTTGACCATCATCCTTTAACCGGACTGCCGAGGGTTTCCCTTCTCGGCAGCCATTCGCCGAGTCAGGGAAGCCGGTGGGAATCCGGCGCTGCCCCGCAACTGTAAGCGGAAGAGAAATCCGAAGGAAGCCACTGGTTCTCAGAGGGACCGGGAAGGCACGGATAGAAGAGATGAGCCGCGAGCCAGGATATTTGACCGGCGGATGAAGACACCAACTTTTCGAGAGGAAAAGAAGGAGGAAGAAAATGACAGGCTTTTCAAGGTTTCTGCGGTTTGGTTTTTTGGTCCTGGTTTTGTTGAACGCGACGGCATCCGCTTTCGCCGGAGCGCCGCCCGATGACGCAGGCAGGACCGCGGTCCTTCAGGAGGTGGTCGTGACGGCGACACGTGACCGGGAGGAGGTCCGGAAGGTTCCGGCGCATGTCACGGTCATCACGGAAAAAGAGATCCGGGACTCCGGGGCGACGAACCTGGTGGAGATCCTGGAGCGACAGGAGGGGATTCAATTCCGATCGTACAGCGGCCATGAGCCCCTTTCCGTCATCGATCTGCGGGGGATGGGCGGCGACAACCCTTTCGGCAAGGTCCAGATTCAGCTCAACGGAAGAAGGATGAACCGGCCGGATATGGCCTCCGTCAACTGGTTTCAGGTCCCCCTGAGCCAGGTGGAAAGGATCGAAATCGTTCGGGGCGCGGGGAGCGTCCTCTACGGCGATTCCGCCGTGGCCGGAGTGATCAACATCATCACGAGAAAAGGAGAAGGGAAACCGGTATTCCACGCCTCTGCCGTCGCCGGAAGCTACGGACTCCACGATGAGAAGATCGCGGTGAGCGGTTCGGAAAAGAAGTGGTCCTACGCCGTCAGCGGAGAGAATTATTTTTCCCTCGGATACAGGAACCGGTCGACGGTCTCCTCCCAGGGGGCGGGCCTGGATCTGGCCTATGACGCCGGCGACTATCTCGGTCTGTCCATGGGGGCGTCCTTCAACAAGACCCGATATGAGTTGCCCGGGAGCCTCACCGCGGCGGAAATGGCGATGGATCGCCGGCAGTATCAGCCTGCCAGACCGACCTATTGGACTTCGGCCAGTTCCGATGATGACGGAGGGGACCGGCAGACCGAGCTGCGTTTTCGGATCGATTCGATTCTGGGCGATTTGGGCCGCGCCGAGATCGGCTTTTCCGCCGGAATCAAGGAGGCGGAGACCAATTACACCTCATGGAACTCTTTCAACAGCTATTCGATCCGTACGTATGCCGTGACCCCAAAATACATCCTGGAGAAGAAGATTTTCGGACGCGCCAACAAGCTGACGGCCGGCGTCGATTATTACCTCGAACCCTTCAAGATGGACCGGTACGCAAACCGGGAGAGGTCCGCGAAGCTCAGCGTGGTCGACCTGGAAAGGGAGACCACAGGATATTATCTCCGCAACGAATTTCATCTCGTCGAGTCGTTGATTCTGAGCGCCGGTTACCGGTGGGAAGAGTCGACCATCAAGGGGAACAGCATCACGCTTCCCGGTACGGTCGATTTCGATACGAAGAAAAAGCACCGGGGAGATGCCCACGAACTGGGACTCACCTGGCTGGTCGGTAAAAAATCCAAGGTGTTTGCCCGATATGCCACGGCTTACCGTTTGCCGTTCATCGACGAGCAGGCCTCATACTATGGCTGGGGGAACGGTTTTCTGGCCGATCTGGAAAAGGAGACGGCCAAGACCGTGGAACTGGGAACCTCTCTGAATCCTTTGAAGAATCTTACGGTCGGTCTGACCCTGTTCCGCATTGACATGGAAAACGAGATTGCCTGGAACGGCGTAACCAACAGAAATGAGAATCTGGACAGGACCCGCCATGAGGGGGCTGAAGGGACGTTTTCCTATCTCTGGGAGAAATGGTTCAAGATTTACGGCAGCTATACCTACCACAAGGCCACGTTTGAGGCGGGACAGTACAATGGCAAGGAACTGCCCCTGGTTCCCAATCAGACCATCAAACTGGGTGCGGAATGGTATCTGCCCGCCGCCTTCGTCCTGCGGCCTGAGATTCGGTTCGTCGGCGACGCTTATCTGAGCGGGGACAAAGACAATAATGGGGAAAAACTTCCTGCTTATCAGATTTATAACCTTTTTCTGTTCTATCGTCCCCAATTGGACCGTTACAAGATTTCGGCTTTTATCGGTGTGGATAACCTGAGTGACAAAAAGTACGCCATGATCGGCGTAAAGGAAACCGCATTTTCACCGCAGGCCTATTATCCGATGCCGGGAAGAACGTTCAAGTGTGGAATCTCGTTTGAATTCTAAGGGATGTGGGCGGGGATGTCGCAGACCTATTCACATAGCGAGAATATCGAGGAAATGACCCGTCTGCGTGCCGGGGAAAAGGGACTCGCTCTTGCCTTGATTGTTTCGGCTGCGCTGCATATCGCTTTGCTGACAATGCTTCTGTCCTTCGCGTCCGGGTTCGTTCAGAGGGATGTTCATCCTCTTAGGGAAAGTTTTTTCATGGCCTTCCTCGTTTCGGGAAATCACGCCGCAGTAGGGAAGACCGAGGCCTTGCCCGGTCGCAAACGGCTGGCAGCGGACAGGGCCGCCCCGGTGGCGACCCCTCCGCGAGAGGTCCCAGCGCATGTTGCGCCGGTGGAAAAAGAAGGCAGGAATCTGCCTGCGGACATCCGGCCGCCCGCTGAACGGCCCGGAAAGGGACACGACGCAGGTGCATTTCCGGCGCCGGCTTCCCCGTCACCGCTGGTCCTCGTGCCGGGAGGCGGAGGACCATCGGAAAGCAATGGCGCAGGCAGCGCCGCAACCCGTCGAGGAGGCGGAGAATTCCCGGGGGGGACTGGCGCAGGCACACCTGCCTCCCGGCAAGATGGAACGGGGAAAACCCGTCAGGAGGGGAGCGGCGCACGGTCCCCGAAGGACGCCGACGCGGTTCCCCGGTACGGGGACAATGCCCGCCCCGCCTATCCTCCGCTGGCGCGGCTGCGGGGCTATCAGGGAGTGGTGGTCCTGTTTGTCGAAGTTCTCGCCGATGGTCGAGTTGGTCAGGTGGGAATCAAACGTTCCGCCGGTCATGACATTCTGGACCGGGCGGCACTGGAGGCCGTCGGGACGTGGCGATTCGAACCGGGCCGAAAGGAGGGGCGGGCCGTGGCGATGTCGGTAGAGGTTCCGGTCCGGTTTGTATTAAACGAATATTCCGCCTGGTGAAGACGGATGACCGCCGGTGAAGGAGGGGGCGTGTTTCTCAATGCCCGTGTGAAATTCAGGAACCGATTCGTTTTGCTGCCCTGGTTGACAAGGATCGTTTATCTGCTGGGAGGACTTGTCTCCCTGTTGCTACCGGCGGCGGCCGCGGCCGCTTTCCCGGGAAGGATCGTTTCCCTGGCGCCCAACCTGACCGAGATTCTTTACGACCTCGGCGTCGAAAACCGGATCGCTGCCGTGACCGATTACTGCGATTATCCGCCCGGCGCCGGGACCAAACCCAAGATCGGCGGTTTTGTCAACCCTTCCCTGGAGGCTATTGTCTCATTGCGTCCCGATTGGGTGGTCATGACCGAAGACGGCAATCCGCAGGTTTTGGAGCGCCGCTTGAGAGCCCTGGGAATCAGGACTTATACCTTCAAGGCCAGACGAATCCAGGACCTGCCGCACGAGATCCGGACCATGGGCAGGATTCTCGGGGTCGGGACCGCTGCCGACCGGAGGGCCGATTGGATCGAAACGCATATCCGCCGGATCGGGGAAGGGAAAGGGACGGCATCGCGAAGAAGGGTTGGAAAAGCAATCTTCATCGTTCAGCCGGCGCCCCTGATTGCAGCCGGAAAAGGGACCACCATCGACGACGCCTTTACGATTCTGGGGATCGATAATATCGCCGCGGCGGGGGAAATAAGCTATCCCAAATATTCCCTGGAGGAGCTCATCCGCCTGGGGCCCGATGCCCTGTTTTTCGGGAAGGGACGCGGGATGGAAGAACGGACGAAGCCCCTGATCGAGAGACTCTCGACGCTCGATGCCGTCCGTTCGGGAAGGGTTTTTTTCATCGGGGAAGCCATCTACAGGCTCGGACCCCGAATCGTCTCCGGCCTGGAGGAGATGGCGGCCTGTCTGGACACCTGGTGAAGGGGATGCGGGAGATTACAGCCCCTTCTTTTCGAACCAGCGGAAGAGGGCTATAAATACCGCAACCAGGATGACGATGACGATCCAGTGGTTGATACCGAGAACCGCGGGAAGAGTGATCTTCCCGAAGTCTCCCCAAGTCAGGACCGTTTCCTTCATCAGGGGATACGCCTCGGCGTAGAGGCCCGCCCCGAGGATCATCCCCAGCAGACCGAAGGCGCTGTGGAACGAAACCATAATGGACATCTACTGCGGGGCATGTTAAAATTGTACACAATTGAATGGAAAAGGAGGTAAAAATGCGCAGAATCATTTATTTTATAATTACAAACTTCGCCATTCTGATCGTCTTAAGCGCGGCGATGAGGGTTTTTGGTGTGGAGCCGTATCTTACAGCATACGGACTTAACTACCAGTCGTTGCTCATATTTGCACTTGTGTTCGGTATGGGCGGCTCATTTATCAGTCTTGCCTTATCCAAATGGACGGCAAAGAGAATTTCCGGTGCGCAGGTTATAAAAAACCCTGTAAATGAGACAGAAAGGTGGCTTGTAAGGACCGTATCAGAACTGGCGGTAAAGTCAAATATAGGAATGCCGGAGGTCGCCATTTTTCCCTCGGATGACATGAATGCCTTTGCAACCGGTATGAGCAGGAACAAGTCCCTGGTTGCCGTATCATCAGGACTTCTCAGGAAGATGGACAGGGAAAAGGTGAAGGCCGTTCTTGCCCATGAGGTGGCCCATGCGGCCAATGGGGACATGATTACACTGGCGCTGATTCAGGGCGTGGTGAACACTTTTGTGCTATTTCTGTCCCGCGTCATAGGACATACCGTTGACAGGGTTGTGTTTAAGAACGAAAAGGGACACGGTCCTGCCTTCTGGATTGCAACGATTATTGCCGAGATAGTCCTTGCCGTTTTAGCCTCGATAATCGTCTTTTACTTCTCAAGAAAGCGCGAATACAGGGCAGACAGCGGCGCTGCAACGTTAATTGGCAAAAAACCTATGATAGGAGCGCTTGAAGCCTTGAAGGCATCCGTACACCAGCCCCATCTGCCTGACAAGCTTGCCGCTTTTGGGATCTCCGGCGTTAAACGAAGTGGGCTGAAAGCGCTCTTTGCAACGCATCCTGACCTTGATGACAGGATTGCGACCCTTAAAAAGTCAGTTTATCATGAGTATAAATAAACGAGAGGAGGTTTAGAATGAAGAAGATAATCGTGATATGGAGTATGTTAGCGCTGTTACTGTCTGCAGCGTACGGCTTTGCCCAAATCGGCGGCGAAATGATGGGAAAACAGAAAGGGGAAATGAAACAGCAGGGCATGATGGGCGAAGGAATGATGAAGCAGACGATGCCCATGATGGAGATGTGCATGCCCATGATGAAGCAGATGATGGGCGAAGGGATGATGAAGCAGGATATGATGCAGATGATGATGGGTATGATGGATGTGCAGGAGAAGATGATGAAGGGCATGAAGCCCGAAGAAAAAAAGAAGATGATGAAAGACATGGGTCAAATGAAAGAAAAGATGCAAAAGATGATGTCCATGCATATGGGTATGACGATGGGCACGGGTGATCCCCAGGCCAAACTTGCATGTGCGGAGCAGTGGCTCAAAAAAGCAATAGATCTTCATGAATTACATATGAAAGACCCTAAAACAACAACCGACGCATCACAGATGGAACTGATGGATCAGATTAAGATGGCATATGGCTGTATTACGGGGGCTGCCCCTGTAATAAAAAGTGCACCGACAAAAGAACCTGCAGGAGGAGAGAAGAAGAAAGACGCTCATGGACATTAGTTCATTATGAACAGCGGACATTGCCATCAATTCCAAGCTTGACTTCATTGTCGCCGGCGGAAGCCTTCCGCCCGGAGTTCCTGCGGATTTTTACGCATGAGTAGTCCGTATCGGTAAAGACTGGAGAGGACCAACCGAGATGAAGCGTATTTCCCGACATCCATTCGTCATACCCGATCTTTCTCGCCGGAGATTCATTCAGGGCATCGCCGCCGGCGCCGTCCTTGCGGGATTGTCGCCATGGATCAAAACGGCCTCGGCGCGGGAGTCGATCGGAACGGCCACCGGGACGGCCAAAGTGCTTACCGGCACGGAGTTCGACCTCACGATCGCGGAAACGCCGGTCAATTTCACCGGCAGCCCGCGCATGGCCACGACCATCAACGGCTCGATCCCCGCGCCGACGCTGCGCTGGCGCGAGGGCGATACCGTGACGATCCGCGTCCACAACCGTTTGCACGAGGACACGTCCATTCACTGGCATGGCATCCTCCTGCCGTACGAGATGGACGGCGTGCCCGGCATCAGCTTCCGCGGCATCGCGCCCGGCGAGACCTTCACCTACCGCTTCAAGGTTGTGCAGTCCGGCACCTACTGGTACCACTCGCACTCCGGCATGCAGGAACAGAAGGGCATGCTCGGCGCCATCGTCATCGACCCGGCGCGCGGCGAGACCATCCGCGCCGACCGCGACTACGTTGTGCAGCTCTCCGACTGGACCGACGAAGACCCGCACCGGGTGCTGAGAAGGCTTAAGGTGCAGAGCGATTACTACAACTTCAATCAGCCGACCGTCGCCGATTTCTTTCGCGACGTCGGCAGCATGGGTCTCTCTGCGGCGCTCGACAAGCGCAAGGTGTGGAACCAGATGCGCATGAAGCCGACCGACCTCGCCGACCTCTCGGGTTACACCTACACCTTCCTCATGAACGGCGTCACGCCGGCTGGCAACTGGACCGGGCTGTTCCGTCCGGGCGAGAAGCTGCGGCTGCGGCTGATCAACTCGGGCGCGATGACGTTCTTCGATGTGCGCATCCCGGGGCTCAAGATGACCGTGGTGCAGGCCGACGGCCAGGATGTCGAACCGGTGACGGTGGACGAAATCCGCTTGGGCGTGGCTGAAACCTACGATGTGATCGTCACACCCAGGGACGAGGCCTACACGATTTTCGCTCAGTCCATGGACCGCACGGGCTATGCGCGCGGCACGCTCGCAACGCGCGCGGACTTAAGCGCGCCGGTGCCGATCGTGGACAAACCCGAACCGCTCACCCTGGGCGACATGATGGGCGCGATGGACCGCAGCGCGCACGGCGGCCATGCCGGGCACGGTGCCCCGGGGGGCGCAGTGATGGATCACAGCATGCACGGTGCGAGCGCCGCGGCCTCTCTCGCCAAGCCCTCAACCACGGTGCGGCACGCCCGCACCGAGTACGGTCCGGGCACGGACATGCGAGTGGATGCCCCGCGCACGAATCTCGACGATCCGGGCGTCGGCCTGCGCAACAACGGCCGGCGCGTGCTCACCTACGCCGACCTGCGCACGGTCGGCGGGCCGATGGACAAGCGCCCTCCGGGTCGCGAGATCGAGCTGCATCTCACCGGCAACATGAAGCGCTACGTGTGGTCCATTGACGGCGTCGAATTCGGCCGATCCACGCCCATCCACTTCCGGCACGGTGAAAGACTGCGCGTCATCCTGCACAACGACACCATGATGACGCACCCGATGCATCTGCATGGCCTGTGGAGCGAACTCGAGGATGCAGATGGGAAATTCCTGGCGCGCAAGCACACCATCAACGTGCAGCCGGCCCAGCGCCTGAGCTTCCTTGTCACCGCCGATGCCCTCGGGCGCTGGGCCTGGCATTGCCATCTCCTGATCCACATGGACACGGGCATGTTCCGTGAAGTGGTGGTGTCATGAGACGGCGCGAACGAGTGACGGAGAGCGAAACCATGGTAAACAAGCGAGTGCACTGGATCGCTGCCGCGATGCTGGTCTTCGGGTTTGTCTACGCCTTCGCGCAGGAAGCGCCGGGCATGGATCATAGCCAGATGGACCATGGCAAAATGGATCACGGCAGCATGGACGCGGGGGGTGAAGCGACAAAGAGTCAAGCAGACAGCGACGGCGACATGGATCACGGGAAAATGGGCCCCGGCCGCGCCCCGGCCGCGAGCCCGCCCGCCGCGGGTGCGGGTCATGGTTCCATGCAGGGCGGATCGGCCCCGCCGGACGCGCGCGATCCGCACGCGTATTCCGGTGGTCTGGTGTTCGGTCCGGACCGGCAACTGAAACTGGCCGACGAGCAGAGTTTCGGTTCGATCCTGATCGATCGTCTGGAAGCCGCACGGACGCGCGAGCGCACCACGGGGCAATACGGGCTTCAGGCCCGCTACGGCCGGGACTACGACCGCGCGGTGCTCAAGGCCGAGGGCGAGATCGAGGGCGGCCGGCTGCATGAGGCGCGCACCGAACTGCTCTGGGGCCACGCTGTCGCCGCCTACTGGGACACGCAACTGGGCGTCCGGCACGACAGCGGCAAGGGGCAAAATCGCAGCTGGTTGGCGTTTGGAGTTCAGGGTCTGGCGCCGTACTGGTTCGAGATCGACGCCACCGCCTACGTCGGTGAGCAGGGACGCACGGCGCTGCGGCTGAAAGTGGACTACGAGCTGTTACTCACACAACAGCTGATTCTGCAGCCTCGTCTGGAAGCCAATTTCTACGGCAAGCGCGATGTCGAACGCGAACTCGGCCGCGGGTTGTCCGACCTGACGCTGGGCCTGCGCCTGCGTTACGAGATTCGGCGGGAGTTCGCCCCTTATGTCGGCATCGAATGGGCTCGCCGGTTCGGAGGCACGGCGGATTTTTCGCGCGCCGCCGGCAAAGACATCGAAGAAACGCGTCTCCTCGCCGGACTGCGTTTCTGGTTTTAAGCGGCGTTGGCGCCAGGAGGCAAAATGCGTAACGGATTTCTAAGTGATCAAGAACGACAAAGCGTGAAAAGTGTTCACAGTAGATCGCCTATGACCGGAATCATGGAAGGAGGGAACAATGGATGTAAAACCTTCTGAACAGGAAGAAGAATATTTTGCCAGAATGGAATATGAAAAAAGAAAACTGGTAGAACACGCAAAAACCATGAAGCTTGCCAAAGCGGAGCGGCAAAGGCTGAAAAAACTCCATTTGATGAGGTGCCCCAAATGCGGTATGGAGTTGATTAACATCGACTACAGGGGTATTGAAGTGGACAAATGCAGCGAATGCCAGGGCATCTGGCTCGATGCAGGCGAGTTCGAGGCAGGCTACAATCTGGACAGGAATATCATCGAGAAGCTCTTCGCTGTATTCAAAAAATAGCAAAATAGAGTAACTACAGAATGGAGACGGGGCCCGCTGTCCGGCATGACCGCCCGGTTGTATTGGTTCGATCCCCTCGTCTTCAAGGCTACCCCGCCGCGCCAAGATGTCCTATCGGACAAACCCACTCTATTAAAGGAGAGAAACGCCAATGAATCCTTCACCCCAAGAGACACATCCCCTCTGGCATACCCTGGCCGGTGAAACCGTCTTCGCCCACCTGAAATCCACACCCGCCGGTCTGACCGAGGGTGAGGCGGCCCGGCGGCTGGCGGAGCATGGCCCGAACGAACTGCAAGCCGCCCATCGTATTTCACCGTGGACGATTCTTTTTGAACAGTTCAAGAACGTGTTGATTGTCATTCTACTCGTGGCGACGGCGTTTTCTGCCTTCCTCGGGCACGGGATTGAAGCCATCGCCATTACCGTCATCGTGCTGTTTGCCGTGCTGTTGGGGTTTGTGCAGGAATACCGCGCTGAACGCGCGATTGAAGCATTGCGCCGAATGGCCGCACCGACAGCAACCGTCCTCCGCGACGGTGAGGAAGCTGAAATCCCTGCGCGCGACTTGGCGCCGGGTGACGTCGTCCTTTTGCGAGCAGGCGACAAAATCCCCGCCGACGTCAGATTGATTGAAGCCGTCAATCTGCAAATCGAAGAGGCCGCCCTCACGGGCGAGTCCGTTCCGGTGGAAAAACACACCGCGCCCCTGGCCAACGGTGAATTGGCTTTAGGCGACCGCAAGAACATGGCCTACGCCGGCACCACCGCAACCTATGGCCGGGGCCGCGCGGTTGTCGCCGCGACTGGCATGAACACCGAATTCGGCAAGATTGCCCAAATGCTCCAGACGGTGGAAACCGGCAAGACGCCGATGCAGAAAAACCTGGATAAGCTCGGTCACACGCTGGCGCGGGCCGCCATTGCGGTCGTGGCAATCATTGTGGCTCTCGGCCTGTTTCGCGGGCAACCCTTTATTGAGATGTTGATTTTTGGCATTGCGCTGGCGGTGGCCGTTGTCCCGGAAGCCTTGCCGGCAGTGGTCACGATTTCACTCGCGATCGGCGTGCAGAGGATGGTCAAGCGCAACGCGCTCATTCGCCGCCTCCCGGCGGTCGAAACCCTCGGCAGCACTTCCGTGATCTGCTCCGACAAGACCGGCACATTGACGAAAGACGAGATGACGGTCCGCAAAATATTTGTGGCCGGGCAAATGTTGAACGTTTCCGGGGCCGGCTATGAGCCGCGCGGCCAGTTCTCACGCGATGGCGCAACGGTCGAACCAGCCCACCCGTTGACACTGCTGCTGCGTGCCGCCGCGCTTGCCTCCGACGCGCATATCGTTCACAGCCAGGCCGATGGCCTCTGGTACATCAAAGGCGACCCGACGGAGGGCGCGTTGGTAGTCGCCGCCGCCAAAGCCGGGTTGAACAAGGCCGACCTTGAGTCGCAATTCCCCCGTGTGAACGAAATTCCTTTCACTTCTGAAACCAAACGCATGACCACCCTCCATGCCCTGGCGGAGGGTATCGTGGCCTATTCCAAAGGCGCGCCGGAAACCATCCTGGCTTCTTGTGATCGGCAATTGACGATAGATGGAGAAACACAACTCGATGCCGCCAACCGCGAGGTGATTCTGGACGCGGCTCGCCAGATGGCAAGCGAGGCCTTGCGTGTTCTGGCGGTAGCTTCCAAACCAGGTGCATCACTGGAAAACGCCGACCGCGAAATGACCTTTCTTGGCTTGGTGGGCATGATTGACCCACCGCGCCCGGAGGCAAAGGCCGCGATTCAGACGTGCGAACAAGCCGGGATTAAGCCGGTCATGATTACCGGCGACCACCCACTAACCGCCCAGGCAGTAGCCCGCGAACTGGGATTGCTTATGAGAGGCCGCGTCGTCACCGGCGCAGAACTGGAGGCGATGAGCGAGGCCGAGTTTGAGCGTGAGGTAGAGACCATCGAGGTTTATGCCCGCGTTTCTCCGGCGCATAAATTGCGCGTCGTCACGGCGCTGCAAAAGAAGGGGCACATTGTCGCGATGACGGGTGACGGCGTGAATGACGCGCCCGCGCTCAAAAAGGCGGATATTGGCATTGCGATGGGCATCACCGGCACGGATGTGACCAAAGAGGCTGCCGCGATGACGCTGACCGACGACAACTTTGCCTCGATTGTGGCGGCGGTGGAAGAGGGGCGCCGCGTCTTCGGCAATATCAAGAAGTATCTGATGTTCCTGCTTTCGTCCAACATTGGCGAAATCGTTCTGATAACAGGAACCACATTGCTTGGTCTGCCTCTGCCCTTGACCGCCGTACAAATTCTGTACGTCAATCTCGCCACCGACGGCTTGCCCGCTCTCGCCCTTGCAGTTGACCCGCCCGAACCCGACCTCATGCGCCGCCCGCCGCGCAATCCACGCACCGGCGTCTTTACCCGCCCGGTTGTGACTCTGATGACGGTGGGAGGGCTATGGTCGGCAGCGGTCAATTTTGGCCTTTTTGCCTGGGCGTTGAGTTCGGGCCGGAGCATCAAAGAAAGCATGACAATGACGTTTGTTTCCCTTGTGCTCATTCAGTTCTGCAAGGCATACAACTTCCGCTCCGACCGTCATTCGGTGCTGAATCGGCCCTTTGCCAACAAATGGTTGAATCTGGCGATTGCGTGGGAGTTGGCATTGCTGGCGCTGATTGTCTATTTGCCCTTCCTGCATGAGCCATTCGACACATTCAGCCTGCCGCTGTTGGATTGGGCTATCGTCGTCGCTTTGGCTTTCACCATTTTGCCCGTATTGGAGCTGACAAAGTGGATGGAGCGGCGGGGGTGGTTTGGAAAAATGGATTAAAATAGAGTGACAACGATGGGCAGAACCGTCTCCTTCTTTCCGGAATGATCTTCCCTCAGCACGTTTTCGTTTCTATCGAGAAGGTGCGGAGGAAGCTGTGATCCGTATTTACTTGTCAAATCCATAAAGGATACCCGGGTTGTCGGCCAGGATGGCGTTCCGGATGGCCGTATCGGGCACCCAGTCGAGAAGGACGTCGAGACAATCCGCCTCTTCGGGCTTGTTGCCCGGCGTGTGGTTGGGATGCGGCCAGTTCGCCGCCCACACCAGACGGTCAGGTCGCACGGACACGAGGGCCCGGACCTTGTCGCCGACGTCGGCGTAGCGGGGCGGCCCGTCGATGCTCGCCAGGTACGGGGCGGAGATTTTGACCCAGCACCGGCCGGTTTCCATGAAGCGAAGCAGCGCATTGAAGCCCGGATCGTTGACGCCGTTTTCCGGCGGGGTCCGCCCGACGTGGTCGATCACGATGTCGACCGGAAGCTTTTCGAGGATCGGAATCGCCTCGGGCAGCCAGTTGCCCCGGTCCTGGACCTGGAGATGCCAACCAAGGGGTGCGATTCGTCCGGCCATTTCCGGGGCGTCGCCCATCACGAAGTCGTCGACGATAAGATAGAATCGCAACCCGCGGATCCCGGCATCGTGCAGTTGCTGGAGTTCGCTTCGACCAACGTCCTTTTTGGTGACCGCGACGCCGCGCGCGCGGGACTGCCCGAAATATGCAATGGCGTCGAGCGTGCAGCGGTTGTCCGTGCTGTACAGCGAGGGTTGCACGATAACGCACCGCTCTATCCCCAGGCGCTTGAGCATGGTTTCGTAAGCCTGGATGGATGCGCCGTAGCTTGGTTTCCTGCCGGGGAATCGAAGGTACTTGTCCGCCGGTCCGTAAATGTGCGAATGCGTTTCGCATGTCTTCGGCGGCGTGATCAATCGCGGCTTGCGCCCATCGCCCGAGACCATGTATTCATCCTTCATTGTTTCCATGACCGTTCAGACCTCCGGAATCCTTATGCAGGCCGCTCTATCGCGTATGAATATCCGCCTTGGATCGGCCTTTGGCTGCTCATATGCTTGAGGACATACTGTCCGCAGTTGCTCCCGATCCGGTTTTCCTCGACTTCACCGATGCTGACGAGCACGTCATATCCGGCGCTGCGCAGAGAGTCGATCAGGGCGTCTTTCCCCCCCGGGAGGTATGGATCGAGGTAGGACGTCAAACCATTTTCACCGGCCTGATACGTCGGATTGAGCGGTGTGATCTTGATCAGGAAATGCGCCGGATCGAAATACCGGACCAGGATGCTCGGCGCCACCTTCATCTCGGCGGCCAGGGCAAAATTCAGGGAGATCTTTCGGTCTCCCCCTTTATAAAATCGCTCGCCGTAGCGTGCCATCTCGGCAAAAGACCATTTCCTCATCGGAACCAGCTTGTCCCGCAGGTTCTCGTCGGTGGTGTGGATGGAAAACTGAAACTGGAACCGCCCGTCCGGGTATTTGCTGTTCTTCACATCGAGGAGCTTCTCGAAGAAGGACTCCGTCCCGGCAGGGGCAACCGTGGAGAGGGAAGCGATCAATCCCGGAGCCCTGTAACGGTCCGGCAGTTCGTCGAGAACGGCGAGCACCCCCGCGTTTAAAGCGGGTTCGCCCATCCGGGCAAACTGGATCTTGAATTTATCGACGGCGATGTTCCCGTCCGGAAACCGCTTCTTCACCAGGAAATCGATCTGGGCAAAGAGTTCCGCCTTCGACAATTTTCCCCGATAGGCATGCCCCGCGTCGCACATCAGGCATCCGACCGGACATCCGAAGAGCGTCGAAACGATCAGGACCCATTTTTCCCGTCGCGGAAGCGGCGGTTGCACGGATTCCACAAACTCCACAAGCCTGCCGTCTCCGAAGTCGGCAATATAGACACGGGCGATGTCATCCGTTCCCGTCGACGCCACAATCTTCATGTATCGCTTTCCTCCTGCTTTTTGATGATCCGCATCGCCGCTTTTACCCCGTCGCCAACGGCAATAGCCGTCTGCCGGAAAAGACCGTTATGGACATCGCCGATCTGATAGAGACGACCGCTTTCCTCCAGTTCCCGCCGCCGCTTCCTCACAGTTTCCGAAAGGAAGTCGAGCTGCGGCTCCCTGCCGATGGCAAAGACCAGGAAATCGACATGGCGGCAGGTCTGTTTTTCCCGCCACACACTCTCGATATGCAGCCCTTCCGGACTTACGGTGATTCGCCGGACAATCGTCTCATCCAGAACCGTAATCCGCGGTGATCGGGATACGCGCTCTCTGAGCAGCGGCAGGCACCGCGACTTCTCCGACCGACTCAAGATCACTATATCATTATTTCTCCCGAGATTCAGGGCATAATCGAAGGCCGCATCCCCCGCCCCGACGATCGCGATTTTCTTCCCGACGACGTCGCGAAGCGGATACATTTCATAAAAAATCCGCTCCTCGGCCCCCGGACACAGAGTGACGTCCGATATCTTTCGCGGTTTCGTTCCCGAGGCAACGATGACGATCAGAGACATCCAGTGCCTCATTGTAGTTTCCACACAAAAGGCATCGCCGTCAAGCTCAACGTTTATCACTTCTTCAAATAAAACCTCCAGGCCGTGACCCGCCAGCTGCCTCTCTAAGAGCGAAACCAAATGAATACCGGCAATCCCGTCGGGAAAGCCCGGATAATTCTCCACCCAATGGGCATTTTTCAAAAGGCCGCCCACGCGCTCCTTCTCCACGACAAGGGGGGCCACCCCGCTGCGTTTGAGCTGGATGGCCGCGGCAATACCGGCCGGTCCGGCGCCGATAATCGAAACCGCTTCCCTTTTCATCGTCTTATATCCCCGACAGGATCTCTTCGATAAGGATCGGCACGGCAAAGCCATGCGAAAGATTCAGCAGCGTCGCCCGGTGAAAGGCCTCGTTATAGGTCGCCGTGCCGTCGACGGCAAAGAAAACGTCAAAACCCCTGACGAAACCGCTGCGGGCGGTCGTCTCGCAGCAGAGGTGGGTCATGACGCCGCTGATTACGATCTGACGGACCCCCTTTTCCCTCAATATGTCCGCCAGCGGGGTTTTGTGGAACGCATCGTATTGACTCTTTTTCAGGACAACCGCGCCGCCGGTATCCAATTCATCGATCAGCCGACTCAAGGGATCGGCTTCGGCAATGACCCCCCGCCACCACATCGACATCCTGCCTGCATCTTCCGGCGTATTGATATGCCGCGTCATGATCACCGGCAGCCCTCTTGCCCCAAATGCTTTGCTCAGGCGGTTGACGCCGTCGACGATCGCCGCGGCAGAGGGAATAAAGGCATGCGAGGTCTCGCTGAAAAAATACTTCTGCACATCCAGGACCAGAAGGGCGCAATGTTCGCCGACCAGGGGCTGCCGATGCCGCATTTCCTGCACAGACTCAAGCATCTCCAGGGATTTCCCGCGGATCGACTCCCGCGTGAAGTAGATCTCTTTCATCCTTTTATTTGCTTCATCCGGTTCATGTGTACTTTTGATTTGATAATCTGGTTAAAATATGCCTTGTTGTCTGGGTTATAAAGTCACACCTGACTGTATCGATGAGAATCAATGAATATCATTCGAAGTGGAGCATTCCATTGGCGATCACAGGTAGCGCTAACAGCCAGGTTTGCGCTGTCCGGTGGACTGCCGGGTTATGCCATGGTCGTTAGGAGGCTTTCTCAACAAGACGGCCATTGATATACTTATGTAGCACACTGGAAATCGGTGTCTGATAAGGTAAACCCTCCTCAATAGCTTTTTTCTGGAATCGACCAATATCCGTTTCAGCGAATGGAATCAAACAAGCATAACCTTCGACATTTACGATAAAGATTCGTTGATTCGGATATGTCTCTTGGTTGGGGTGACCAATGACATCGAGCAGCCCACCATGCTGCAGATGGTAAACCATTTCTTCAAACACGACGCCTCGTTCTGCGCGCAGCCATTCATTTTTTTCTTGGTTCCAGTCAAACTGTTTCATAGTGCAAAAATATCATAATGTGTGCACTTTGGCAACATGTTTATTTCAATCGGCACAACGACAAAGGTCACCGGCGCGGCGGCTGTTTTGCCGCGTCCTCCTTTAGCGACTTGTTGGCATGTTTCTTTAATTGGTAGGCCTTGAGCTTTCGATTGAACTCGTAAAGACCGCTGAGCTTACTAAGTACTTTATCGATTCGTATCATCTTCCAGCCTCTCTATATCAGCCTGATCCTGTTTCGAGTCCCTCATCCTCTTAAGCCAAATCAGATCCCCTTTATTCACAACCATTACTCTTCCTTCTTCCGATTCCGCTTCGATCGCATTTTGGATTATGCTCTTGACCTCTTCATCTTTCGCGACCAGAATATCAAGCAGCATTTCATCTTCCTCGTCTACAACCTTTAAAAACCGGTGGAGTTCGATGGCAACGTTCCGGAATGTCCAAGGCGATGCGGATTCAAAATATCCATCCTTTTCCAGAATGCCTTTTGTCTTCTCGAAATCTTCGCAGTCAATAAGAAGGTCGATGTCCCTGGTAAATCGCGGCTCGGTGTAGAATGCCATTGCGACCCCTCCAACGAGAGCATACCTGACCTTCTGCTTCTCCAACTCCATTACCAGCCGTTTGAATTCTTCAAATACATTCATGCTGTTTTCCTTATGGGCCAACGCTGAAGCTAACCGGCGCGCAGCTTTTTAGCGCGTCCGGGTGAGCGCGTTGTTCGACCCTCTGCCTTGTGAGTGCTATTAATCAGATGCAATTCGAGGCGACAACCAAGGGCATGTGCGTACTTTTGCAATGTGGCAAGTGATGGCGAGTGCTTTCCACTGCCGGACTCTAAACGAGCAATAGCTGATTGGGTTGTGCCGATACGTTCGGCGACTTCCGCCTGTGTGATGCCGGCGGCGGCGCGTGCCTTCAGAAACTCGTCCAGGAAAGCAAATTCCTCGTCAAGCCTTTCGTATTCGTCTTTTACGTCCACTCGTTCGAGGGCGCGAGCTTTAAGTTCTTTGTGTGTAAGCATTTTTGATCTCCTTCATCCTCCGCCGAGCTATTTCAAGCTCTTTGCGAGGGTTTTTGTTCGTTTTCTTTATAAATTGGTGCAACATCACAATCTTCTTACCAACCATCGTGCAGTAAAATAACCGTGCGATGCCTTCTGCGGCCTTTAGCCGTAACTCAAACAGCCCATCACCCATAGCACGGGTGTGTGGCATACCTAAATCCGGGCCGTAGACCTCCATTCGGTCGGAATATCGAAGATAGCGGCCAAGAAAGCCGGCTGGCAATGCAAGGATTTCCTCTTGAATTGATTCACTGTAGTAGGCGATTATCCAATGCATACATATTTTATATCATATCTGCTATGTTTGGTCTACAAAAAATTGTCGCCTTTGCGCTGTTTCTGAGCATTGATGTTGAAATGAAATTATTCGTGTCATCAGCGCCACCACGGGTGATAGGAATGATATGATCAAGCGTTTTGAAATCAAGCATCTTTAATCTTTATCGTAATTGGAGAAATATCGACTACATGAAGCTCCGTATCAACCGGAAGAACCTTTTATTTCTCCTGCAGGAGGTGGATAAGGCGGTCCGGGTAGTTGGTGATGATCCCGTCGACGCCGAGGGCGATGGCTTTTTTCATCTCTTCCTGTGCGTTTACTGTCCAGGCATGGATACGGATTCCCCCCGCATGAGCCAGACGAATATTCCCCTCATTCAGAACGTCGATCCGGCAGTTGAGGGTGGGGTACAGTTTGCCTCCGCCGGCCTCCTCGGGTTTCACCCAGGGTTTATTTGTGATCAGGGCCACCGGGAGGAGAGGATTCCTCTCCATGATCCGGTCGATGGCGGCAGGATCAAAGGAAGAGAAGAGCACCTGATCCGACATGTCCGCCGTTTCGACCTCGCGGAGCGTACGATCGGCAAGCTCCTCCATGGTATACGGAAAATTTTTTCCTTTTTTTAGTTCGATATTGACGAGAATCCTGTTGCGGGCCATCAACAGGACCTCCGCCAGGGCCGGTATCCGTTCTCCGGAAAACCGGGGATCGAACCAGGAGCCGGCATCCAGCCGCTTCAACTCCGCCCAGGTCTGATCGGCCACGTTTCCCCTGCCGTTCGTGGTCCTCTCCAACGTGTCGTCGTGAATCACCACCACCTGATTGTCCCGGGAGAGATGGACATCCAGTTCGATCATATCACACCCGGCGTCGATGGCCGCCCGGAAGGCGGCCAGGGTGTTCTCCGGCGCTTTGCCGGAAAAGCCGCGGTGGGCGGTGACGAAAACGGGATATTTCCCCCACCAGAGGTTTCTCTTATCCGGCGCCGTTTTTGAGTAAGCGCACTCCGTCATTTTCCCTCCCCAGAGGCCGAGGAGCAAAACGAGCAGCACCCCGATCCCTTTTTGATATCTTTTACCGCCCGAATTTCTTATACACATGATCCAGAATAGCCCTTGCCATTTATCCCTACCCGAGACGACGAATTTTCCGTTTCTGCCGGTATGAGTATGCCATATCTTCGCATGGAGGGAAAGTATTTTACTCGTAATATTGTCTTGACATCCCTTGTTGCCTTCATATAGTTAGCCGAGAAAAAAAGAATTTTACCACCCTTAACCCCGATGCCCCTCTATTTAACTTTTGCCGTGGCATTGTCTATCATGACGATAGTGCAGGCCGGCCGCGTGCTGCTGACGCTTTATGCGCTCAAGTTCGGTGCGCAGCCCTTTGCCGTCGGCATCCTTGCCGCCGCGTTTTCGGTCCTGCCGATGCTCCTGTCCTGGCAGGTCGGCAGATTTTCCGATCGCTTCGGTTCCCGCTGGCTGCTCATGTTCGGCACGGTCGGCGGCGCCTTCGGCATGCTGCTCCCTTATTACGTTTCCGGATTGTCCGCACTCTTCATAGCCGGGGTGATGAACGGCCTGCTGTTTGCGTTCTCCGGCGCATCCCTTCAGAATCTGGTGGGGCTTCTGAGTCGTCCGGAAACCAGCGCCAGGAACTTCAGCAATTACAGCGTGCTGATCTCTTCGGCCGGCTTTATCGGCCCGTTGCTCGCGGGGTTTTCGATCGATTACTCGGGCCATGCCGTCGCGTGTCTTTATCTTGTGCTGATGTCATTCGTGCCGGCCGCTCTTCTGGCGATCTGGGGCGGCGCCCTGCCCGGGGGTTCGCGCACCGTTCCGCCGGTGGGCAGCGTATGGGAGATGTTGGCGGGGTCCGGGCTCTGGCGTGTCATGGCCACCGGCAGCCTGGTGGTCAGCGGTATCGACCTGTTCCAGGTCTACATGCCGATTTACGGACACGCTGTCGGGCTTTCGGCTTCCGCCATCGGCGTCGTCCTGGCGATGTTCTCCGCATCGGCATTCGTTGTACGGCTGTTCCTGCCGCGTCTGATTTTTCGATTGACCGAGGAGAGGGTGCTTGCATTCGCGTTTTTCACCGGAGCGGCGAGCTTTTTGCTCATACCGTTCTTTCATAGCGCCGTGGCGCTCATGCTGATCTCTTTCGCGTTCGGGCTCGGCATGGGATGCGGCCAACCCATCACCCTGATGATGACCTACGGCAACTCCCCGCAAGGTCGGTCCGGCGAGGCGATGGGCTTGCGTGTCACCGTCAATCACATGACACGCGTGATCGTTCCGGTCGTGTTCGGGTCCATCGGTTCGTTGTTCGGGCTATTTCCCGTGTTTTGGGTCAATGCGCTTTTGCTTGCATCCGGAGGCGCAATCACCAGACCCGGTAAAATCAGCCGCACGCGCCGATAGAGAACCCTATCGTGAAGCCTTTGCTCAACTTGGGAATCAAAAAATGAAAGGTGTCGGGTCAAAGCGGGGGCTACTCCATGCGAGTCATCTTAACTTATTCCAGATATTCAAACAACGGCAATAGATTTTTCCGTTGAACGCCGTCAAAGTCTTTGCCCGTATCCTTTTTCAAAGTTTCATCCGGCTCCATGATCTTACCAGTGGCAATGAGAAATTTATCCCAGAGCGTCAGATTCTCTCTAGATATTCTCCCATGCAATGGAAAATATTTTATCTCTTTCCGAATCTCCCCAGGAAGACTTGTTTCGTAAATACTCTGAATCTTCGGATGCTGGGGCGGTGTTCCTGATGTGGTGAATAAAATAACGTTCTTTCCTTTCATGACGCTCCAATGGTCTTCAACAAATGGCGCGATGACGATGTTCCCTACCCTCACGGAACCGCCGATGATGATAACGTCATATCTTGCAAGATCGAGGTTGTCTCCATTTTCAATATTGACCAGGTCGCCATTACATTCCTTCTGAATCCATTCAGCATATTGTTTTGTGCTTCCATACTTGCTCTGGTAGACGATGAGGATCTTGGTACTCTGAATGTCGTTACCGCTGTTTTTGATCATCGAGGAGTCATGACTTCCGACCTGACAGAAAGCAATAGTGTTTGCAGACAGCGAAAGCAGGAGTATCAATATTGATATTTATGTCAAGCAGTTTTGCCTTAATATGTCACATCTGATTTTCTTTGCATTTCACCAAGCCTGTGTTAGACAAAACGCATGTCTATGAACCCTTGGATCGAGAAAAAGAAAATCCTCATCACCTGCCCGAAGGGGATCGTCCCCTGGCTTGCCGAGGAGGTCCGCGCGCTCGGCTTTTGCATTCTTGCGGAAGGGGAGGCTGCCGTCGAAACGGAGGGGACGCTCGCCGATACGATGCGACTGAACCTCCATATCAGGACGGGTCACCGGGTCCTCTATCTTATCGAGGCCTTCAACGCGGAGAATCCGGCGGGACTCTATGCCGGCATCCGGAAGATCCTCTGGGAGGAGCTTCTGTACGAAAGCGGGGCGCATGCCTACCTCTGCGTGACATCGACGGCGGACACCCCGACGATCAACGATGGGCGGTTTGTCAATGTCAAGGCGAAGGACGCCATTGTCGACCGGCTCGTGGAGCGATGCGGCCTGCGGCCCGACTCCGGACCCGATCGCGACCGGGCGGTGGTTCATGTCTACTGGAGGGGGAGCGATGCCCTCGTCTACCTCGACACCTCCGGCGAGCCCCTCTCCCGGCGCGGCTACCGGAAGATCCCCCTCGCGGCCCCGATGCAGGAAACCCTCGCGGCGGCGGTGATTCTCGCAACGGGCTGGAAAGGCCGGACCAGCTTCGTCAATCCGATGTGCGGAAGCGGGACGCTCGCGATCGAGGCGGCGCTCTTCGCTGAAGGCAGGGCGCCGGGACTCCTCCGGAGCAACTACGGCTTCATCCACATCAAAGGGTTCGATCCAGCCGCCTGGAGGAAGATCCGTGCGGCGGCGCATGAGATGCAGAAGGAGACCGCCGCACAGATCATCGCCACGGATATCGATCCCCATGCGGTCGCAGCGGCGCGCCAGAACGCCCGGACGGCCGGCGTCGAGAAGCTCATCGCGTTCACCGTCTGCCCTTTTGCCCAGACGCCGCTTCCGGAGCGGGGAGGCGTCGTGATTCTCAATCCCCCCTATGGCGAGCGGACGGGCGAGGTCTCGAAGCTGACCGGCCTCTACCGGGAGATCGGGGATTTTTTCAAGCAGAAGTGCGGGGGCTACCTGGGATATCTCTTCACCGGAAATACGACCCTGGGGAAGCAGGTGGGGCTCCGGACTAAGCGGCGGATCGTCTTCTACAACAGCGAAATCGAATGCCGACTCCTGGAGTACGAGCTCTACGAGGGGACCCGGCGAAAAGAAACCTTCCATGGCAGTAACTGAGGCAACCGCCGGCGCCGTGCAGCCCGCCGCGTCAAATCCCATCGGTGTATTCGATTCGGGCGTCGGCGGCCTGACCGTCGTCCGCGCCCTGATGGAGCGCCTCCCTTTCGAAGAGGTCCTCTATTTCGGCGACACGGCCCGCGTCCCCTACGAGGTCAAATCGGCGGAGACGATCACCGGCTATGCCAGGCAGATCACGGGATTCCTCCTGAGCCGGAATGTCAAGCTCCTCATCATCGCCTGCAATACGATGGCCGCTGTGGCATACGAATTAAGCCACTTCTCCAGGAAGTAACGGGACCGGAGATCCGGCTCATCGATTCCGCCGAGGCGATGGCCGCCATCGCAGCGAATCTCCTTATCGAAGCCGGCTTGGAAAATCCTCGGCAGAGGTTGCCCGACCATCGCTTTTTCGTCACGGATGTTCCCCACCGTTTTCAGACGATCGGCGAGCACATCCTCGGAAGGACGCTTTCCCATGTGGAAATCGTGAAATGGTGATGTTCTCGCAATACAGGCGGTAAAGATTGACGACCTCGTAAAACGCGCGCGGGGACGGATTTCAAATGGGGACGGATTTGAAATCCGTCCCCATTACACAGCTTACTTCCTGTCGGTAATCTTGTCATGGATACGGCGCCGGTCGATCACCCTTCTTGCCTTGAATTCCGTCCTCGTCAGCGTCCCCGGTTCCATGAGCTCCACAACGGCCCGAAGACCCCGCGCTTTGAGCTCCCCGGCCAGCCTGACCTTCAGTTCGGGGATGACCGCCGGATCGGTCTGGGGTGAGCGCTCCGCTTGGACGATCATCTCGTCCATGGTCTTCTCCCGGGTGATCACGATGCGGAACTCATCGCCCAGCCCTTCTATGCCGCGGATCACATTTTCTATCGCGCTGGGATAGACATTCTCGCCGCGGATCA
>CAZINF010000033.1:0-25543 GCA_964540555.1 uncultured Syntrophus sp. | reverse complement strand
TCCTGTTCATGACCCGTGGATCGCCGGCGTGGAACCCGCAGGCGATGTTTGCTGAGCTGATGTAACGTATCACCTCGCCATCCATGCCGATCGTATAGGCGCCGAAGCCCTCCCCCATGTCGCAGTTGATGTCGATCCTCTTCATCGGTTCGTCTCCTCGCAAAAGCGTTTCGATTATCTTTGGATCATTTCCCGATCATTCTATTCGGGAGGAACAGCGCGATATCCGGGAAGACCGTTAAAAGGACCGTCGCCACAAGCATGATCAAGAAGAAGGGGAATGCCGCCCTGGCCACGGTCGTAATGTCGTCGTTGTTGAGTCCGCTGATGACGAACAGGTTGAAACCCACCGGGGGGGTGATCTGGGCGAGTTCGATCATCAGGACCAGGTAGATTCCGAACCACACCGTGTCGAATTTGGCTGCCTCGATCAGGGGCAGCACGATCGGCGCCGTCATGACGATCATGGAAAATCCATCGACGAGACATCCCAGGATCAGATAGAGAACCGTCAGGATGACGATGAGCATGTAGGGCGAGAGTCCCATGGAGGTCACATATTGCGTCAGCGCCCGGGTGATCCCCAGATAGCCGATCACGTTCGACAGGTACGCGGCGCCCATGACGATCAGCATGATCATGCAACTGGTGCGAACGGACCCCACGAGACTCACCTTGAAAACCTCCCAGGTGAAGCTCTTGGTGATCGACGCAAAGAAGAAGGCGCCCACAACGCCCAGCGCGCCCGCCTCCGTGGGTGTCGCCACCCCCATGTAGATGCTGCCCAGTACGAAGAGGATGAGAATGACGACGGGTGCAATGGCGGGAAGGGCCATAAGCCGGTCCTTCCAGGTGTAATGTTCCTCCCCTCTGGGGGCGAGCTCGGGAGAGATCAGACAGCGCATCAGGATATAGCCGCTGAACATGAAGGCCAGCATAAAACCGGGGATGAAGCCCGCAATAAAGAGCTTGCCGATACTCACGTCGCCGATGATTCCGTAAACAAGCATCACCATGCTCGGCGGAATCATGAACCCCAGCGTTCCCGCTCCGGCCAGGGATCCGATGGAAAGATCATGATCGTACCCCCTTTTCTTGAGTTCTGGAACGGTGATCTTGCCGACGGTGGCCGTTGTGGCCGCCGAGGAACCGCTGACAGCGGCGAAGAACGTGCAGGCCAGGATATTGACGTGAATGAGCCGTCCCGGAATGGAATCCATCCAGGGCGAGAGGCCCCGGAAAAGGCTTTCCGATATCTTGCTGCGGAAGAGGATTTCCCCCATCCAGATGAAAAATGGCAGCGCCATCATGGCGGAACCGCTCGTGTTGTTCCAGGCGATATTCGCCAGGATCGAGCCGAAGGAGACATCGGTGAATATGAAGAAGCTGCCCATGCCCACGATGAACAGGGCGATGCCGATCCAGATCGATCCGCCCAAAAAGACGATGAGCAGGCCGAGGATGACTGCGGAAGCAGGGCCGAGATCCACGTTCATTTGTTTTTCACTTCCGGGGGGCGCCCCGTTAACAGAAAATTCCGCTACCGTCCCAACTCATCGACTTCCTCCTGGATTCGGAGTCCTGCCGTATCCTGCCTCAGGATGGCGACGCACTTGAGAAACTCGGATAGGAACTGGAGCAGCAGAAAAAACGATCCGATAGGCAGGAATGCCTGAGGAATCGCCATGTAGGTTTCCGTGATCTGCATGGACTGCGTTTGATTGACCACCGAGTCCCAGAAGAATACGCCGGTGAACCAGAACAGCCCCATGCAAAAAACGAAACCGACGAGCATGCAGGCCATGTTGTATAGGACCTTCCTCGAACCTTTCAGAAAATGGAGAAGGAACATCATCCGGATGTGTCCCCGTTCGCGCAGCGTGTAGGCCAATCCCAGAAATGTGAGCATGGCCATGAGGTAGCCCGAATACTCATCGGCGATGTACAGGGTCTTGCCGAAAACGTACCGTGTGACGATTTCCGATATGCCGATGACGAGCGCGATGACCATAAAGATGCCCGCCGTCCAGCCGCCGAAACCGGAAAGCCGATCGATCGCGTTGATAAAAGCTTTCATATAACCGTTTACCGCTTCACTTTTTTCATGAATTCGTCGTAGATCATCTTGCCGTCCGCGGGCGCGGTCTTAAGCCACTCGGCGCGGATGGTTTCCGTGATCTTCTCCAGTTCACCGATGAGCTTCGCGGAAGGCTTAACGGTCTCGATGCCGTTCTTGTTGCTGATGGCTTCCTGCTCCTTGTCCCAGGTCTTCACGTTCGCCCACATCGCCTCTTCCGTTTCCTTGCCGATCTTCACGAGGGCATCCTGCTGGGCCTTGGGGAGCTTCTGGAAGGCCTTCAGATTGACCGTCACCATGTTCGTGGCGATGGTGATGTTCAGCGGCTCGAAGTATTTGAGGACTTCCCAGAATTTCCCGTCCACGGCTGTGGGCGTCGAGGTCATGACGGAGTCGATGAGGCCCGTCTGAAGCGATGTATAGACCTCGCTAAAGGGGAGGGCAAAAGGCGTCGCACCGACGGCCTCCATCACAAGGGCGCCGTTCTTATCGTAGGTTCTCGTCTTGAGTCCTTTGAGTTCTTCAAGGGTGACGACTTTTTTCTTGGTCCAGAGACCCGCTCCCGGCCAGGGGGCGATGTAGAGGATTTTCTGGCCCCATTTCAGGGCGCTCTTGTCGAAGTAAGGGTGCGAGACATCGATCAGAAGCCGCAGCTCGTCAAAATTCCGGACGAAAAAGGGGAGGGTTACGATCTGGAAGATCTTCTCGTCGCCGGCCACGCCGCTGATCAGCATGTCGGACACGGGGACGAGCCCGTCGCGGACAGCCTTCAGGAGATCGGGACCCTTGAAGCCCAAGGCGCCCCCCGTATGGACGGCCATCTCAAGATCGCCGTTGGTGGCCTTCTTCACTTTTTCGGCAAAGTCGCTGAGGCCGACGCTATGAAGGTTCTTGGGCGGCCAGACGGAATTGACATTCCAGCTCGTCTTGGCCGATACGGGAGCAACGGTCACCGCCGCCAAGAAAACGACAACAAACAACACACGGAGTAAATTCTTCATACGGACTTCCTCCCTCTCTAAAGTTAAATGCTGCTTTTTCACCCTGTGCCGCTTAGTAAAAAATAGTTTATATTATACTGTTTTTGCATGTCAAGGACATATTGGCCGCGAAGTGTGGGGTCCGGCGCCTGCGGCTGTCAATGAATTTTCCACAATCTCCAGCAACCTCCGGCGGAAACGAGAAAATATCTCCTCCGGAAGAGCGGCGGCTCCATAGGGGATCCTGTCCAGGTAACGCTTGCCTGCAATCCGCCGCACCTCGGTTTCGTTTGGCTCCCGGGCGGCAAACGACTCCGGAGCCAGGTCGTTGAGGATCACACCGAAAAGAGGAATTTTTTCTGATTGAAGATAATGCATGGTCAATCGCAGATGATTCAGCGCCCCCAGTCGGTTTCCCGCCACGATCAATACGGGAAGAGATAAGTCGCGCGCCAGATCGGCGAAGGAGTACCCCTCCCGGATCTCGACGGTCACCCCCCCTGCCCCCTCGATTAGAACGACGTCCGTTGACGCTATGGTGTCGATGACGGTTTGCCGTATACGCGCTGGATCGATGGATATTCTCTCCGCCCGGGCGGCAAGGTGAGGGGACAGGACAGCCGAGAGCGGATAGAGGCATACCTCGGACAGCGACAATCCCGGGGCGAATGCGTCGCGGAGCGCTGCCGCGTCGGCGGGAAACGGCCTTCCATCAGCCCCCGGCGCACAACCGGATTCGACCGGTTTGAGCGGCAATACCGCGATCCTCTCCCGGAGCAGGCGCTTTCCCAGCAGGCAGGCGACGACCGTCTTCCCCGCTCCCGTATCCGTTCCCGTGATCAATATCCCTTGTCCCATCTTTTTTCATCTCACTCGGCAAGAACCGAATCGATCGCCCACCCGACCGAGCCGACCAGATGCCTGCTCTCCTCTTCCGTAGAGGAGAGCGGCGGCATCAGAACGATCACATCCCCAAGCGGGCGCAGGATAATGCCCTTCTCTCTTACCTTGCGGACCACACGCTGTCCCACCTTCTTCTCCGGGGAAAAAGATTCCTTCGTCTTCCGATCCGCGACGATCTCGATGCCGACCATCAACCCCTTTTGCCGGATATCGCCGATGGAGCGGCGGCTTTTCAATTTCGCCAGTTCCTCTGCCATTACCCTGGAAAGGGAGGCGACATGCGTAAGGACATCCTCCGTTTCAAAGATGGAGAGGGTCGCCAGCGCCGCGGCGCACCCGAGCGGATTGGCGGTGTAGGAATGGCCGTGGAAAAAGGCCTTAAACTCCTCGTAACGACCGAGGAATGCATCGTAGACTTCCTTCGTCGTCAGTGTGGCGGCCAGAGGGAGATAACCCCCGGTCAACCCTTTGGCGACCGACATGATATCGGGTGCGACTCCTTCCTGCTCGCAGGCGAACATCGTTCCCGTCCGGCCGAATCCGGTCGCCACCTCGTCGCAGATGAGCAGAACCCCGCATTCCCGCGTCACGTCCCTCAGTCTAGCCAGGTATCCCTCGGGCATCATCAACATCCCCGCCGCCCCTTGCACCAGCGGCTCCACGATGAACGCCGCGAGTTCCCGTCCGTGTCGTCTCACCGCCTCCTCCATGCGGGTCGCGCACTCAAGGGCGCACGACTTGCGCGCCATGCCGCAGGGGCAGCGGTAACAGTGCGGTGTGGGGATCCTGTGGGTGGTGAACAGCAGCGGCTGAAAAATCTTGTGAAACAGATCGATGCCCCCGACGGAGACCGCCCCGATCGTATCGCCGTGATACGCCTCGCTAAGCGTCATGAACGTCTGCTTCTTCTCCCCGCCTGCTGTTTGCTGCCAGTACTGCAGGGCCATCTTGATCGCGATCTCCATGGCGGTGGAGCCGTTATCCGAATAGAACACGCGGCTCAATCCCTCCGGCGCCACGGTTAGAAGTTTTTCCGAAAGCTCGATGGCGGGGAGATGCGAAAGCCCCAAAAAAGTGGAGTGGGCCAGGCGGTCCAACTGGGATCGGATCGCCTCATCGATCTCCCTTCGCCGGTGGCCAAACACGTTCACCCACAGCGAGGAAACGCCGTCGAAGTACTTCCGGCCTTCGGTGTCGATAAGGGTGTTTCCCTCCCCGCGTTCGATAATCAGGGGCGCCTCTTTTTCCCAGTCCGCCATCTGGGTGAAGGGGTGCCAGATGCTCTCCCTGTCCTTTTGGCGCAACCATTCAGTACGGTTCAATTCCCAGCTCCTTCAACGATTCGTCGATCCGGCGAGCGGCCGTCTTCACCATATCCTCCGTGTGGGTGGCCATCAGGGTCAGGCGAAGCAACCCCCTCCCCTCCGGAACCGCCGGCGGTCGGATCCCGTGAATGAACACCCCCCTGTCGTGCAGCCGTCGCGAGACTGTCATCGTCTCCGCATCGCTGCCGACCGGGATGGGCACGATTGCCGTCCGGGATGATATTTTTCTCCCCCTGGCCTCCATCTCGCGCCGAAAGGTCTCTCCATTTTCCATTAGAGAGGCGAGCCATTCGGGATGGCGGGACAACAATTCGATGCTCTTGATCGTCGCCCCGGCGATCGCCGGAGGGAGTCCCGTGTTGAAGACGAACGTCCGGCACTTGTTGATCAAGTAGTCCACGATCTCACGCGACGCGCACAGGTATGCGCCGTAGGTGCCCAGAGCCTTGGAGAAGGTCCCCATCTGGATCTCGATCTCCCCGGCAAGGCCGAAGTAGTCGGCGGAGCCGCGACCCTGCGGTGGAAGCGTCCCCGTGGCATGGGCGTCGTCGACCACCAGGATCGCCCCATGCTTGGCTTTCAGTTCCACCAAGTCGGGAAGAGGGGCGATGTCCCCTCCCATGCTGAAGAGCCCGTCGGTCACGATGATCTTCCGCCCGGCCTGTGACGCCTTCAGCAGATCCTCCAGGTGCCCGACATCGGCATGTCGGTATACCTCGACCCGGGCGCGGCTCAGCCGGCAACCATCGACAATGGAGGCGTGGTTGAGTTCGTCTGAAAAGATCGTTGCCTCCGGAGAGCCTAACGTGTCAAGAATGCCCAGGTTGGCCAGGTAACCGGAACTGAAAGTCAGACACGCCTCCGCCCCTTTGAAGCGGGCAAAGGCCTCTTCGAGTTCGACATGGACATCCATGTTGCCGCCGATTAGACGCGAGGCGCCGGACCCGACACCGTACTTTCGCGCATACCCAGTGAAGGCCTCTACCACTTCCGGATGGTTGGCAAGGCCGAGATAGTTGTTCGAAGAGAAGTTGAGCAGTTTCCTCCCCTCGACGACAATCACCGCATCCTGCGGGGTCGACACCTGCCTCAGGCGACGGTAGCGCCCCTTTTCCCGGAGGGCGGATATCTCTTGCGTGATAGGGAAGAAACTCATCAGAGTGAGCGTATGCCAAGGCCCAGGTCTTCGACCATCTGCAGATCATCCTCGGCAGGTCGTCCGGAAGTTGTCAGGTAGTTGCCGATCATCATTCCGGAGGCCCCGGCGGCGAAGATCAGTCCCTGCAGGTCCCGAAGATTCACTTCACGACCGCCGCAAACGATGATCTCCCGCGAAGGGTGGCACAGACGCATCATGACAATGATCTTCAGGCAGCAAAAAGGGGTGAGTTCGGATTTTCCATCCAGGGGGGTCCCCTCGATCGGATTGAGGAAATTGACGGGAATCGAGTCCACATCAAGTTCCCGGAGGGTCATGGCCAGCTCGACACGATGCGTGGCCGACTCGCCGATGCCGAAAATGCCTCCGCTGCACACCCAGGCCCCGGCGGCCTTGGCCACGCGCACGGCCCGGATATCCTCTTCGTAATCGTGGGTGGTGCATATGGAAGGGAAAAAACCGCGCGCCGTTTCCAGGTTGTGGTGAACCGATCGCAGCCCCCGCGAGAGGAGAAAGGCGATGTTTTCGGCGGTGAGCGCGCCCAGGCTGACGCACGTCTCAATCCCCACTTCGGTCCCGATCCGCTCGATCGCCTGCCCCACCCGATCCAGTTCGCGCTTGCTGTGCATCGAAAGCCCGGAGGTGACGATGGAGAACTCTCTCGCACCCCGCTGCTTTGCGTCCCGGGCGGCCATGACGATCTGGTCCTCTTCCATAAGCGGATATTTTTCTATCGAGGCTTTTGACCGGCTGGATTGCGAGCAGAAGGCGCAGTCCTCCGAACAGAGACCGGATTTGGCGTTGACGATGGAACACAGCCTGATCTGATCCCCCTTGAAGCGGCGGCGCGCCTTTTCCGATACCGTTAGAAGACGCCATATCTCCGATTGCGGCAACCCCAGGACGGTGAGCGCATCTTCGGCACGGATTCCCTTCCCGGACAGCGAATCTGCCTCAATTCTCTCCCAGAACCCCTCCATTCGATTACCCTCCATAGATGACAATCCCTTTTTTGATTGCGGGGTCTTATCATATATCTTACCGGAAAACGCAACCTAAAAAAGGTGGAAACGCTTCTTGAGATCCGACCGGCGTGAAAGTGGAGCTCTCTTCCCACAAGGCGGGGTTCCACGGCAAGGAAGTGTTCCGTTTTTATATTGCGGCCATTCACACAGCCTGCAAGCGGGGCTTGCGGGTTGCGCTCCCGGTCCTAAAGTTGCCTAATCGGATTTGCCTTGACACGCGCGGCCACTTGTATCAATCTGTTATCCAAGCTTCGCCGGTCCCTTGCTTCCGCTCCACCTGTGATCGGACGCCGGCGGTGTCGCGCAATTTTTTTAAAGACTCAAATGAGCACAAGGAGGTTTCACATGGCTGAGAACAAGGTCGTATCGATTGGTCGCCGAGTGCGGGATTTTTCGCTTCCGGATCAGGACGGAAAACAGGTCCGGCTCTCCACCCTCCGCGGTAAAAAAGTCCTCCTCTCCTGGCATCCTCTTGCATGGACATCGGTCTGCGCCATGCAGATGAAGTCGCTGGAGAAGAACAGGCGGGCCTTCGCCAGGCTCGGCGTTGTGGCGCTTGGCCTGAGTGTGGACACGGTCCCCTCAAAGGGCGCCTGGGCAGCCTCGCTGAAGATCAAAGAGACCCGGCTCCTCTGCGATTTCTGGCCCCACGGGAAGACGGCGAAGGCTCTCGGCATCTTCCGTCAAGTTGAGGGGACCTCCAAAAGGGCCAATCTCATCCTCGATGAGGCGGGTCGGGTGGTTTTCGTCAAGGTCTATCCCATCAAAGAGCTGCCCGATATCGAGGAGATCCTTGCCTTTCTGAAAATAGGACGGCTTCGTAAAAAGGCCGCAGGCAAGGCGCGCGAATCCTGAGGAATGAGACGTACTTTTGCGTACGCCGCAATGACGAGGGATGAAGCGCAACGCAGCATCCGGACTTTTTACGAAGCCGTCAAGGATGGAGACCCGTGATGTCCGATAACATGTCAGGACGAATCGGAAGATGGCCGATCCACGGCTGGCTCGGTCTTGCCTTGGTCGCCGTTTTCTGGATCCTGAACTGGTCGCTCTCGGGTCTTCGGACCCACTGGGGATTCTTCCCTCTCTGGCTCGGTTACTCCCTCGCCGTGGACGCCCTCGTCTGCCGCAGAAAAGGCCACTCCCTGCTGACCCGAAGTCCTGCCGCTTTCGCGGGTCTCTTCCTTATTTCGGCGCCCGCCTGGTGGCTCTTCGAGCTGATCAACCTCCGGACCCAGAACTGGTTCTATCTGGGGGAGGAGACCTTTACGACCCTTGAGTACGCGGTACTCTCCACGGTAAGCTTTTCCACGGTGATGCCGGCCGTCTTTGGGACGGCTGAGCTGATGGGGACCGGCAACCGGCTGAGACGGATCCGCCCCGGTCCCGCCATTCTGCCGACTCCCGCCTTTCTGCGTGGGATGTTTGCAGCCGGCTGCGCCATGCTGCTTTTCCTTCTTCTCTGGCCGGATCTTTTCTTTCCCCTTGTCTGGGTTTCGGTGTACTGCATCCTCGAACCGCTCAACGTCCGCCTGGGAAATCCCTCCCTCCTCGAGAACCTGACCCGGGGCGACTGGAGGCAGGTCATCGCTCTTTGCGCGGGCTGCCTCATCTGCGGTCTCTTCTGGGAGATGTGGAATTTCTACTCCTATCCGAAGTGGGCATACAGGATACCCTACGGCGACTGGCTTCATCTCTTCGAGATGCCGCTTCTGGGTTATCTCGGCTATCTGCCGTTCTCCCTGGAACTGTTCGCCTTGCACTCTCTGGTCACGGGGCTGTTGCCGCCGGAAAGGAACCGGCGCCGTCTCCTCGCCGATTTCGTCTGACCGGGAGCGCATCCCGAAACCCCCGCCTTGTAGGCGGGGTTGAGGAGCGCATCGAAAAATGAATACTTCCTTACCGGGAAGCCCCGCCCTGTGGGCGGGGAGCTTCACATTCGGCGGTATCTGGTCCGGTGGCAGGCGGCAGATACTCAAATGTCCGTCAAATGTCTTGACAATTAAGGAAAAAAGTATATACGGACACGAAGATTTGTTCGACAACACTGCAATCATAAAGAGAAGGAGGAAAGACAAGATGAAACATTTCAAGTATTCGGCATCATTAATGGTGGTACTCGCCCTGTCCCTCGTATTCATCGGCTGTGCAAGCGCCCCTGAGGCGGAACAGAAGGCCGCGGAGGCCGCCATGGGCTCTGCAGTGGCAGCGGGGGCCGACAAGTACGCTGTCGCCGATCTCCAGGCCGCCAAGAAACTCCTGGAAGCCGCGGCAGCTCAGGTCAAGGAAAAGAAGTACAAGGAGGCCAAGCAGGGCTATGTGGATGCCAAGGCAGCATTCGAGAAGGCCGCGGGCGCCGTGGCGGCGGGCAAGAAAGCCGTCGCCGATGAAGCGACCGCTGCCGTCGCCGCTCTGGAAGAAGGCTGGAAAAGCATCGAAGACTCCGTGAAGAAGATCGAAAAGAAGATGAAGGACCAGAAGGAAGCCTGGGAAGCGGACGCCAAATCCTTTGTCGACGGTGTAAAGGCCAGCAAGGAGATGATCGCCGCCGATCCGCTCGGCGCCAAGACAAAGGCTGGTGAGCTGAAGTCCGTCGTCGAGAAATGGGATGCCACTTTCAAGGAAATGGCCGTCGCCCCTGCCAAACCCGAAGTCAAAAAGAAGAAATAACGTCTCAGGTTTATCAAATTCACACGTGAAAGAGCGCTCCGTCAGTGATGAGGGAGCGCTCTTTCTCTGACGGTTTCGTAAAAAAGTCCGTAAGGGGACGGATTTCAAATCTGACACGCCCCAGACCGCGCTTTCGGGTGGCCCCTGTGACGATGGCCACCTTACCCTTGAGTTCCTGCATGAGAGTTCCTCCTCCCTTGGTTTAAGGATTTGTCCGCGGCGCCGTCGCCCGAACCAGTGGACCCACATCGGCAAGTGTCCGGCATTTTAAAAGCAGATCGAGCAGCTCGCACGCTTCCGTGTGGCTGAGAACATGCCCGGCACAATCCAGGAACTTCTCGTCACGCTCGTCACTTCCAGGCTATAATGGCATCACATCGGAAATTCTCTTCACTTCGCCGCCTCGCCTGACGTACCGGTGAACGGCGCCTCCCAGCGCCTCCACCCTTTTGTTCGGGAAAACCCGCAAAGCGGTCCCGGTGGCAATCCCATACCCGGTAGCGCCCTCTTTTTCAAGCATCAGGAGCGTTTTAAGCTCTTCCCATCCCCCCTCCTCATCGTGGGTGTCGCAGAGTACGGGGGCGAGCCCCAGACACGGGAATATCTCGGCCGTTGCGTCATCGTCCGGGTTGCGCCAGCGCACCCATTCTTTGGCCAGCATGATGCACCCGGCGGAAAGCCCGAAGAAGGGCTTGCCCTCTCGATAAAGCCCGGCGAGGAAGCCGGCCGCTCCTCTTTCTTCGAGTGTTCGTATCCCTTTGTCCACATCCCCCCCGCCGATACAGATCATATCCGAATGCCTCAAAATCCTTTTTGCTCTGGAGATGTCTGCGTCGCCGGGGGTGAGCAGGGCGTGGGTCACATCACCCGCCCCGTTTTCCCTGAACATGCCCGCCATACGGTTAAAGAAATCATCACGATCATCGCTTGCCGTTCCCACGTAGCCGATCGACGGAGACCCTATACCGCTCCGGCCGAAGACCTCGCGAATGAGCAAATCAGTCGCCCTGCGATTTGCAGACCTTCCCCCGGCAATCAGATACACCGGTTTTATCTCACCCATTTTTCATCACCGTTGATCCTGTTTTCTTTCAGAGATGCGGTTTTATCAAGGTAATCTTCGACATGCAGGGGGAAAGCCGCCTTTGCCAGCCGGTATTTGCCCGTGCTTTCCGGGGAAATCGCATTTTCAAAACGTACCGATATTTTTGCCCCGTCGCCGTAGAGCTTTTTCAGCAGGATTGAAGCCTCGCCAGCAAGCGCACGCTTATCATCCATCGGGCTGACTAGAGACAGATCATACGAGTCCATGCCGGTCTGCTCAAGTCGGTACTCATCTATGCCTGAAAGTCCGCCGATGACGTTATCCAGCTCGCGGAGCGTGACCAGCCTGCCCGTTACAGTCAGTGTCGCCGTTGCCATGCATCCCTCGATTGCGGAAAGGATGATGCCGGAGTTTCGCCCGCAGGGGCAACTGCCGCTTTCGTCGAGCCGCACCAAGTCTTCCACGTCAAAACGGATAATCCGGTACCAGGGATTGTGAAGCGGAGTCACCAGGATTCTGCCTATCCCGTAGCTGCCGCATCCGGGTCTGAGCGGCTGGAAATCAACACGGCAGGACTCGCTGTTCTGATGGAATTTCCCCTCTTCACATTGCATGAAGACGTAGCCGGTCTCGGTTGAGCCGTAGGAACTGGCGATCGGAGAGCCAAAAACGCGCCGGATGTGCCGGTAGTGTAAAACCGAAGGATACTCGTAGGTGAGAACAATCAGACCCGGCTGGAAAACCGGCTTGCCGCGCCCGGCAACGTGGCGGCACAGCTTCGCCAGAAGCGACGGGTTCGCCTCCAAGACCGCCGGCCTGAATTCCTCAAGCTCATCCGTCATTCGCTTCATCAGCTCCGGGGTCCAGCGGGCCGGGTCGGTCTTTTCATTGAGGTAAAGGTAACGCTTGAGCCGCCGTTTTCCCATCGGGAGGTCGGCGTCATTCGAGATAACGCCGACGTTCAGCGGGTTGGCAAGAATTGCCTCATTGTGGGTCCCCGTCGCGATCCTTGCGGCATGGGCGTTCAGCTTCCAGGAAAGTCTCTCCGACTCATCCCACCATTTCTGGTTCCAGATGTTGGTTACGCTGACATCGCTTGTCCCGCTTGTCTTGACAAACTCGATCTCACCGCTTGCAAGTCCCTGTTTGATGTCCTTGCCTGGCGGTACGAATCCCTCCGGGAAATGGTCGCGGATGCCTTTCTTGGTAAGCGCCGGCATCGCCGCATAGCGCGAGTCAATATATTGCCGTTGCCCCGGGTCAAATGCCTGCCATGACGCATAAGCCGAAAGCTCTTTCAACGCTGTTTCGAGGATATTCCGGGAACGCTCGTAGTAATCAGGCGAGAAACAACACATCTTTTGGAACTCCCTACAACCCCGCCGCGGCAAATGCGCCATCGACGATCGTCACCGCATCCTTCTCGATCATCCGCAGATGGTCTTCGCTCAGGAAGCTCTCCGCATAGATCTTGTAGATCTCTTCGGTGCCCGACGGGCGGGCGGCAAACCATCCCTGGGAGCTAACCACTTTGACCCCCCCGATTGCAGCGTTGTTGCCGGGCGCCCTGGTTACGGAGGCAAGAATGGGCTTGCCGGCGAGCTCCTTCGCGGTAATCATCTCGGGCGAAAGCCTCGCAAGCGCCGCCTTCTGTTCCGGCGTGGCCGGGGCGTCGATGCGTTCATAGAAACACCGGCCGAATCGTTCCTCGATATCATGGTATACCGCTGCCGGGTCCCTGCCGGTTTTTGCGGTCAGCTCGCAGGCGAGCAGATCCATGATGATGCCGTCTTTGTCCGTTGTCCACACCGTGCCGTCCCTGCGGAGGAAGGAGGCCCCCGCGCTCTCCTCGCCGCCGAACCCGCATGAGCCGTCGAGCAGACCCGCCACGAACCATTTAAAGCCCACGGGGACCTCGTAGAGCCACCTCCCAAGGTCCGCGGTTACACGGTCGAGCATGGATGTGGAGACCAGCGTCTTCCCCACAGCGGCATCCTTTCTCCATCCCGGCCGGTTCCTGAAGAGATAATGAACCGCGGCGGAGAGGTAATGGTTGGGATTCATGAGACCCCCGCGCTGCGTGACGATGCCGTGGCGGTCCACGTCCGTGTCGTTCCCGAAGGCGATGTCGAAACGGTCTTTCAATCCGATCAGGCCTTCCATGGCGTAGGGAGAGGAGCAGTCCATCCTGATCTTGCCGTCCCAATCGACGGTCATGAAGGAGAAGGTCGGATCGACGAGACGGTTCACCACCTCGAGTGAGAGCCCGTAGCGCTCCGCGATGGGATCCCAGAAGTCCACTGCCGCCCCGCCGAGGGGATCGACGCCGATTTTGAGCCCCGCCCCGGCAATCGCTTCCATGTCGATCACATTCTGCAGATCCTCCACATAGGGCGTCACAAAATCATGTTCGTTGACGAACCCCGATTTAAGCGCCCTTTCAAGGGGGATCCGCCGGATGTCTCCGGCCCCCTTCTCCAGCAGGACGTTTGCCCTTGCTTCGATGACCCCGGTTGTCTTTGTGTCCGCCGGTCCGCCTTCGGGGGGATTGTACTTGAATCCGCCATCCTCGGGTGGGTTATGCGAGGGGGTGATGACCACGCCGTCCGCGAATCCGCTTTTCCTGCCGCGGTTGTACGTCAGGATTGCATGCGAGATTACCGGGGTGGGAGTGTAGCGCAGACCCCGCTGGACCGTCACCGCGATCCCATGGGCGGCAAAGACCTCGAGGGCGGTGGAGAGCGCCGCTTCCGAGAGGGCGTGGGTATCCATACCCATAAACAGCGGCCCATCGATCTTTCTCGATATTCGGTATTCGGCGATGGCCTGACAAATAGCCAGGATGTGCCGCTCGGTGAAGCTGTTTCTCAGCGAAGACCCGCGGTGGCCCGAGGTTCCGAACGCGACCCGCTGGTCGGGATCGGATGCGTCGGGCGTATGGGTATAGTAGGCGGAGACCAGTCTCGGAATGTTTGCCAGGAGCCACCGCGGCGCCGGCTTGCCGGCAAGCTCGTGGATGCTCATCTTTTTCTCTCTTTCTCTCTCCATTGGTCTTGGTTTCTCATGAAACTTCACACGCAGATTTAAGTCGACCCTATCATAGTTATTGAGGAAATAATATCAATGAATACGATTCGAAATCCAGTATCTTCATCAAGGTTGGTCATGCGGTCGGAATAGTCCGGTCAGAAAAAAAGAACCAGATTGAACTGTGCATCTCCCTTCAACGTATACCTCAACATGCTGAGGTTCCGCCAAATACTGAGGCAAAGCGAATCATTTCATACCTTTCTGATGCTCTCTCCTATTCGTCTAATAAGCTGTTATTAAATGATTAAGCAATATTTCAGAGATTCACTTGACTATTGGCCGGCTATTTGCTATTAATATCGAGATGATCCTTATAGTTTATCCAACAGAGAGCCCTTATCATTTTTGAGGAAGAGGGGGAACTTAACGAAGGGCTATGAAGGTTTTATAATCAGGTGAAGATAAGGAGAAAATAAAGATGAAAAGGAAGCTTTTTTTTGTTCTAATTGTGTGCTTGCTTGTGAGTATTGCATCAGCTGCCTTTGCAGCCAGCACCTTCAAGCGAGTCGGTGAAAATCCTTTTTACCGTCCGCCTTTGACTTCCGAGGCCAACCTAAAGGCGCTTGTAAAAAACCGAGCCGCCCAGTTAAGAACCGGCTTTGCCAAGGCGGGTTATCCCGATCTATACCGCGATTTTTCTGAGCAATTCCCCTCCGCAACAGTCGATTCCATCAAGGTCTCTCCCGGGGAAACCTTCAAGTGGATGTTATTCAGAAAGAAGGGAGCAGGGCCGGTCATCGTTACCAAAGACGTGACATGGAGAGGCGCCGGACCACTTGACGCCTACCGTTTTTACATCAACAGCAAGGATCAGCGGTATGAATTTGCCGTTATTCGTGCGTGCGGCAACGTTGCGCTAAGAAGCATCACCAAGATTCATCCACCGATACCCGCCACCCCGGAAAAAGCAGCGGCCGTGCCTCCTCCCGCACCGATGCCCGCCACCCCGGAAAAAGCAGCGGCCGTGCCTCCTCCCGCACCGATGCCCGCCACCCCGGAAAAAGCAGCGACCGTGCCTCCTCCCGCGCCGGTGCCCGCCACCCCGGAAAAAGCAGCGGCTGGTTCTGTGGCCTCGATAGCCGCCGCAAAATTTCCATGGGGTCTCGTAGCGGATGCGGGCTTCTCCTATCAATTTGATCCTGCCAGCTACCTGTTTGCGCGCATAGGATATGAATTTCCTTTATTCGACAAGTTCGGCCTCCTGGCAATGGTTGGCGGTTCCTTCCGCGTCTACGGTAACGATGGCGGCAGCGCTTTTATCGCCGATGCCATACTGGATTACCATTGGTGGAACAGACTATCGTTCGGATTGGGCGCCGGGTTCTGGTCCGGCAACGGCGGTCAGATGGATCTAATAGCAAACCTGGGCTTCCTCGTTTACGAGAAACCGAACAGCTTTAACAGCACACTTTTCCTTGAAGCCCGTTCCAAGATCAACGAGATGGGCAACATGCATGATCAGGGCCGCTTTGGCCTGGGCATCAGATTCAGGTTCTAGAGTCCGAGGATGTCTGGTGGATTATCTAGCCACCGGCAAAGTGTGGTGGTGGCTTGCTCTGAGCGCTGAGCGTTTCGTTCAGCGCTCAGAGGATGAACAATGCGCATGAAGGAGAGCTTCTGCCGGGGAGGAAGATTAAAAATTTGGGCTTCAAGCTTATCTCAGTTCTTATCCTGGTATGTCTCGCCACCATCTTTATCATTCAAAACGTTGTGGTGGAGAGCCAGAGGAATCCTACAAATCCGAGGATTCCCACAATCTGACGGTTCTGGATGACGTCCGTAAGGTTGTTCATAATCTTTGGGTCCAGTGCCGGAGCCACACCCCTGAAGTAGGCGTGAATATAATCGAGGACTTCCTGGTCGTTATGAACTGAGCCGTTTGGCCTCAATATTTGGCGGAACCTCAGCATATTGAGGGATACGTTGCGCCATCGGGTTTCTGAAAGAATCTTAAGAATTAAATATTCCGGAACTTTACCGCTGAATGTGCTACAAGTTCTCAAATAGAGGGCTTGAAAGTGAATGTAAACAGCAAGACCATTCCCGGGATTTTGTCCCATTTGTGGATGAGTCTCCGCGGCAACGGTTTGGAACAAAAGTATGCCGGTGTCGAGCCGCCATTGCGAGCGGAATTATTCAGCGCCGATCAGATGGAGCAACATGGCAAGACACTCGCAGACTCACATACGTTAAATCCCGAACGCACTCCGGATCGACTTCTGACACGACTGGCCGAAAATGAAGACATCTTGATCGGCGTCCACCATTTGCTGACGGAGGCGGTAAAGACAAACCGCCGGATTACACCGGCAGGGGAATGGCTCCTCGACAACTTCTATCTGATCGAAGAGCAGATTCGCACCGCCAGGAGGCATTTGCCAAAGGGGTACAGCCGGGAACTCCCCCGCCTGATAAATGGTCCGTCGGCTGCCCTGCCGCGCGTCTATGACATTGCACTGGAAATGATCTCCCATGGCGATGGACGGGTAGATCCCGAGATTCTCAGCAGATTTACCACAGCCTACCAGACCGTCACTTCCCTGAAGTTAGGCGAATTGTGGGCAATACCCATCATGCTGCGCCTGGCGCTGATCGAGAATCTCCGACGCGTTGCCACACGGATCGCTACCGATAGAATCGACCGCAATCTGGCCGATTATTGGGCAGACCAGATGACGGAGAGCGCCGCGAAGGATCCGAAAAGCCTGATTCTGGTGATCGCGGACATGGCGCGATCGAACCCGCCGCTGGTGAGCTCGTTTATTGCGGAAATGACACGCCGCCTGCAGGGACAAGGTCCTGCTCTGTCATTGCCGCTGACCTGGCTCGAGCAGCGGCTCTCCGATGACGGCCAGACAATCCGGGAAATGGTGTGGGCGGAAAACCAACAGCAGGCTGCCGATCAGGTATCTATAAGCAACAGCATCGGCAGTCTTCGTTTCCTGGGCGCAATGGACTGGAAAGAGTTCGTTGAGTCGGTGAGCGCTGTCGACCAGACCCTGCGCAAGGATCCCGGCGACATTTACAGCAAAATGGATTTTTCTACCCGTGACCGTTACCGCCATGTCGTGGAAAAGATAGCCAAACAGGGCCGCTTTTCCGAGAGCGATGTGGCGCAAACGGCGATCGGGCTGGCGCAGGAGGGTATGGACAGGAACGGCGGCGATGATCGCGCGGCGCATGTCGGCTTCTACCTGATCGACAAGGGATTGCACCGGCTTGAGCAGGCGCTGGAGATACGCCTTCCCCTATCTGAGTATCTGCAGCGGTGGAGCTGCCGGTTTCCTTTGCTCCTCTATATAGGTGCAATCACGCTGATAACGGCAATCTTCGCCGGAGGGTTACTGGCGAAGGCGGATGTCGTTGCGTTGCCGGGATGGGCAATTGCCCTGATCGGACTCCTCTCGGTTCTGAGCGTAAGCCAGCTTGCTGTTGCCCTGGTCAATTGGCTGGCAACGCTGTTGGCGATACCCCAACCACTGCCGCGCATGGACTTCTCCAAAGGGTTACCGCCGGAATTCCGCACACTGGCCGTGGTTCCGACGATGCTCATTAGCACACAGAACATAGAGGATCTGATCGAGGCGCTTGAAGTGCGCTTCCTGGCAAATCGGGACGCCAACCTGCACTTCGGCCTGTTGACCGATTTTCGAGACGCAGAGAAGGAAACGCTCCCCGAGGACGAACCGCTGTTGCGGCTTACCCGGCAAAAGATCGAAGGGCTGAATATCAAGTATGGCGATTCCCGAGACGACACCTTCTTTCTTTTCCATCGCCCGCGTCGATGGAATCCCCAGGAGCGGATATGGATGGGCTACGAGCGCAAAAGGGGGAAACTTGCGGAGTTGAATGCCCTCCTACGGGACGCGGAAAATGCGGGGAATCGTTTTTCCCTCATCATCGGTGACACGACAGTCTTATCGAACGTGAAGTATGTGATCACCCTGGACACGGATACCGAGCTGCCGCGCGATGCGGCGTGGCAGTTTGTGGGCGCCATGGCACACCCGCTGAATCGTGCGCTCTACGACGAAGACAAGCAGCGTGTCTCCGAGGGATACGGCATCCTCCAGCCACGGGTAGCCGTGAGCCTGCCGGGCATGAACCGTTCGCGGTATGCGGCGATGTGCGGAAGCGAGCCCGGCATCGATCCCTATACGCGCGCTGTTTCCGATGTTTACCAGGACCTGTTCGGCGAAGGCTCGTACATCGGCAAGGGGATTTACGAGGTTGATGTCTTCGAGCGGACGCTCAAAGGACGTTTCCCCGAGAACCGGATCCTCAGCCACGATCTTCTGGAGGGGTGTTACGCGCGGGCGGGGTTGTTGAGCGATGTGATGCTCTATGAGGAATATCCGCCCCGCTACAATGCGGACGTGAGCCGCCGGCATCGCTGGATTCGCGGCGATTGGCAGATCCTGCGATGGCTGCGCTCGGGTGTTCCCGGCCCCGATGCGCGTCTTCAAAAGAATCCACTCTCCAGGCTCTCTCAATGGAAGATCTTCGACAACCTGCGGCGCAGTCTCGTGCCCGCGGCGTTGACACTCCTTTTGCTGCTCGGATGGACGGTCTTGCCGTCGGCCTGGTTCTGGACCCTATCGGTGCTCGGAATCATCCTGATTCCTTCTCTATTGGCCTCTCTCCTGGACCTGCTTCAGAAGCAGGATGACATGCATCTGGGCCAGCACCTCGCTTTCAACCTTCATTCTGCCGGCCGGCGCTTTGCTCAGGCGTTATTCACTCTCGTCTGCCTTCCCTACGAGGCTTTTTTCAGTCTCGATGCGATTGTGCGCACGGGCTGGCGGATGCTGGTCACCCACAGGCGGCTTCTCGAATGGAGCAGGTCGGACGCACACTATACCAGCGACCGCACGGACCTCGGTTCTTTTTGCCGATCCATGTGGATCGCCCCGGTTCTTGCCGTTGCCGCGGTTATCGATCTGACGCTTTCGAGTCCGGTGACATTGGCGGTGGCCGGACCCATCCTGTGCCTCTGGTTTGTCTCTCCTTTTGTCGCCTGGTGGATAGGCCGGCCGATTGCCCGCCGCGAAGCACGGATGACGGCAGACCAGACCCTCTTTCTTCGGAAGATTTCCCGCAAGACCTGGTCGTTTTTTGAAACCTTCGTCGGTCAGGAAGACCACTGGCTGCCCCCCGATAATTTCCAGGAACATCCCGCTGCCGTAATCGCGCATCGCACGTCGCCGACCAACATGGGCTTGGCCCTTCTCGCAAATTTGTCCGCCTACGACTTCGGCTACATCTCGGCGGGGCAGCTCATCGAGCGCACTGCAAATGCACTCCATACGATGGAAGGATTGGAACGCCACCGAGGCCACTTTTACAACTGGTATGACACGCAATCCCTGCAACCGCTCAAACCTACCTACGTCTCGACGGTGGACAGCGGAAATCTTGCCGGCCATCTGCTGACACTGCGGCAGGGACTGCTCGCCATTCCCGACGACCGGATTCTCGGATCGCGAGTGTTTGAGGGAATCAGCGACACCCTCCGTGTCCTCGAGGAGATGGATGGCAAAACCCCTTCTGACCCACTTGTACAACTGCAAAAACTGCTGAAGTCCGCAATCGATTCACCGCCCACCACACTGGCGGCGGTGCGGCTATGCCTTGATCGGTTGGCAACGGCCGCCGCAGAAGTGGTTACCGGTCTCGATGTTCCCGATGCGAACCCCGAAAACCAGGCGCAGTGGTGGGCGCAGGCGCTCGTCGGCCAGTGCCGGGCCGCCCTCGATGAGATGACGTTTCTCGCAGCCCGGACATCATTTCCGGCATCGCCGGAGAGGCTCCGCGGGATGCCGGAAATCGACGAAATCCCGACGCTGCGGCAATTGGCCAACATTGAGGGAGGGGCGGAGGCAAGCCGGCGCGCCGCAGCGAGGATCAGGGCTATCGAAGGGTTGGCGCAGCGAATCGACGAACTCGCCCATATGGAATACGCATTTCTGTTCGATGAAGGGTGCAATCTCCTGACTATCGGGTACAACGTAGCTGAACGTCGGCGAGACCCGAGCTACTACGATCTGCTGGCCTCGGAAGCAAGGTTTTGCAGTTTCATAGCGATTGCGCAGGGACAACTGCCGCAGGAGAGCTGGTTTGCCCTGGGACGACTGCTGACCACCGCCGGTGGAGAGCAGATTCTCCTTTCGTGGAGCGGTTCGATGTTCGAATACCTCATGCCGCTCCTGGTGATGCCGTCTTACGAACACACACTGCTCGACCAGACCTGCAAGGCGGCGGTGGCCAGACAGATCGAGTATGGGAGGATACGCGGGGTGCCCTGGGGCAGTTCGGAATCGGGATACAACGCAATCGACGTTCATCTCAACTACCAGTATCGCGCCTTTGGCGTACCCGGCCTGGGTCTCAAACGCGGGCTGGCCGATGATCTGGTCATTGCGCCCTATGCCTCGGCGCTGGCGCTGACGGTGGCGCCCGAAGCGGCATGCTCGAATCTCGAGCGCCTTGCATCCGAAGGCCTTATGGGAACCTATGGCTTCTATGAGGCAATCGACTACACTCCAACACGTCTGCCGCGCGGACAATCAAGCGCCGTGGTCCGCTCCTTCATGGCACATCATCAGGGCATGAGCTTCCTCTCTCTGGCTTACGTGCTTCTGGACCGTCCGATGCAGAAGCGATTTGAGTCGGAACCCATGTTCCAGGCGACCATGCTGTTGCTCCAGGAGCGAATCCCCAAGACGACGGCGTTTTACGCCCACACCGCCGAGATTTCCGAAGGCCGTTCAGAATCCATGGGCGCGGAGGCACCGGTGCGCGTGTTCGGCAGCCCGAACACGCCGAAACCGGAAGTGCAATTCTTGTCAAACGGCAGATACCACGTGATGATCACGAACGCGGGCGGCGGGTACAGCCGCTGGAAGGACATTGCCGTCACCCGCTGGCGCGAAGACAGCACCTGCGACAACTGGGGCACGTTCTGTTATCTCCGCGACGTGACGAGCGGGGAATTCTGGTCAACGGCCTATCAGCCGGCGCTCAAACAAGCGGATACGTATGAAACGATCTTTTCGGAGGCGAAAGCGGAGTTCCGTTGCCGCGACCACGACCTCGACACGCATACGGAAATTGCCGTTTCGCCCGAGGATGACATCGAGTTGCGCCGCATTACCATCATCAACCGTTCCGGGAAACGCAGAGCCATTGACATCACGAGTTATGCCGAGGTCGTCCTCGCCTCGCCGGCCGCGGATGCCCTGCATCCGGCGTTTAGCAATCTCTTTGTACAGACCGAGATCCTCCACCGGCAACGGGCGATTCTCTGCAACCGCCGGCCCCGCTCTAAAGAGGAGCATACTCCCTGGATGTTTCATCTGATGGCCGTACACGGCGCGGAGATCGAAGAAATCTCTTATGAGACGGACCGCCTGCGGTTCATCGGCCGCCGAAATACGGTTGCCGACCCGCAAGCGATGGGTGATGCATCGGCGCTCTCCGGCAGTGAAGGCTCCGTGCTGGATCCGATCGTCTCGATCCGTTATCGAATCACACTCGATGCGGAAGAAACGGCAACGGTCAATATTGTCTCCGGCATTGGCGAGACTCGCGACGCAGCCTTGAGCCTGGTCGAGAAGTACCAGGACCGGCGTCTCGCGGATCGGGTCTTCTATCTGGCGTGGACGCACAGCGATGTCTTCTTGCGTCAGATCAATGCCACCGAGGCCGACGCGCAGCTCTACGGAAGCCTCGCCGGCTCGGTGATCTATGCCAATCCTTCGCTGCGCGCCGATGCAAGTGTCCTCATCAGGAATCACCGCGGGCAATCCGGCCTTTGGGGCTACGCCATTTCCGGCGATTTGCCGATCGTACTTCTGCGGATTGAAGATCCGGCCAATATTGACCTGGTGCGTCAACTTATACAAGCCCATACTTACTGGCGCTTAAAAGGGCTGGCTGTGGACCTGGTGATCTGGAACGAAGATCACGCCGGTTACCGGCAGCAGCTCCAAGAACAAATCATGGGGCTTATTGCCGCAGGCGTCGGCGCCCACGTGGCGGATCAACCGGGCGGCATTTTCGTAAGGCCTGCGGACCAGATATCGAGCGAGGAACGCATCCTGCTCCAAACGGTCGCCCGCGCCATTGTGACCGACAGCCGGGGGATGCTGGCGGAACAGATCAACCGGAGGAAGCTGGCGGAATCAACCGTGCCGCTCTTTACGCCGACTCATACTGACCGTGGCGAAACCCCGACAGTTGTCGCCTCACCCCGCCACGATCTGATCTTTTTCAACGGACTGGGTGGATTCACCCCCGATGGCCGCGAGTATATCATAACCACCACACCCGATCAGGCGACGCCGGCGCCATGGGTGAATATCCTGGCGAATCCGCACTTCGGAACCGTCATTTCGGAGAGCGGCTCTTCCTACACCTGGGCCGAGAATGCCCACGAGTTCCGCCTCACTCCCTGGCATAACGATCCCGTGAGCGATACGAGCGGGGAAGCGTTCTACCTCCGAGATGAAGAGAGCGGCCATTTCTGGTCCCCTACGCCGCTACCCAGCCGCGGGGCGACTCCTTACGCCTCCCGGCACGGATTCGGCTACACCGTCTTCGAGCACACCGAGCGCGACATCCGTTCCGAGGTATGGGTTTACGTGGCCCTGGACGCATCGATCAAGTTTACCGTCTTGAAGGTAAAAAACGAGTCGAACCGATCGCGCAGGCTCTCTGCTACCGGATATGCGGAATGGGTTCTGGGGGATCTGCGGCCCAAAACGGCCATGCATGTGATCACCGAAATTGACGCCAACAGCGGGGCGCTCTTCGCCCGGAATCCATACAATACGGAGTTCCCCGACCGGACTGCCTTTTTCGACGTGGACGAATCGATCCGGACGGTGAGCGGCGACCGGAGCGAATTCCTGGGACGCAACGGCACGCTTGCGAGTCCGGCCGCGATGACCCGGGTGCGTCTCTCCGGCAGGGTAGGGGCCGCCCTGGACCCCTGCGCCGCGATCCAGGTTTCCTTCGAACTGGCCGCCGGGCAGGAGCGTGAAATCGTCTTCAGGCTCGGCGTAGGACGGGACGCCGAGGACGCCGGCAATCTGGTGCGTCGTTTCCGGGGATCTGCCGCTGCGCGGGGCGCGCTCGAAGGGGTCTGGCAATACTGGCAGCGCACGCTCGGTGCAGTGAACGTGGAAACACCGGATCAGTCTATCAACATGTTGACCAACGGCTGGCTCTTGTACCAGACGCTGGCATGCCGTCTGTGGGCGCGGAGCGGCTACTACCAGTCCGGGGGCGCCTTCGGTTTTCGCGATCAGTTGCAGGACGTGATGGCGCTCATCCACACCGAGCCGCGCCTCGTGCGCGAGCACCTCCTCCTTGCCGCAGGCCGTCAGTTCCCCGAGGGAGATGTACAGCACTGGTGGCATCCTCCTTCCGGCCGCGGCGTGCGCACGCACTGTTCCGACGATTATCTCTGGCTGCCCTGGGCGATGTGCCGCTACGTCCGGAGCACCGGGGATTACGGTGTATTGGATGAGCCTATTTACTTTATCCAGGGCCGTCCGATAAACGCGAACGAGGATTCTTATTACGATCTGCCCGGCCGGTCTCAAAAAGCGGCCAGCTTCTACGAACACTGTGCAAGAGCCATCCTGAGAGGATTGAGCTATGGCCGGCACGGCTTGCCTCTCATGGGCTCCGGCGACTGGAACGACGGCATGAACATGGTGGGCGCAGAGGGGAAAGGCGAAAGTGTCTGGCTGGGCTTTTTCCTGTATGATGTGCTGAGGCAATTCACCGAGGTGGCCCGCAGGCGCGGCGATCACCCCTTCGCCGAACGGTGCGAGGCAGAGGCGGCTCAGATGCACCGGAACATCGAGCAGCACGGCTGGGACGGCGGGTGGTACCGCCGCGCTTACTTCGACGACGGCTCGCCGCTGGGGTCTGCGAGTAACCCCGAATGCCGGATTGATTCGATTGCGCAAAGCTGGTCTGTTCTCTCCGGCGCAGGTGATGCCGAACGGGCGAGCATGGCCATGGAGGCGGCGGATCAGCGCCTTATCCACCGGGACCAGGCGCTGATCCAACTCCTGGACCCGCCCTTCGACAAGTCCGATTTGAATCCCGGCTACATTAAGGGATACGTCCCCGGCGTACGGGAGAACGGCGGGCAATATACCCATGGGGCGATCTGGCTAGCGATGGCCTTCGCTCAATTGGGCGACAGCCGGCGCGCCTGGGAACTGATGACCTTGATCAATCCGGTGAACCATGGGAGGTCTCCCGAGTCGATTGCGACGTACAAGGTGGAACCCTACGCCGTAGCGGCCGACGTCTATGCGTTTCCGCCGCACACCGGCCGCGGCGGATGGACGTGGTACACCGGTTCGGCCGGCTGGATGTACCGGCTGATTATGGAATCGCTCCTGGGGCTGAGGCTGGAGGCGGATAGATTGAGTTTGACACCGCTCCTCCCGGCGGATTGGGAGGGCTTCACGGTGCACTACCGGTATCGGGAAACGGTCTACCACATCGCGATTCTGTGCGGGCAGGTAGGCGATGGCGCAACAAGTGTGACCGTCGACGGCGCCCCGCAACGGGATACAACGATCACCCTTGTTGACGATCATAAGGAGCATTGGGTCGCGGTGAGGATACCCCCCACAGCTGCAGAGGCGGAATTTAGCGTCATCGGGAGATAGTGGAACACAGACAATGCATGCAAAAAGGAAAGATGATTTTCCGTTGGCAAAAATAGACGAGAGCCGCCTATGCCGTCTTGTCTTTTACTGGAGTCCATCATTTAAGATCTGGTCTATAAGGGTGATCATCACCACGAAGACCCTGTGATCATTATTTCGTTAACATCCAGTAGAATAGACTCAATACGCACATCGCAGCATCTCGTAAATTATAAGATAGTGTTGCTCATCATCCATGTCAAGGGGCGTGTCGCAGATCAACGCCCCTTAAATAAGGTCCTACAGTTTGCGAACATTCTCGGCAGCAGGACCTTTAGCGCCTTGGGTTACATCAAAGCTGACCCGATCACCCTCGGCCAGCGATTTGAAACCCTCTGCCTGGATCGCGGAATGATGCACGAAAAGATCCTTGCCGCCTTCCTGTTCGATAAAACCAAATCCCTTTGAATCATTAAACCATTTCACTTTTCCTTCTGACATCTTGACACCCTCCTATATTGATTTCCTATATTGATTTGTCCTATTTCTTGATAAGAACTTCAAGTCCCGTGACACATGCGTTGGCGACACCG
>CAZINF010000032.1:0-25819 GCA_964540555.1 uncultured Syntrophus sp. | reverse complement strand
GCGCGGCCCTCTGCGACGCCAGGAAGATCCTGGTCTTTGCGGAGGATATCGGGAGGCACAACGCCGTCGACAAGGTCCTCGGCCGTTGCCTTCTGGAGGGTATTTCCGTTTCCGACCGGATTCTGATCACGAGCGGAAGGATCTCCTCGGAGATCCTCTTCAAGACGGCCGGGAGCGGCATCCCCGTTTTGATTTCCAAATCGGCGCCGACGGACATGGGGGTCGATCTCGCGCGAGAACTGGGGATAACCCTGATCGGATACGTCCGAGGGGGGGGGATGAATGTCTACGCCGGAGAGGAGCGGATCGATTTGAGTATTCACGAAAGGGGATCAAGGATATGAAAGGGACAATCATCGCCGTTTGCAGGAGCGAGCAGACGGGCACCCGGAAGGAACCTTGCGGGGAAGGGTTTTTCATCGAAAATTATGGTATGAAGGAAGATGCGCACGCGGCACAGGGCATCGCCCGGCAAGTGAGCCTTCTCACTGTGGAGAGCATCGCCAAGATGAAGACCCTGGGCCTTGCGCTCAATCCCGGCGATTTTGCCGAGAACCTGACGATTGAGGGGATGGAGCTGTTTTCCCTTCCCGTCGGGACGCGGCTCCTGGTCGGAGGGGAAGTGATTCTCGAAATCAGTCAGATCGGAAAGACCTGCCACAGCGGCTGCGCCATCTTCAAAGCGGTGGGCGCCTGCATCATGCCGAAAGAGGGGGTCTTTTCCCGGGTGATCCGGGGCGGGAGGATCGGCGACGGAGACATAGTAGAAATAATGATGAAAGAGACATAAGCGCTTTGAAAATCATTGTCCCTCTGCACGCTGGACCTTTTTCGACCCTGCACCTCCTCGCTTCGCTGCAAAGACGAAACTCGCGCTGTAGCGCTCAAACAGTCGTCTTTGCAGGCGCTGCGCTGCGGGGGCAGGGGGCCCCGAAAAATCTCCAATGCGTGCTTTCGGGACATAATTTCCAAGTTACGCAAAGGTGTCGATATGAATTTTTTTGAACTCAAACGAGAGAAGAGGCGATGATGAAAACCACGGATAAGAAACCGGTCCATTTGACCGGAAAGACTCCAGAAGACGATTTTTCGGGATTGGTGGAAGCCCTCTGCCGTCTGAAGAACGGTTCCACCGCCGGGTTGAAGAAGCGGTGGCAGGAGCAGGAGCTGCCGTCCCGACAGGTGATCGGCGAGACCATCGAGTCTCTCCGCTCCGTTCTTTTCCCTGGGTACTTCGGCTTCTCCGAGCTCAAGGCGGAGAGCTTACGGTTCCATGTCGGCTCGACGCTGGACCATATCCGGCGTGATCTTCAGGAGCAGATCAAAAGGGGGCTCTGTTTCTCCTGTGAAGAAGGGCCGGAGTGTCTGCCCTTCTGCGATCAAAGGGCGCGCGAACTGACTGGAGAATTCCTCAGGGGGCTGCCGAAAGTGCAGCGGCTGCTCGCCCTGGATGTCCAGGCCGCTTACGAGGGCGACCCCGCGGCCGCAAATCAGGACGAGGTGATCTTCTGCTACCCGGGACTTGCGGCGATCACGAATTACCGTCTGGCCCACGAACTGCGCCTTCTCGGTGTGCCCATCATCCCCCGGATCATCACCGAGGCGGCCCACAGCGCGACAGGGATCGATATCAACCCCGGCGCGGCGATCGGGGAGCGTTTCTTCATCGATCACGGCACCGGTGTGGTCATCGGGGAAACCTGCATCATCGGCAGCCGGGTCCGCCTCTACCAGGGGGTCACGCTCGGGGCGAAGAGCTTTCAGTTGGATGAAGAGGGGAACCCTGTCCGGGGGATCGACCGGCATCCGATCGTCGAGGACGATGTGACCGTCTACTCCGGCGCGACGATCCTTGGCCGGGTGACGATCGGGCGGGGCTCGGTGATCGGCGGTAATGTCTGGCTGGTCCACAGCGTACCGCCCGGGAGCCGGATCACCCAGGCGCACACCCGCGAGGAGGATTTCGAGCGCGGCGCGGGGATATGAAATCAGGTAAGGGATGTGGATGAAGAAGGGTAAAAGTTACAGATCTCTTTACTTTCCCGCCTGGACCATCGTGGCCGCCGTGCTGACCCTCCTTCTTGTCATCGCCTTTTCCACTTACCGAAACATGAGCAGAGAGAAGGGGCGAATGGAAGAGTCCCTCCTCAGAGAAGGTCAGGTGATCATCCGGGCCATCGAGGCGGGCGTCCGCGCCGACTCTCCTTCAACTCCGCCCGATGCCCGGCGTCTGCAGAAACTGGTGGAAGAGGTTTCCCGCGAGCCGGAAGTCGCAACCATTACCATATTTGATAAAGAGGGGAATATCACAGCGACAAGCCGCCCGGCGGATCCGGCCCCGGAGAAAATCAGGGGAGTCCCGTCCCTCCAGCTCCTGCTCCGGGAAAGGGGGATGGTCACACGCTACCGCGAGCAGCCGGGCGGGGCGCAGGCCTTCGAGGTCATCCAGCCGTTCCGTCCCTTTTCGTACCAGAGCCCGCCCCCGCTGCGTCGTGAGTCGGAGGCAAAATCGGCGCCGCAGGAAAGGCCGCTGCACCGGTGGGCCGAAGACAAGATGATCGCCCTGAGTCTCCGACTGGCGACCTTTGAGACGGCCCGCAAGGAGGACAGGCACCATACCCTGTTGATGGCGGCGATCCTTGTGGCGCTGGGGACCGGGGCGCTTTACTTCATTTTCATCGTTCAGAACTACTACCTGGTGGACCGCACACTGGACCGGATGAAAAGCTACACCGAGAACGTGGTGGAGAGCATGGCCGACGGCCTGATATCCATTGACCGGGAAGGGAAGATCGTCACACTGAACCGGCAGGCTGCAGAAATCCTCGGCGCCGGCCGGGAGCGCCTGGAAGGAAAGACAATAACCTCTGTCCTGGGCGAAGGGATCGGTCAGATTCTGGGCTCCATGGAGGGGCAGTCGCCGGTGCGGGACAGGGAGATGGATATCCATCAGGATAAGAACGGCAGGATTCCCCTCAGCCTCAGTGCGGCGCCGCTTCGGGACGAGAAGGGAGAGGAGATGGGGTCCGTGCTCCTCATCAAAGACCTGCGGGAGATACGCGATCTTCAGGAAAAGGTGCACCGCAGCGAGCGCCTGGCCTCGCTCGGACGGCTGGCCGCCGGCGTGGCGCATGAGATCCGCAATCCCTTGAGTTCCATCAAAGGATTTGCCCAGTATTTCATGAAGCGCTTCAGCGGTCATGACGAGGAGCAGGGATATGCTTCGGTCATGGTCAAGGAGGTCGATCGGCTCAACCGCGTGATCACCGACCTCCTTGACTTTGCCGGATCGAAAGAACCCCGCCGGGAGCCGCAGTCGCTGGAGACGATCGCCGATCAGGCATTGAAACTCCTGACCCCCGATCTTGAGATCCGAAAGGTGGCGGTGTTGAAGGAGTATGAGCCCAATCTGCCGGCAGTTTCGGTGGACCGGGACCGGATCTCCCAGGTCTTTATCAACCTCCTGCTCAATGCCCTCGAATCGATGGAAGCGGGCGGGGAGATCCGCATCAGCCTTCGTCGTTGCGGCCCTCCGCCGGCGGTCGAGGCATCCGTTGCCGATACGGGGGCCGGGATTCCGGAGGGCGACCTGGAGACGGTATTTGAACCGTTTTTCAGCAGGAAGAAAAAAGGAACCGGTCTGGGCCTGGCGATTGTCCACCAGATTATCGAAAGTCACCGGGGGGACATCCGGGTGGAGAGCCGGCCGGGTAAGGGGACGGTTTTCCGGATGCGCCTGCCCCTGGATGGAAGCGGAAGTATATGAGTGAAAAACCGAAAATTCTTGTCGTGGACGACGAAGAGAGCCATCGGATCATGCTCCGGGCAGTCCTGACGGAGGACGGTTACCGGGTGACGGAAGCGGCCGACGGCACGGAAGCCATACGGGCCGTGGAGAAAGAGGCCTTTGACATTATCCTCCTGGACATCCGGATGACGAACATGGACGGGATCGAGGCGCTGAGCGAGATCCGGAAAATCAGCCCCCTCGTGCCCGTTCTGATCATGACGGCCTACGCCTCGGTAAAAACCGCCGTCGAAGCGCTCAAGGCGGGGGCCTTCGATTATATGACGAAGCCCCTCGACATCGAGGAAGTAAAGATCCTGATCGAGAAGGCCCTGGAGCATTATCATCTCCGCGCGGAGAACCTCACTCTCAAGGAGCGCCTGGGCGACCGTTTCGATTTTTCCCGGATCATCGGCCGGAGCGGGAAGATGAAAATCCTTCTCGACACGCTGGCCATGGTGGCGCCCTCCGACGCCACGGTGCTCATCATGGGGGAAAGCGGGACGGGGAAGGAGGTGGCGGCCAACGCCATCCATCACAACAGCCCCCGCGCCGGGCAGCCGTTTATCAAGGTCTCCTGCGCCGCCCTTCCGGAGACGCTTTTGGAGAGCGAGCTGTTCGGGCACGAGAAGGGCGCCTTCACCGGTGCGGTTTCCCGCCGCGAGGGAAGGTTTCAGCTCGCCCATCGGGGGACGATCTTCCTCGACGAAGTGGGGGAGATGAGTCCGTCCATTCAGACGAAACTTCTGCGCGTCCTCCAGGAAAAGGAGTTCGAGCCGCTGGGGAGCGCCCGGACAATCAAAGTAGATATCCGGGTGATCGCAGCCACAAATAAGGATCTGGCAAAAGAGGTCAGGGAGGGCCGTTTTCGTGAGGATCTCTATTACCGCCTCAACGTCGTTCCCATCACGATGCCGCCGCTCCGCGAACGGAAGGAAGACATTCCTCCCCTGGCTGACCATTTCCTGGCAATCTTCCGCGAAAAGAACCGGAAACCCCTGAAAGGCATATCGGGGAAGGCGCTGGATCTGCTCGTTCGCTACGACTGGCCGGGAAACATCCGGGAACTGGAAAACTGCATCGAACGGGCGGTGATTATGACCAAGGAGGAGATGATCACTCCCATCGATTTTCCCCCCCAGATCCAGATGCTGTCCGGGGAAGAAGAAAAGGGCGGTTTCGCAATCCCTTACGGGATCAGCCTGGAAGCGATGGAGAGGCAACTGATTGTCAAAACGCTCGCCGAAACAGGTGGCAACCGCACAAGGGCCTCGGAGATCCTCGGCATCAACCGCCGCACCCTGCAGAACAAATTGAGGGAGTACGGCCTCAATACACCTCAACCTCAATAATATAAGTCAAGCCCTACGTCCACAGGGCGAGGTTTTCGGATCGCGCTCCCGGTCAAATAAATCAGGCCTTGAAAAAGTGATTGACAAACTGTCATTAAGATTGTTAAAATATTCACGCTTTTCGGTTGATTGTTTCTCATTCCCGACGTCGCAGGTTTGCAGATTCTCAGGTTCCTTCCGAATGTTTCAAACATGTTTTGGGGCAACGGAATGACCGGGATAAAAAACGCCACTAAAAATAGTTGCCGTCAATCAGACCATATCCTCACTGTTTCTTAAGAGGATTTTATGCCGATCCATATAAACATTGTTATGCATTGAAATAATAAGGAAACTGAAATCTGGAAGGCTGTATGAAACTGACATTTGAATGGGATGAAGTCAAGGCAAAAGAGAATCTCCTGAAACACTATGAAGAAAGCTAAGACCGAAGAGCCAACAACTGTAGAAGACATGAGATCGGAATACGACTTTTCTACCATGAAGGGTGGGGTTCGAGGCAAGTACTACAAAGCATACCGCGAGGGCCATAAGGTCGTCGTTCACAAAGAAGACGGCACCGACTCGGTTCAATACTTCAAGCTTGAAGACGGTGCGGTCATGCTGGAACCGGACGTGAGAAAGTACTTCCCCACTTCCGATGCGGTTAATAAGGTTCTTAGGTCGCTGATCGAGATAATTCCGGCAAAGAGGAGTGCATCCGGTCATCGAAAATGAGACTTATTGCATAACCACGGCATCCACCGGATCGGCCATAAAGCCGGCCTCCCGGTGATGCCTGGCGTTAGACGTCGCGAGCGAACATCCGGGGAGAACGGGACACATGAGTGTCGATCAAAGAAATGCATTCCGGCTTTCATTCGTTACCGGCGAGACCGAACTTCCGATTCCCTCGGTGTCGGACATCCTCGCGCGGCTTCAGTCGGGTCCAGTCTGGGACGTCGCCTCAATCGTGCCCGCCGACGACCCGTTCCCTCTACTTCACGTCGAGTGGCACGAGGGCAAAGGATTCGTAATTCAGTGCTACGAGGGTGAGTACTCATGGAGCGACTTTCTTCTGATTGGTCCCCATTGCGGGCCTCCCAGGGTTGAAATCAACCTCGGGGGACAGGCGCTGGAACGATGGCCGTCGGAATTGTTCGTTCCTGAGGAGCTTACCCGCCAGGCGCTGGACTACTTTCTCGCGTCGGGGAAACAAGATTCGGCGTTGCATTGGGTCAGAATCGACGCCTTTCCTCGGGAGACGATTTGGGAAGGTCGTGAAGGTAGAGAAGCCTGGGAACGCGCGAATCCATCAACGAGCCGCGACGTCTAACAGGCGCTACGGATTGCCGTCCACTTGCTGTCCCGGCGCTTCGCGCCAGGCCATCAAGCGGATGCTCCGCCGTTCTACAAGGAAAAATGGATGAATCAAAAAATCAAAAAATATTTGGAGTAAATACCATGAAACACAAATTCCTCATTTGCGTTGAAAATGAGGGATACGAAGCGTCTCTCGAAACCAGAAAACTATATGAGACGCTTCCCGACAAGGAAGCCGAGCTTTACAACCAGGTCAGAATTATTGACGAGTTCGGGGAAGACTATCTCTACCCTTCAAGCTTCTTTGCACCCGTCCGGCTTTCGATGCAAACCAAAGTCAAAATCCTTGAAAAGGCAGCCTAACCTAGCGAAGCACCGGTGGTTTTCCTTATTCCGCCAGCAGGCGGGCGAACAGTGCCGCCCGCGGCGCCATCGCCTTCAATTCGATGTATTCGTGCACGGCATGCGCCCCGCCTCCCACCGCGCCGATGCCATCCAGGGTGGCCGCACCGACGGACGAAGTGAAATTGCCGTCACTCACACCGCCGGTATGAGCCCCTGGAAGTTCGATTCCGAGGTCGGCCGCGATCTGCTTAGCTCTGCGATACAACTGCAGATTTTTTTCCGTCGCTTCCAGCGGCGGACGGTTGATCCGGCCGGTCATTTTGAGGATCGCGCCCGGTGTCACCGGAGCCAGACCTAATATCACCCGTTCGGTCCTCTGCAGTTCGTTAAGGCTGGGGGCTCTGAGGTCGATCCGGGCTTCGGCCTTGTCCGCCACCATATTGAAGACAGTGCCGCCGGAGATGACGCCGACGTTGACGGTTGTACCGGTCGAGTAATTGGTCAGCGCCTGCAGTTTCAGAATCTGGTGGGCGAGTTCGGTGACCGCGCTGATGCCTTTTTCGTGGTCGCTGCCGGCGTGGGCCGTCCGCCCGGCCACTGTCAGATGATAGATGCCCCACCCCTTCCGGGTCAGTTTGACGGCGCCGGCAGGCCCTGACGCCGGTTCCGGCACGAGCACGAAGCGGCTGCACAGCGCTTCCTGCTCGATAAGCGCCCGCGAGCTCACGCTGCCGGTTTCTTCATCGGTGGTGCACAGAAATACGATTTTGCGGTCCGGCCGGAAGTTGAGTTCGATGCTCGCTTTCAGTGCAAAAAAGGCCTGGACGATCCCGCCCTTCATGTCATAGACGCCCGGCCCATAAGCCCTGCCGCTCTCGACGCAGAAAGGGCGCCTGGCCAGTTCCCCCATCGGCCAGACGGTATCCAGATGGCACAGGACCAGGACCTGCTCATCGCCGCTTCCCCAGGAAGCCCGAAGGTGGTCGCCGGCGCCCGGCTGGACAAATTCGACTGCGGCGCCGATTCGGGCGAACCGGTCCGCCATATACCGCGTCAACCGGTACAGCGCCTCTCTGTCGTCCGATGGGGTCTCCATCTCCACCATGTCGCGCAGCATTGCGATCATGGCGTCCTGCTGTTTCAATAAGTGATCGACAATAGACATGCATCTCTCCGCCTGTTTCATTTGAATCACTCCTCATCCTTGACCTGGGGGAGGATGGCCCGCTTCCGGCGAAGCCAGGGCACCAGCGGATAAGCCAGGAGGGAGAAGGAGATCAGCATCAGAACGCCCGAGATCGGGCGGGTGACGAAAATAAGGGGGCTCCCCGCCGAAAGCAGGAGGGAGCGGCGGAGGGCGGCCTCCAGCATGGGCCCTAGGACCAGCGCCAAAATCAGGGGCGCCGCCTCGTATTCGAATTTTTTAAAGATATACCCCAGGAGCCCGAAGCCGACCATGATCAGAACTTCAATGACGCTGTTGTTGAGGCTGTACGCCCCGATCAGGCAGAAGAGCAGGATCAGCGGGAAAAGAATCGGGTACGGAACCTTGAGGATCCGGACCCACAGCCCGATCAGCGGCAGGTTCAGGATCAGGAGCATGACGTTGCCGATGTACATGGAGGTCACCGCCCCCCAGAAAAGACCCGGTTGCTCCTGGAGGAGCATCGGCCCCGGTTGCATGCCGTGGACCATCATCGACCCCAGCAGGATCGCCATCACCGCGTTGGCAGGAATCCCCAGCGTGAGCAGCGGGATGAAGGCGCCCCCCGTGGCGGCGTTATTGGCGGCCTCCGGGCCGGCCACGCCCTGGATGATGCCGGCGCCGAACTTCTCCGGGGTCCTGGAGACCTTCTTCTCCACGGCATAGGACACGAAGGAGGAGATGACGGCCCCGCCGCCCGGCAGGACCCCGAGAAAGAAACCGATGAAGGTCCCTCGGAAGATCGCCCCGATCGAATCCTTCCAGTCTTGAAAAGTGGGTAGCAGATGCCGGATCTTGGTTTCAAAGACCGACCGCTTGATCGACTGCTCCACATTGAGCAGGACCTCGGAGATGCCGAAAAGGCCCATGACCGCGGGGACCATGCCGACGCCGTCGGAGAGCTCGACAATATCGAGCGTAAAGCGCGCCGACGCGGTCATGCCGTCCAACCCGATGGAGCCTAAAAAGAGGCCGAAAGCGGCCATCAGCAGGGCCTTCCACATCGGGCCGCTGGCCAGGAAAGTGAGGATCGTCAGCCCCATGATCATCAGGGCAAAATATTCCGGCGGCCCGAACTTCAGGGCCATCTCGGCGAGCGGCGGGGCGATCAGCATCAAGCCGACGACCCCAATCGTGCCGGCAATGAAGGAGGCAAAGGCGGAGATGCCGAGCGCCGGACCGGCCCTTCCCTTCCGGGCCATCTGGTAGCCGTCCAGACAGGTGACCACCGAAGCGGCTTCACCGGGAATGTTCACCAGAATGGAGGTGGTGGAGCCGCCGTACATGGCCCCGTAGTAAATCCCGGCGAGCATGATGATCGCGGAGACAGGGGTCAGGTGGAAGGTTGTGGGCAGCAGGAGGGAGATGGCCGCCACCGGTCCCAGTCCCGGCAGCACTCCGACCAGGGTGCCGATCACGACCCCGATAAAGCAGAAGAGGAGGTTGTTCCACTGCAGGGCGACCTGGAAGCCCAGAATGATGCTCTGCATATAGTCCATGGCCGCTCCTTAAAAGCCCCAGGGGCCCTGGGGAAGCTGCGCCTTGAGCCAGAGGTTGAAAATGGCGAACGCCCCGAGGGCCGTCCCGATGGCTCCGAAAATCACCACAGGCCAGGGCTGCGGCTCCACGGCCCGAAGCAGAAAACCGATGAAGAGGACCGTGCACAGGACAAAGCCCAGGGGCTTCATCAGCAGGGCATAGGCAAAAAGGGCCGCCATGACGAGAAGCGGTTTTTGCCAGAGAACTCCCCGCAGGATCGGCGTCCACCCGGTCCCTTTGCGCCGGCTGAGGGTCGATTGGATCAACCCGATCAACGCCAGCAAAGCGATGGCGCAACCGGCCAGGAACGGTAAAAAGCCTGTGCCGGGGGAGTCAAGCGGTCCGAGGCCGTAGCGCAGGGCGCCGAGGGCGACCGCGATGCCGACGGCGATCCAGATCGCCGCGCTGACCTGGTCGTTGTTGAACTTGGCCATGGAAGCCGGACCGTCACTCTTTCCGCAGACCGAGGTTTCGGATCAATGTTCCGACCTCCTCGTTCATCTGGACCAGGTGTTTTTCCAGGTCCTGGGGACCCCGGTAGAGGAGGGGCAGATCCACCTGATTGCTTACCTTGATGAAATCCGGATCGTCCATCGCCTTTTTGAAGGCGCCGTGCAGCGTGTCAACGACCTGGGGGGGAAGCCCCTTGGGGCCGATGATGGAGATGAGGCTGGGGGCGGTGATCTTGTAGCCCAGATCGAGCAGCGTCGGCGCATTGGGAAAATCGGTCATCCGCTTTTCCCCATAGACCGCCAGCAGCCGCAGCCGCCCCGATTCCACATGTTTTTTCCACTCCGTGGTCTGGGAGATCGCCTCCACGTGGCCCCCCAGCAGGGCCGTGGTCGCCGGGCCTCCGCCGTCGAAGGGAATGTGTGTCCATTTGATCTTTTCCTGGATCGCCAGTCGCTCCATGACCAGATGCTGGGGCGTCCCGGCCCCGGCTGTGGCGTAGCGGATTTTCCCCGGGTTGGCCTTGGCGTGGTCGATGAACTCCTTGAAGGTCTTCCAGGGAGAATCCGACTGGACGACCAGCCCGTACAGGTAGAGGGCGTACTGCATGATCGGGGTGAAATCCTGGGCGGAGTCGTAGGGGACCTTGCGCATGTGCTGGCTCAGGACCGCCCCGCTTGGCAGAATCCCGATCGTATACCCGTCGGGCTTCTCGGTCTTCATGAGCGCGACGGCGACCGCCGAAGCGCCCCCCGGCTTGTTCACCACCACGATCGGCTGCCCCAGGATCTTGGAGGCGGCGCTCACGAGCGGCCGGGCGCTGATATCCGTGGTCCCCCCTGCGGGATAGCCGATAACGAAATTGATGGACCTGGAGGGATACTTTTCCTGCGCCGGGGCAAAGCCGGGCAAAGCAAGCATGTAGACCAGCAGGAAGAAGCACACTCCACCGAACATCCCCATTTTCATCCTCAACCGTTGGCGCGTTGTGATTTTCATCTTAAGACCTCCTGTGATTGATATCGGTATCCATATCATAATTATTCATAAAAAAGCATTCAAACTTGACGACCTTGCAAAAGGTCTTAAAAGTCGTGAAAAGGGGACGGCTTCGTAAAAAGGCCGCAGGCAAGGCGCGCGAGTCCTGAGGAGTGAGGCGTACTGTTGCGTACGCCGCAATGACGAAGGATGAAGCGCAACGCAGCATCCGGCCTTTTTACGAAGCCGTTACACGATGGCAATCGGCCTCACGGGAGAACCTGCTCCACCCTTTATTTTCAGGGGCAGGGCGATGAAGAGGAACGTGAAAACCTCTTCCCGCGCCAGCGCTTCGAGATTGAGCATTTCCATGATCTGGATTCCGTTCTGAACAAGAAGGATCACATGGCACGGCAGATGGTGGGGAGGAACCCTGTCGTAGGCGGTCGTGTCGGAACCGGTAAAGGCCACCTTCTTTTCCGCGAGATAGCGCGCGCCGCTCTCGATGACACCCGGCGCCCCCTTCTCGATGGAGACGTATTTCTGGCGGTCGTCCCAGTACCTGATCCATCCCGTTCTCACGAGGACCACATCGCCCTCGGCGATCTCCACGCCCGTCGCCTCGGCGGCGCGCTCCATCTCGTCCTTTCCGATGCCGAAGTCGTGCGGCAGCACTTCAAGGCCAACTGAGCGGGGGATGTCGAGGAGCACTCCCCTTTTCACGATGGGCGGCGTCGTCTCGATGCCCATGACGTGAAGTCCGTCCTGATAACCTTGGAGGTCCGTGATGTCGACATTGTCGCAGACGATTGAGCGGCACGCCACGTGAGCTTTGGCATCCAGGTGTGTTCCCGTATGCCCCCCCATGACGAAGAGGTCGTTGCAGAAGCTCACCCTCTCTTCCGTCAGTGTGATGTCCCCGTGTTTCTTAGTGAGTGTGTAGGCAAAGGGCGGCTGGTTCGGGTGGTGCGGCATGCCGGTAAAGTACGGCATCCCGAGGTCGAAAACGGTTGCCCTGGTCAGCAGGTCCTTGAGGTAGGGCTGCATCTTTCCTCCTTCCATATACGCCTCGCTCTTCTTTTTTGCGCGCCTTGCATCTAAGCATTTTTGAACAGCCTGCAGAAAGGGTGTTTTTCAACACCCTGTTAGATCTCCGTCAGGCTCTTTGCGATGATGAGCTTCTGGATCTCGGTCGTGCCTTCGTAAATGCGAAGGGCTCTGATCTCGCGGTAGAGTCTCTCAATGGTTGATCCGACCATGACCCCCATTCCTCCGTGGATCTGAAGGCTTTGGTCGACGATGCGGAAGGCGGCTTCCGTTGCGTACATCTTGGCCATCGAGGCTGCCCGCGTGATGTGTTCCCCCTTCGCGTCCTGCAGGAGCGCCGCTCTGTAGACTAGTCCCCGTGCTGCATCCAGCTCGGTGGCCATGTCCGCCAGTTTGAACTGGGTCCCCTGGAAGCCGGCGATCGGACGGCCGAACTGAACCCTCTTCTTCGCGTAGTCCAAGGCTGCGTCGAACGCCGTCTGGGCAATACCCAGAGCGGCGGCGCCGACGGAGACACGGAAGACGTCGAGCGTCTTCAGGGCAATTCTCAATCCGTCACCCACATTCCCTAAGAGGTTTTCGCGGGGGATAAAGCAATCCTCGAACCTAAGCTCCACCAGGTCGTGGGGCGCGATCGTCTTGAGCCGCTTGTGCACGCTGAATCCCTCCACCCCCTTTTCCACGATAAAGGCGGAGAGGGCTTTGGCGTTTCCCGGGAGCGGCGTCTTCGCGAATGTCACTGCGATATCGGCCGCCTGTCCGTTCGAGATAAACCGTTTCAGACCGTTCAGGATAAATCCGCCGGGCGTCTCCAGAGCCTGGCTCGTGATGGAGCTCACGTCGCTTCCCGCTTCCGGTTCGGTGAGGGCATAGGTCGAAAGGATCTCGCCCGAACCGAGCTTCGGCAGGAACCTCGCCTTCTGCTCTTCATTGCCCGCAAGGACGATCGGGTAGCTGCCCAGCCCCTGCATCGCAAAGGTGACATCGGCGGGACAATAAACGCCGGCCAGTTGCTCTCTGACGAGACAGATCGGCATCGACTTCACGCCCTTGCCCCCCAGTTCCTCGGGCACCAGGAGCCGAAAGAGCTGCGCATCAGCCATAGTTCGAATCAGTTCACCGGGTATGTTGTCCGTCTCCCCGTACTTCGCGGCGAGCGGCGCAATCTCCTTCTCTGCAAAAATCCGGCACTCTTCCTTGAATCGCTTCTGGTCGGCGGAAAGCAGGATGTCCATATGATTCCCTCTACTCTCGCGGGAGTTCTTTTTTCATGATCTTTCCCGTCGTGTTCTTCGGCAGCTCCCTGACGAAGGCGATTTTCGGAAGCTTGTACGGGGCAAGGTTTTTCTTGCAGTGTTCCGCCAGTTCCTCCTCGGTCGCCGTCATGCCCTGTTTCAGTGCGATAAAGGCCTTTGGGACCTCGCCCTTTACCGGGTCCGCCACGCCGATGACCGCCGCTTCGCTGACAGCCCTGTGCGCATGGATGACCTCTTCTATCTCTTTTGGGTAGATGTTGTAGCCGCCCGAAATGATCAGCTCCTTTTCCCTGCCGACAATGAAAAAATAACCGTCATCGTCTCTGTAGGCGTGATCCCCGGTATAGACCCACCCATCCCTTATTTTCTCCCGTGTCTCGTCGGGGAGCTTGAAGTATCCCCTCGAGGCGTTCGGTCCCTGGAAGACAAGCTCCCCCACTTCATTCGGCGTGCATTCGCTGCCGTCCTTGTTTACCACCTTGGCGGTTACTCCCGGGACGGTGATGCCGACCGAACCGGGTTTGTGCACCCCGTAGACGGGATTGGCGGTGACAAGACCGGTCGATTCGGTCAGGCCGTAAACTTCAATCACGTCAGCCCGGAAGGCCTCCTCCCATTTCCTCAGGACCTCGACCGGAAGGGAAGCGCCTCCCGAAAGACCCATCCTCAGGGATGATATATCGCGGGTGTTCTCGTGAAAAGCATTGAGGAGCAGGATGAACATGGTCGGGACTCCGGGGAACCAGGTCACCCGGTACTTCTCTATCGCCTCGAAGAGGGTCTGGGGCTTGAATCGTTCGATCACCACAACGGCGCCGCCCGAACTCAGGCTGCCGAAAAAGGGGCTTGCAATCGAGAAGACATGCACCATGGGGAGAGCGGCGATCGAGATGTCATTCTCTCTCAGGCCGTAACTCTGGGCAATATTCGGCCCGCCGAAAGCGAAGTTGCCGTGGGTCAGGACGACGCCCTTCGGGCTGCCCGTTGTGCCGGAGGTGTAGAACATGATCGCCGGGTCGTCGGAGTTGAAAGACCTCTCCTGCAACGGCACGAGGCGCTCTTCTGTCAGCGCTGCGATCTCGGCCTCGAGGCTCTCGGTCCGCCTCCTCAGGACAATGCGGTTCAGGCGAGGCGCGTCGCCCTTGATCTGATCCGCAAGAGACGAGAAGTCTTCGTGGATGATGAGCAGCGTCGCTTCCGAATTGTTGAGGAGGTACGTCACTTCCCTGGGTGTATAAAGGGGGTTTATGGGCACGACAACGCCCCCCGCCTTGATAATGGCGAAGAAGGCGAGAAGAGTCTGCACGCTGTTCGGATGAAGGACGGCGACATGGTCCCCGGGACCTACGCCGAGACGCTCGAGACCGCAAGCGATCCTGTCCGTGACGGCATCAAATTCCCGGTACGTGATTGACCCCTCTTCCCCGTGAAGAAGGGCCCGGCTGCCGTAACGGCAAACCCGGTCTTTGAGAAACCGCACAAGGTCCAACATCTTCTCCCTTGCGTTAGAGGATCGTCCGGCCGCCGTCGACGCAGATGGTCTGGCCTGTGATGTACGCGGAAGCCGTGGACGCCAGAAAAACGACGGCTCCCATAATGTCTTCGGGGTTGCCCACCCGCCCGAGGGGCGTGGATGAAACGATGGTGTTGTACATCTCCCTATCCCTCAATCTGTCTTCAACGAAAGGTGTCGAAAAATAGCCCGGGGCTACGGCGTTGACATTGATATTGAAGCGCGACCACTCCTCGGCCAGCGCCTTCGTCAGCATGACGACGCCCGCCTTGGTCATGGCGTAAATCGAGTTGGGAATGCCGGCCCTCACCAGAAACGCCACGCTTGAGGCAATATTGATGATCTTTCCTCCGCCTCTGGGTATCATTCGCGCGGCAGCGGCCTGGCTGCAGAAAAAGACCCCTTTCGCATTGACATCGACGACCCGGGCGAAGTCTTCGGGTGTGACGTCTAGGGCCGGCTTATGCACATTCACCCCCGCATTGTTGACCAGTATATCGAGTCCGCCGAGCTCCGCCTCGGCGGCGGCCATCATCGCCTTCACCGACTCCGCGTCGGAGACATCGGCCGCCAGAAATGTCGACTTGCGGCCCATTTTCCTGATCTCCGAGCTGGTTTTTTCCGCGGTCTCGCAGTGGAGAGCGTTCACCATCACGTCGGCGCCCGCTTCCGCGAGCGCGAGGGCGATCCACTTTCCCAGTCCCTGACCGGCGCCTGTGACGACGGCGACTTTGCCTTTCAAATCGTATTTCGGGTAGGTGTACAAGCCGCTGCCTCCTGTCGAATCGGCTGCCTCGGTGCAGGTTGTGGAGTGAGTTTATCCGCAGGATTTCGACGTCCAGTTCAATCGGTCCGGGGATTTCTTTGCCGCATCCATATCATAATTATGGGAAAGACGCCCATCAATTATTCGAAGTCATCGGGCACAGGAGCCTGACGTTTGAGGTTCGAGAAATAGATTTCAATCTGATTCAAAGAGCTTGCAGGCGGGACGACAGGTGTTTTCGCTATTGACAGACCAAGTTGCTGGACGTATAGAAATCGGAAAAGGAGGTGAAGACTGTATGACATCGACTGAAAACAAAACAACAATTACGGCAGCAATCATTCTGGGCTTTTGTTTGCTCGTCGGACTTGCCCTTGGAGGGTACTTCATTGGAAAGGGTACGGCCCGCTTTAAATCCGAGACTCGAACGGTCACCGTCAAGGGGCTGGTCGAAAAGGAGGTAAAGGCAGACCAAGCGGTCTGGACGCTGCGCATCAGGAGGGCAAGTGAAGATCTTAAAGACGCCCATTCCAAGATAAGTTCCGACCGGGAGGTTGCGGTCGCATTCCTCAAAAATCAGGGATTCAAAGACGAGGAGATTGGGCGTGAACCGACCCGTACGATCGATAAACTCGCCCGCGAGTACAGTCAAACACAGGCGGGTGAGAGGTTTCGCTATGTCGTGACGAACGCTTTGCTTGTCTCGACAAAAAACGTCGACCTGGTCACCAAGGCGGTGGGGGCAACCGAGGAGCTGCTTAAATCCGGTATTGTCCTGGATGGCCAGCAGGAAGGGGGGACGGCCAATCCTCGTTACATCATCACGACGTTTAATGCCCTCAGACCTCAGCTTCTTGCCGACGCGACAAAGAACGCGCGCATGACGGCTCAGCAGTTTGCCTCTGATTCCGGTGCGCAGGTCGGAAAGATTCGATCCGCAAACCAGGGGGCCATCCAGATTTTCGGCAGTGATGGGAATGATGAGTCGGCCCCCTACAGCCCGACAAGCACTCCGGGGAAAAAGATCAGAGTTGTCAGCACCTTCGAATTCGAACTGAGATGAGCGGGGTAGATGATAAACAGAGGCGGACCGGGGAGACCGAACCGCCACTGTTTGTTAAAAAATACGACAGGGTTATGCCTGTTTCCCCTGCAGGTAGTCGATCATCGGCTGGGTCACCAGGGGAACGACATCGCCGATCATGTGGGGCATGAGGCTATCCATGACTTTGGGCATGAGAACCGGCATCTGTTCCAGCATATAGTCGGGCATGGGGACTCGGTCGGCCACCCTCTGGAGCATTGTCGGCATGACCTTGGGCATCATCATCGGGAGCAGCCTCGGGAAGAGGATCGGGAACATCGGTTTCATGAGGCTGAGCGCACCGGGGATCTTCCCCATCACCCGCATCATGGGCCCCATGCCAAAGGGCATGGCATTGATCATCTCGGGCCACATCGTGGACATCAGGTTCGCAAACCCCTGCGGCGTCATCAGCGCGATCATGGCCTCGAACACGGCCCACTGCCGCTTGACCTCGGGGTTGGGGTCGGGGAAGTCGTAGCCCAGGGCCGATGCGGCGAAATGCGCCAGATCGATGACCTCCAGGGGCATCTTTTTCTTGTCCGCGCTCACCCGGAGCTGGAATTCGCAGCAGGGGCAAAGGGCCAGCACCGTGCTCGCGCCTGCCTCCAGGGCTTCATTCAGGCGCATCTCTCCGATGTCGGCAGCCACAGGCGGGTCCTTGATAAGGGTGAGCACAGAGCCGCAGCAGTGGGCCTCCTGGCGGTTGTGGTCCATCTCGACGAACTTCACATGGGGAATGGCCTTGATGAGGTCCCGAGGAGGCTCGTAGATGCCCGAGACGCGACCCATGTGACACGAGTCGTGCCAGGTCACGGTGACCGGCGCCTTGCCGGTGTCCGGGAAGACGAACTCGCCCTTTTTGATCTTCTCCGAAAGGACCTCGCTGTAGTGCCTGGAGGTGATATCATAGTCGATGCCGAGCTTTTTGGCCCAGACGGGGTATACATGCCGCCACATCATGTCGCATGCCGGGCATGAGGTGATCACGCTTTCGGCGCCCGCATCCTTGATGGCCCGGATGTTTCGGTGCATGATCTCCTCGAACACCTCCCACTTTCCCGCCACGAGCATGGGCGTGCCGCAGCAGTTCTCGCGATTCCCCACATAGGTGAAATCCACCCCTGCCGCATCCAGGAGCCGTACGCTCGCCATGCCGATGTCCGGTTCCACATAGCTCGCGGTGCAGCCGGCAAAGTAGGCGGCCTTGGCCTTCTTTCCGGGGCCGTGCTTTTCCTTCAGGTCCTCGGGGAACCACGCCGAACGGTCCTTACGGTAGCCGGCCCAGATGTTCCCCTCCTTCAGGTTGGCCTCGGCCATCATCTCGAAGGGCGGGAAGGTCATCTTCTTCTCCTCGTGGATGAGCTTGCCTCTGAGCTTCATCCAGGAAGGCTCGATGGGAAGGGCTGCGGAGCAGCGGATATTGCAGAGCTCGCACGTGGTGCAGACGAGGAAGGTGTCCACCACTTTCTGGCTCCACTCCTGGTTGCCCTTCATATACTCGCGCAGCCAGTACCACTTGCCTCGGGGGCTCTGGCTCTCCCAGCCTCTGCCGTAGAACTGATCGCACTCGTCCACGCAATAGCCGCACTGGGAACAGCTGTGGGCATACCAGGCCACATCCGCGGGGATGTCCCGCGAAGCCGTCGTCGGTCTCTCTCCCACTTTGGTGAAAACCGCGTTGCCGAAGGGCCTGATGAGCGGTTCAAGCAGGCTCCCGAGTCTTACGGCCGTCCCGATGAGCCTCCCTCCGAGCACCTTCCCGGGATTCATGATGCCCTTGGGGTCCACCTGTTTTTTAAATGTCGTGAGCCTGGCGAGACGCTCTTTCCCGAGCACGTCCCCGGCCTTGGGTGTGAAGTAGAGCCCCGTGGCATAGGCCCGGCCGCCGTGTTTCTCCGCCAGTCTCATCATGGAGAGAGACAGACCGAAGACGAAGTTATAGTTGAAGGTCCGCTCGTCGCCGGGAATGAACCCGAGGATCACCACCTCCGGCTTGCCGGAGGGTGAATGCCGGATCATCACCCCTTCCTTGACGACGGGCTGCCGGATGGTCTTTTCCACCCGGGTCATGAAGTCGCCGAAAGAGGAAAGGGGGATCACCACCTCGGCGGGCACGAGGCTCGGCCCCAGCCGTTTGACGACCATGAGTTTGAAGCGGTGCTTCCATTCGTGTTGAGCGATTTTGTCGCTCAGGATCTCCGCCCCGCAGCGCTTGACGATCCGCTTCAGGCCTTCCATGACTTTCTCCCGATCGTTTGTTCGGAAGGTGAGCGTGGTGATGAAAGACGCGGGGAGAAGCACCCGTTCCTCTGCGGGGTGGCCCATGTGCTCCATCAGCGGGGCCTGATTCTTCATTTCCGCCATCCTCGGGTTGATGAAGACGAGCGACCAGATCGGGAGGTCCTCCTCGTGCATCATCTCCATCATCTTTTGCAGGTCGTGGGCGTTCGAGCAGCCGATGGAGATCAGGTCCATCGCCTCATCGGGCTGAACCCGGAGGGTGATCTCGCTGATGAGGCCGGTGATGCCCTCCGCCTCGCTGATCATATCGAGGTCCTTGCCTTCGAACACCTGTACGGTGCTGTCCGCCAGGACGACGCGCGCGGAAAGGACCGTGTCACGGAACCAGCCCGCTTCATACGACCCGAAGCCCGCTCCTCCCTGGGCGAGCCAGCCGCCCACCGTTGAGCCCGGGTAACTCGAGGGGTATGTCAGCAGCGTCAGTCCCCTCTTCTTCAGCTCACGGTCGAGCGCTTCCCATACGATCCCCGGCTGGACGGTCGCAGTCATCGTCTCCTTGTTGATCGAGAGGACTTTTTTCAGGCGGTAGAAATCCACCACGATGCCCTGATCCACAGGCAGGACTCCGCCGTAGCCCGAAGAGGCCTTGCCCCGCGGGGTAAGAGGGATCATGTGACCGGCGGCCCAGGATGTCAGCTTCTTAAGTTCCTCTTCATTTACCGGCTGCACCACGGCATCAGGGATGGTATTGCCGATGAGAGGCTTGATAAGGCTCGGCATGGCGGCAATATCGTGGCCGTAGAGCATCCGTTCCACGTCATCGAATGTCACGCGGTCCTGAAATGTATTTTTTAAGTATTCTATCTGAGTTGTGCTGAGCTTTGACATCCTTAATTCCTCCTATGGGCCAATCCGGCTCACTTGTTTGTCAGGATGGAAACGATCCGTCCTTTTTCCTGGATTTGTTCCGTGAGGACTTCCCTCATCAAATGACATGCCTGGATGATCTTGGGATTAGCGATAATTAAACAGTGTTGTCAAGGGTTTTTTGCACGTTGGTTTTGGATCTGTAAGGGGACGGATCCGGCGTGGTCATTGCTTAAAATGTTCCCATGTCCCCGGTTGAGCAGTCAATAATGGGAAAATAATCCGCACCATAAGACCCTCCAACGGGTTCCGGATAGGTGCAGGGAAATTTTAAATAACCTGATATAAAGAATAGTTATCCTGGAAAACCGCGGCACTTTTTCCGACGGCACGGCTGTTGCTAAATAAGAGGGCCAGTGAATGGAAAGGAGAGATCAGCGTGGTTAATAAAATATGTGGTCATTGCGGAAAAGAAAATGCGGGTAAGGGTGAGGTGTATTGTTCCGAGTGCAGTTCAGACATTAGGTCCAGGAACAGGAAGCGCCTGTTGTATTCCGGTGTGGCTGCGGTGATTTTTTTGCTTTCAGGAGCGGTCTACCTGCTGGGCGAGACAAACGCGTGGGAATTTTCCTGGGATTCACTCCTGAGGCGGCCTGCGGCGCAGATTAATGGAGAGCAGATTCCTTGGTCCGAGGCAAGGGAAAGGTTCAGGATCACCAGACTGATGATGGAAAAAGAATACGGGAAAGAGCTGTTTGCCGGCGAGCGGGGGAGTGCGTACCTGAGAGATCTCGAACGTGACATTCTGGAACGGATGATAGCAGAGCGGTTGGTCGCGCAGGAGGCGCGGCGGATGAATATAAAAATCGCTGACGACCAGGTTCTTCAGGAGATGCAGAACATCGGCAGGGAGATATATGGAAACTGGGAAAATTTCCAGGCCAGTCTCAGGGAAGACGGCATTTCCGAAGAATATCTGTCCGCGCATGTCCGAAATCTCCTCCTTCGTCAGGAGGTAAAAAAAACAAAGACCCCCGCCGGTGCGGACCCTGATGAATACTTCGGCGCCTGGCTTGCCCAGGATAGGCGGGGTGCAAAGATCACCCTTAATAAAAACGTCAGCCTTTCTCAGGTCTCTTCCCAAGGGCAGGGATCGTGCTGTGGTTCGGGCAGGCTCGCAGGCGCAGGCGGATGTGGCGGTAGAGGCGGGGGCGGATGCGGCGGAAAACAGGCGGCCGCCGGTCCTCTTGATCCACAGTTGAAAAGCGAGGCGAGCGCCGCGGCGCTCGCTGCCTATCGGAAAACCAACCCTGCCGAAAAAGACGTGGCGGCGCAGGTGACCGATTACGGATGCCATGTCCAGGTGGATATCGAAAAAGGCGGAAGGGTGGTCCGGTCCTATAGCTACCAGGACGGCAACGTGATTGATAATTAAGGAGGTGTTATGACGGAACAAAAAGCTAGGCCCAGGATATGTTCGCGGCGGGCGATGTCGGTTGTCGCCGGCGTCCTGGCGCTTTCGGGTATGCTCGTTTCCTTGTCGGCGACCCAAGGGGCTGCAGCGGCCAAACCGGCCGTGGAGGTCATTTACCCTGTGAAGACTTTCCAGAACGGGGATGCGCGGTATTACACCCACCCTGCGGGCAACGGCATGACCATCAAATACTTTGTCCTCAAGAGCTCCGATGGTGTGATACGGGCGGCTTTTGACGCCTGTGACGTCTGCTGGCGTGAGGGGAAAGGCTACGCCCAAAAGGGGGATTTCATGATCTGCCGCAATTGCGGGCGCCGCTTCTCCTCGGTCCGGATCAACGAGGTGCAGGGGGGATGCAATCCGGCCCCGCTCGCTCGGACAATCCGGGGGGATAATGTCGTCTTCCAGGTGAAAGATATTTTGAAAGGGGAAGAATACTTCGCCTTCGGAAAGGGAGGCGGAAAATGAACCTGGGGGATATCGCCCTGCGGAATCTGAAAAGGCGCAAGTCCAAAGCGGCTTTCGTCCTCATCGGCTTGACGATCGGCGTCTCGGCGGTGGTGGTTTTCATCAGCCTGGTGGAAGCCCTCACCCAGAACATCAACAGCAAGTTAGAGGAGTACGGGGCCAACATCCTCATTGTTCCCAAGACGGAAAATCTCTCCATGAGCTATGGCGGGCTTTCCCTGGGAGGGGTTCTCTTCGATATGAAGGAGATACACGAGGAGGAACTGGCGAAGATCCGGGAGATCGAAAACGCCCAAAACGTGGCCGCCGTGGGGCCGATGCTCCTGGGGGCCGTCGAGATGGGGAGCCGCAAGGCGCTCCTGGCCGGGATGGATTTCAAGGTCATCTACCAACTCCGGCCCTGGTGGAAGTTCCAGGGGGGCCTTCCGGACCAGGAGCGGGAGGGGGTCCTGGCCGGGGCGGAAGCCGCACGGGTCTTGGGGCTCGACGTGGGGAAGACAGTGGCCATGAACGGACGGAACCTTGTGGTTTCGGGGATCCTCGATGCGACAGGTTCCCAGGATGACCACATCCTCTTCACCCACCTGGCGACCGCTCAATCCATCCTGCACAAGGAAGGGCGGATATCCCTGGCTGAAGTGGCCGCCTTGTGCGCCGGCTGCCCTATCGAGGAGATGGTGAGGCAGATCTCCGAAATCCTTCCCGGGGCCAATGTGATGGCGATCAAACAGGTGGTGGAGGGTCGGATGGAGACGCTGAACCATTTTCGCAAGGCTGCCTACGGCCTTTCGGCAATCATGGCCCTGGTGGGCGCGCTGGTCGTGCTGGTGACCATGATGGGAAGCGTGCGGGAGAGGACCGCCGAGATCGGCATCTTCCGGGCCATCGGCTTTAGGAGCAGCCATATCATGAAGATCATTCTGCTGGAGGCGGGGATCGTTTCGGTTCTGGCCGGTGTGCTGGGCTACCTCATAGGTATTGGGGCGACGAAGATCGCCCTCCTTTTCTTTGTCGCCGAAGGCGGCCATGCCGGTCACGGCATTGCCGTCCCCTTCGACCCCTGGCTGGCCGGGTCGGCCTTGGCCCTCGCCATCGTTCTCGGCCTTGCGGCGAGTTTCTATCCGGCGCGCGTGGCTGCGCGTCTTGACCCCTGCGACGCGCTTCGGGCCCTTTAGGAGAATATCATGAGCTACATTCAGGTCGACAACTTGACAAAACAATACGGCGAAGGAGAGGCGGCGGTCCTGGCCGTTCGCGGCATCAACTTCGGCATTGCATCCGGAGAATTGATCGCGATCATGGGCGAATCGGGGTCGGGAAAGTCAACGCTTCTGACCGTTATGGGGGCGCTCAACAGCCCCGCCGATGGAAAGTACTGGGTGGACAAGATCGACGTCTATGCCCTCGGTCAGGAAGAAAGGGCCGACTTTCGCAGGAACTATCTGGGCTTTGTCTTCCAGAGCTTCCATCTGATCCCCTACCTCACCGTGCGGGAAAACGTCATGCTCCCGCTGACCCCGGTAAAAATCAAGGAAAGGGAAAAGTGGGCCATGGCCGAAGGTGCTCTTGGCAGGGTGGGGCTGGCCGCGAAGGGCGATAGACTCCCGAGCCAGATCTCCGGCGGGGAGCAGGAACGGGTGGCCATTGCCCGGGCGCTGGTGAACAAGCCCCCCATCCTCCTGGCCGATGAGCCCACCGGGAATCTGGATACGAAAACCACCCGGGAGGTGATGAACCTCCTTAAAGAACTGAATTCCGACGGCATGACCATCATCATGGTCACACATAATCACGAGTGCGCCCAGTATGCCGGGAGGATTCTGCGGCTTTCGGATGGAGTTCTGATGGCGGCATAAATCCGTTACTGCGGCACAGGTTTTAGAAGGTATCCGTGTGTGGCGGCGCCATTCATTGTAAAGGAGATTAAAATGAAAAAATCTACAAGTGCATGGCCAATCCTGGTTTTAATCCTGGCGATCGCTTCCTCGTTACTACTCTTCGGTTGCGGCGGGGGAAGCGGGGGCGGTGACGGGGCAACTTCCAGTGCAGATGGCGCGATTTCGGGAACGGCGGTAAAAGGACCCGTCAATGGCGCGACCGTAACGGCGTTTGCCATTGGCAACGGGATGATGGGTGCGCAGATCGGAACCGGAACTACGAACGCTCAGGGGAATTTCACCCTTCCCATCGGCGCTTACTCGGGTCCTGTCATGTTGAGGATGAGCGGAGGGACATATACGGATGAGGCGACCGGCGCCTCTATGACCATGCAGTCCGGCGATGTGATGACGAGCGTGATGCCTCACGCCAATGCCGGCGCGGTAATGAGCGGGGTGCAGATAACGCCTCTTACCTCGATGGCCCAGGCGAGGGCGCAATCGATGAGCGGCGGTATGACCGCTGCGAACATCGCGGCGGCGAACACGGCGATGGGGAATTATTTTTCAGTCAGTGACATACTTTACACCCATCCGATGAATCCGTTGACCCCCGGATCGGGAAGCGGAGCAACGCAAGACATGCGCAACTATGGGATAATGTTGGCCGCCATGTCGCAGTATGCAAACAGCATCGGGATGCCGCTCTCTTCGGGCATCATCACCGCAATGATGAACGATGCCTCGGATGGCTTCATGAACGGCATGATGGGGAACGCTCAAATATTGATGGGCGGCATGGGGGGGATGATGGGGACAGGCAACAACCCGCTCTCATCCGGCGCAGGGACAAGCGGACTGGCAAGCGCAATGACGGCGTTCATGGGGTCGGCCATGAACAGATCCGGTCTGACCGTCGCGGACATGCAAGCTCTCCATGACAGGATTAATACGTCCAATGGACTGATTCAATAGTCCGGTATGTCTAATAGGGCGATTGCCAGGGGACGTGAGTCTGCCTGGCAATCGGTATCTCTTACACTTTAAACCACAATAAGGAGGTTTATATGATGCTCGGAATTGGACTGGTCATGATGGCCGTCATGTTTTTTGGCATGTTTGCCGCAGGAGGCGGACCACACCACATGGCGGATATCCATCGGGAACGCGTTCACAAAACTGTACAGACGGATCATGACCACAGGCAGATCGGTGGAGGACAGCAGCAGGTGATGCATGGAGGTCATGATCACGTCGGGACCGACACAGGCGGCGGGGTTGAGGATAAGGAAAACCAGGAACCTTGATACCCTTTGCAAAAGTCGGTCAAGTGTCAATCTTGACCATGCAAGCTGCAGTCGGGCGCAGGGATTGAGAGAGGGGTGCAGGAAGGCGGTTATCAACGCGATCGTCCGTGGAATTGGATTGCGCTAATGAACCTATTGATTTAGAATTATAGCGTTTATCCTCTCGGGAGACAATCCGGGATATTTTGTTTCTCAAAGACCCTGCGATCCGGTGTGAGTCATTGCCATACATATTCACAGGAAATTGATCATAAGGCTGCTTTTGGCGTGGATTCTTCTGCCCGTTCTGATCACCTTAAGCCGGGGAAACTCACCGAAGAAGAGATGTCGATCATGAAGACCCATGTGCACCATGGTGTCGACATCGTTGGGCATTACGGCTGGCTGAAGGATGCCGCGGATGTCGTCCGGTATCATCACGAGAAATTCGATGGCAGCGGTTATGAAGTCGGCCTCAAGGGGCATGATATTCCAATCAACGCCAGGATATTTTCCATGGCCGATGTCTTTGACGCCCTGACCTCCTAGCGTCCCTACAAGGAACCGTTTACCTTGGAGACGACCATGTGGATCCTGATGGAAAACTGCGGCAGCCGCTTTGATCCGCCGCTGATCGATGCCTTTGCCCGAATCGCCGAATCGTTCGCGAGGAAATCAGCGGAGTGGATGATAACCTCCTCGGAAACAGACTGGACGGGCGCACCGACCGGTATTTTTCCGCGGACCTTTACCAAGACCCAGGATAGTGAAAGGTTACTCTTGGATTTATGCCGCAGGTATGTGAACCTGTTTGAAGAGCCGGATGCGGGAAATCCGCAGGCGGGCTTCTGTGAGGACTCCGCACCGTGAGGTGCGCGGCTACTCGACGCTAGGGCCAACGGATACATGGTTGAGATAATGTGCATGAGAGGAGACTCGATAATCGAGGGACTGCTGGCCAAGAAAAATAAGGGGAGCTA